>CAYWPA010000005.1:0-64012 GCA_964459835.1 uncultured Methanosarcinales archaeon
TTATCTACCAACTTCATCTAATTTTGCGATATGCTCCTCATCTTTAATATAACCCGCCAGCTCTTTTTCGCCTTTGGTTATTCTTTTTTGCTTTAATTTCTCTCTTTCAGAAAGCTTTTCAAGGCTGTCTGCTATAATAAAAAGCTGCTGTATTATGACCCTGATCTTTCTATTAAACTGCCTGTTCATAATATCAAGCACTTCGTAAAGCCTTGCATAGACACCGCCATACGGTGTTTCTTTTATTGCTATTCCTGCCATATCTCTTTACCTCTTTTTTCCATATATAAATATTTCTAGCTTCTTACGGCTGAAAAGTCCTTCTTTACCGCTTCTTTCTTCATTACAATGTCTGAGAATAAAGGGATCTTGATAGGCGTTGCGAACCTTGCAAAGTTTGAAGTGACTATTGCCTCCCCCTTGTCCAAAGAAGCTATATTCCTATTATCCTCGCTCAAATCCTGGGCTGCTGACTCGATGACAGCCTGCCTTTCTGGCTGCATTTCTATGCCTAAGATTATTTTTGTGTTTATATTAGCCAAAATCTGCCTTGGGATCAGGCTTGGCAATTGCGTAATCGCTATCAATCCGACTTTAAACTTCCTTCCTTCCCTTGCAATTGTCTCAAAGATATTTGACCCCTGCTTCAGAACATCGGTTCCAAGAACCCTTGGTGCTTCCTCAATCACAACAGATATAACAGGCTTGCCCTTTAGCTCTCCTGTAACCTTATGATGCTTGTACCTTGAAAGCACTTCGTGTGCAATCATTGATCCGATTAATATTTCAACGCTTCCTGAAAAGTTTGAAGTGTCAACAATAACTGTCTTTGCATTTTCCAGCTCATTTACAATATCATTTATTGTTGTCTTTCCTGCACCTAAATCAAAAACCCCGTTGCTTACAAGCATGCTTCCTTCAATCCTCAACCCAATTAAGTTTATTATTTTTCTTCTTACAACCCCTATTGTTGCCTCATGGAAGCTTCCATCTACTGGCTTCTCCCATGCAATTGCAGCAATCCAGTCTTTTCCGTATTTTTTGTAATATGTGTAAATTGCGTCATTCTGCGCATCGCTCCACTGCACAGCGCCGTTAAAATGCTTTGGCTTTATTGACTCAACATTTATTTTCAATGTCAATGCTCCCGGAGGAACATTTTTTGGAGTGTAAAAGACAACTCTTTCTTTTGAAGGATGATCTTTTAATCCTAACCCGTTTCTTCCATAATATTCGTCATGAGGGTCAAGAACCAAGATTCCGCAGTAATCTGCATCAACTAAATTGTACAGTATGCAGCTTGTAAGGTTGCTCTTTCCTCTTCCTGTTGTTGCAGGAATAAGAATATGATGGCTCAATGCCTGCTCTCCGTCAAGGAAGATATCAACATTCAATGTCTTTGAGCCTGACCTTAATTTTCCAAGGAACAATGGATTCTTAGGCTTTGTAAGGAACTTTAAGTCGTCCTCTCTTATTTCCCTGACTGTTGAGAAAAACCCTGGCAGCGTCTTTGCGATCCTTGCCTCATTTCCGCTTATTGTTATCAGGCTTTTCAATAAGGCTAATCTATAATTCCTTAAATTCGGGTCAATAAAATCCATGTCAGTGTTTTCTTCAAGGTTTAATCCTGAAATCAACTCCAGGTTTTGCTGTGATATCTGGCTTCCATAGATTAAGTCATAAACTTGCATAAGGATTTTCTTGTCATTTGAGTCAGCTATAAGCAGCTCTCCTAGGTCAATGTCCTCATTGCTCTTCTGCCTCATCAAAACCTTTCCAAACTCCCCTGAAATGATCTGTCCTTTTGTCATCTTATTTGTTCAGTATAAAATAATAATATAATGCAAAAACAATTGCGAGAATTATCAGCATCCTAAGCCATGGAAACCCTTTCTTCACTTTTTCATCTCCTTTTTCTCTGGTCTTTTGCCTTATTTCCTGTATCTTCCCAAGCTTTTTTCTCTTTAGCTCTTCTGCCTTTTCAGTTTGTTCCTTTCTTTCTTCAATTTTCTTCTGGGTTTCTTCAATCTGCTTCTGCTTCAGCTCCCCAATCACCTTTGGGGACATTTCAGAAGGCCCCACCATGGAATATCCTCTTTTTATGTTCTTTCTCATGGCTTTTTTGTCTTCTTCAGAAAGCTCTATTTTTTTCATAATAAGGCAGAACTATGGATAGTATAAAAAGATTGTTGTGGTAATATTTATATAGCACGGCAGACCCTTCAAAATTCATGAAAAAGCATAGGATGTATAAGGAACTTGCAAAATACTATGATTTAATATACTCATGGAAGGACTATAAGAAAGACGCAAACATTGTTAAAAAGCTGACTTCAAAATATAGAAAATCATCTGGAAAAACACTTCTTGACGTTGCGTGTGGAACTGGTATGCATATCAAATACTTTAAAATAAGCTATTCCTGCACAGGTATTGATATTAATCAGGAAATGCTAAAAGTTGCAAAAAAGAATATTAAAGGTGTTGTTTTTAAGAAAGCAGATATGAGAATATTCAAGTTAAATAAGAAGTTTGATGTAATTACATGTTTGTTCAGTTCTATTGCGCATCTTAAGAATTATCCAAATTTAAGAAAAACCATACATAATTTTGCAAAACACCTGAAACCAGGTGGTGTCGTAATAATTGAGCCGTGGGTTGCAAAATCCGCATATAAAGTAGGAACCCCCGGTATGACCATTTATGATGGGAAAGAAATAAAGATTGCCAGATTAAATACAGTAAAAATCAAAGGAAATTTATCGGTCATGGATTTTCATTATTTGATTGCAGAAAGAAATAAAGATATTAAACATTTTGTAGACAGAGTTGAAACAGGATTTTTTGAAGTTGACAAAACCTTAAAATTAATGAAGCAGGCCGGCCTTAAAGCAAAGTTCTTGAATAAAGGGTTAATGAAAGATAGAGGATTGTATATTGGAATTAAGGAATGATTACAGCCTTGTCTCTATATTCACCAAAGTGTCTATCTCCTTCTGGCTTATTGCGCAGCCTCTTATCTTCAGCCCCCACAAGGCAGCCTGTATGAGCTGCTTCCTTGCCTCAGGCATATTCGGCATAAACTTGTCCAGCAGCCCAAGCTCATATGCCATTACAACAAGCTCTGAAGAGCGTATGAATTTAACGCCTTTTGTCTTTTCCATCAGCTTTTTTATATTGCCTTTGTCCATTTCAACATTTGTATGCAGCCTATAGCTTAATAATTTCTTCAGCTCTTCAGGATCCTCTATCATTGACCTTGTTGTCCTTTCGTCAATGACAACTGCGCTTGAGCCGAACTTTACCGCAGCTGCAACTGCCTCCAGCTCTGCAGGATGGACAATGTTAAGGTTCATACCCTTTGCCCTGAAGCAGCTGTTTGCAATCTCCAATAATTCGTTTGTCTCTTCTTTCAATTCCTTTTCAATTACTTCCAAAGTTCTTTTGTTGATGTAGCTCATCACTTGCAAAGCCTCAAACTTGAATTTCTTCATTTCAAAAGGCCTGTCAATTACCTCTCTCTTCACTTTCTGTGTTATAAGAAAGCTTCCCTTAAATTCCTGCTTCAAAGGGTCTAAAATAAACAAAAGGTTGTTTGTTGCCAGGCTTATTATCGGCCCTGTGTCAAATATTATTGATTTCATTGAAATATGCTCCTTGCGAAATCCATCCTCTTTCTTATGTCAAAAGTCTCCTTCCCATAATCAGCTATCCTTGTCTTTCCGACATAGCTCATCAGTTCCCAGTGCGATATCCCCATCAACTCGCATACTTTTGCAATTGACAATCCGTGCTTGTACAGCTCTGACCCTTTTTTTACCTCTGCCTGCTTGATGACCTCTTCAATGTATAATTTCAGCCTTTCGTCTGACTCTGAGATTATTTTCAAAAGGTCTTTCATGCATTTTTGGTATGTTTCTTCATTATCTTTTTCGAGATTTTTTACAGCCTCTTCAACAACCTTTACCATGCCTTTGCATGGGATAGTGTTTCCAATGCATCTTGCTGCTATCTTATATATTGAATATATTATAACAGCAACGAATATCGAATCATTATCCTGGTATATAGAAGCATTGTGGATTGTGTGGTTGCTCAGTTCCTTCAGCTGCGCATAGTCCTCTTTTTTGAGTATCTGGATAGCTTGTTTTAATACTGCAAGAATATCTTGTTTTACCTCTTTTTCCATAGGTGCATATTGGAAAGCCTCGTTTATATACTTTTTGGAGGGCAGAAAACCTGTTAAGTCAAGCAACATGTCTCGTGCCAATGCTGCGCTCTGTTCGCTTCTGCTTTTGTTTCCGCAATCGTGATTTTTCGCAATTGCTTCATTGGTCGAGCACGGCGCTTGGCAGCATTGGCACTCAACTTGACTGTACCCAGAAAGCGAAAAGTATATAAATTGTCTGAGGCAGTATTAAAGCAAAGGTGTGGTAGATGCTAAAGATAATAAAGCAGTTTATAGAAAGGGTTCTTAAAGATATTTTCAAGCATCACAGGCACCTTAAGCTTGGACTATACGGCCCTCCGAATGCCGGCAAAACTACGTTGGCTAATAGGATATGCAAAGACTGGATCGGAGAAGAGATGGGCAAGGTTTCTCCTATTGAGCATGAGACAAGAGAAGTTATGGAAAAAGAAGAGATAGTCATAAAGCACAAGAAAAGGCAGCTTACTTTTAATTTGGTTGATACTCCTGGAATTGCAACCAAAATTGACTATGAGCAATTCATGAAAAAAGGTTTGAAGGAGAAAGAGGCTAAAAAGAGGGCAAAGGAAGCGACAAAAGGAGTTATTGATGCAATAAAATGGCTTGATGATATGGATGCTGTGATTGTTGTTCTTGATTCTACAAAAGATCCTTATTCACAAGTTAATATCACTATTGTTGGAAATCTGGAAGCAAGGGACATTCCTGTCTTGATTGTTGGAAACAAAATTGATGTAAGAAAAGCAGATGTCAAGAAAATACAGGCTGCCTTTCCGCAGTATGAAGTCATTGGAATAAGCGCAAAGAAAGGGAAGAATATAGACAAGTTTTATGAAGGGTTGTTTGCACTGGTGGGATGAATGAATCTAACTTTGGCCTTTGTGCCGTACGAGGAAATTGCAAAATTGTCTTCGCTTGGGAAGATAAAGAAGCTTTTAAGCCTTGCAAAAGAAGACAAGATTGTAGTACTTGAAGGAAGATTGTCCAAAGAAGAGGAAGGTGAGCTTATAAAGACAACAATGGAAGAGATAGACAGAAAGTTCAAGGGAATTGAATTGCAGGTTATATATCCAGGAAAAGCAGGAGATGCTGTTTCAAAGCTGAAAGCAGGCGTTGCAAATGTTTTGCTTGGCAATCGTGGAGGTTTAACTATTATAGGGCCTGCAAACATTGTCAAGGAGATCAAGAAAGACCCTCATAAAATCCAGATGTTCACAAAGTCTCCCAAGAGGAGGAGATAATGCCTCACCAATGCGTCAGGTGCGGAACATTCTATGATGATGGCTCAAAGGAGATTTTAGCTGGCTGCAAATGCGGAGCTAGGCTGTTTTTCTATGTTAGGAAGGAGAAAGTTGCTCAGGCCAAGGAGATTTCTGTTAATTTATCGCCTAAAGAGAAAAAAGATATTGAAAAGGATGTGAAGCATATTGTAGATATTGTAGGGGAGTTTGCTGACGACGATGTTGTTGTTCTTGATTTAGAGTCTATTCGCGTAGTTAAACCTGGCAAGTTTGAGCTTGATTTGGTTAATTTGTTTAATAAGAAGAACCCTATTGTGTTTAAATTAGATGAAGGAAAGTATATCATTGATTTAGCTGAGACTTTTAAAAGAGCTGGGGAAGCTAAGGATTAGGTCATTTGAATATTATATCTTCAAGTTCTTTTAGTTTCTTTATGTTTAGCTGATATGCATCTCCATGTTTTGTTTTGCCATAAAATAGAACCAAACCTTCTTTTATTAAATCTTTGAGCACATCTTTTACCATTCCTGCTAAATGTTTTGGTATCCCATGATGCAGCCTTTCAAAAAGCATGTGGCCTTTGGTAAATGCGTTTACAGAGTAGAGCTTCTTGATTATGTTGTTCCTGACTTTAATGTAATCTTGATTTAGGTTTGGTGGCATGGTAAAGGACATAGTAATGGGATTTATAAATATTTCTATTCTTGGCTTATATGAGCTACAAATCGAAACATTTAAATAGTACCAACGTTAGTTATAGTAGTTATATGATACTTAATGAGTATTAAGTATCCACAAAATGAAAACAATATTTTTAGATATATTCGGGGAATCGCCAAAATTGAAGGTGATAGACTTTTTAGTAGTCCATGAAGACTTCGATTATAGCATGACAGATGTTGCTAGCTTATCTGGTGTTGGTTATTCCACATTAAAGCTATTTTGGAATAAATTAGTTAAAGAACATATTGTTGTACAAACAAGAGTCGTTGGAAAGGCTAAAATGTACAGGCTTAACTTATCTAATCCTGTTGTTAAGAAATTTAGGGATTTTTACTGGGAAACGATTAAACAGAAAGCATATGAAGAAGAAGAGATTTATGACTGGGCCGTAAAACTACAGAGAAAGGGAAGGAAGGAAAGAACTAAAGAGCTTGAAAAGCAAAGCTTGGTATAAATTTTAATTAAGCACAATTTAATCATACATACACTTTCTTTTCCAGTTTATCTATTGTTTTAGTCTCAAACTCTATTAGCGGAAGAATTAAAATCTCTTTTTCTACTATTGGTTTTACTGTTTTTCCTTCTTTTTTTAATGTTACGATTCCTAGTCTTTCCAATAATTTCAAGTCCCTGTCTATAGCAGAAAGCTCTCTTTTTGTTTTCTTTGCTAATTCGCTTAGGGATTTTATTTTCCTTGTTTTTATTAATTTAATTAGCTTAATCCTTTCTTTTGTGAATATTTTTGTTATTTCCTTGTCGTCCAGGCTTAAGATTAAGCCTTTATCTGGATATTTAGAAGGATCTTTCCATACTTCATCGAAAAACCTTTTTACAGATTCGAATTTCTTGTCGGTTAGTTTGTATGCCATTTTTCTTTATAGTATTTCTTGTATTTTTCATATCTTTCCTTTACTTCTTCCATATAAAAGTCAAACAAAAACTTTAATGGTTCCTGTCTTGGAAGTTTTATTGGCCTTGGGCTAAGCCAAAACCTCTGCTCATGCAAATAGCCATGGCACGTGTCAACCCTGTATATTTCATGCCATTTTTGCCCTGTAGTTTATTACAAAGCCTGTTATCTGGTTCTTGTCTTGAATTAGTCTTATGTCTAGCTTGTCTGCTTCTGTCAATAGTACAGTAAATTCCTTGATTTTTGTCATTCATCATACTTAACATTTTATGTTAAGTTTACTAATATATAAATCTTTTTCTTTTTTTAAGCGCTTTTGTTCTAAAGCTGAAAATCTTTCAGAAATAGCGGAAATTAGTTGGGTATGAATGTAAATTTATTGTCCTTTACTGCTAATCTCTTCGGCGGCTTTGCCTTGTTCTTTACCCTTGCTATGATCTCCTGGCCTAAGTAGCAGCCTTTTTTGAATGATACATAGTCTTCGCTTACATTTAACAGCATTTCCTCGTCGTAGTCTCTTCCTTGGATTGGTATATTGTTGTTTAGCCTGAAGGTTTTGAATTCTTCTTCAGTTATGTTTGTCTTTAATTGCTTTTTTGTTAGAATTATCTGTCCTTTGTTCTGCTTTATTGTGAATTCATCGCTTTCCTGATTATAATCTCCATCCATATCAAAATAAGCATTATAGTCTGTTTCTTCTAATTTGGTTTTGCCCAGTTTTAAGTATGCATCTAAATGCTGTCTTAATCTTTCCACAAACTGCTTTTCAATAACCATTAGAATTTCATCATTTACTTTAACTTGATTTGCTGTAACTATTATCTTCCCGAACTTGTCCAGGAAGGCATTCTTTGGCTTGTCCAATTCATTTGACGTCAAACCATTCAATAGCTTTTCCGGCTTGTTTTTGAAGCTTAGAACTGCTTTGTTTAGCTTGTAGAGTCTCATATTGGCTTTTGGTGTTGTTTTGTATTTAAATATAACGTACATTAAGGACCACAAAAAGAAGAAAATGAAAAATGTGGGCACCTTTTTGAAAATCTTCTGGAAATTCTTAAGAAAGGCTTATTAAGAATTCTAAAGATATCAATAGAAAGCTTTATAACTGTAACAATATATGTACAACTGTACAGAAAATGTTACACAAGAATAAGCTTAGGATAATGGAGCTCTTCTTTGAAGAGCCTTCGAGAGAGTTCCATATAAGGGAGATAAGCAGGCTTTCAGGCCTGCCTGCCAGCTCTGTGCAGAACTATCTGAAAGAGCTTTTGGAAGAAAAGCTTGTCTGCCGGAATACCAATGGAATTTACCCAAGCTATAATGCAAATACTGCTAATAAGCTTTTCAAGGTCTACAAATTAGAGAATATGGTCTTAAAGCTGCATTCGTCAGGGCTGATAGAGTACATAGAAGATTCATGCCATTCTTCATGCATTATTTTGTTCGGCAGCGTAAGGAAAGGGGAGTATGACAAGACAAGTGATATTGACCTGTTTGTCCAGTCTGGCAGAAGAAGTTTGGATTTAGATAAGTTTGAAAAGGTTTTGAAGCATAAGGTTAACCTGTTTTTTGAGGAAAATATTGGGAAGCTGAGTGATGAATTGCTCAACAATATTATCAATGGGATTAAGCTATCAGGATATTTGAAGCTAAATGAAAGAAATGATGGACTGGGGAAGGTGCAGAAAGGAGTTCATAAGAGAGATTAGTGCTGATAATGATAAGATTTCTTCTATTCTTCATATGTGCTCTGTCCGTTTAAGATTTATTTCTAAGCAGGATGTTGATGATGAGACTGCTTCCATTATTGTTGAGAATTATTATGAGATCATCAAGGAGCTATTGACTGCTTTACTGCTTAATAACGGATTTAAATCCTCTAATCATGAATGCCTGCTTTCTTTTTTTAGTTTTAAGTATCCTTCATATGAGTATGAAGCTTCAGTTATGCATTTGCTGAAGAATATCCGGAACAGGATAGCTTATGACGGCCTGTTTGTAGAGAAATCTTATTTAGACAAGAATAAGCTTGAATTTGAGCATATTATTTCATTGCTTTCTGGTTTGATTAAAAGATAATTTATTTTCTTTCATAGTGAGAAAACGTGTCAAAGAAAGCATCATTGTCTACATCATTAGGAACTCTTTCATGCTTGGTCCCTGTTGCATGATAATATAGATGCTTTGTTTGCTGTACTGCTTCATTAACTGCCCAGCCCATAGAATAAGCTCCTAAAAAGACTCCCATTTCCATCCCAACTACTGCTTTTTTGCAAGACTTTCAGTTTTTCTTTCCAAATCCATTGTTTGCTCTGTCATTTTACTCCACACTCCTCCTTCCGAAATAAAAACCTACTACTAAAGCAGTTAATGGCAGAATCTGCATGAATAGATCTTTGTCATAGAAAGCCAGTCCTACAGTTGCACCTGTTATGATTATGGCTAGGATTGCTCTTACAGTTCCTTTCGGACAGGCTAAAGGTTCGTCGAACATGAGTTTGGGTATTTCTATGATGTATTTAAAGGTTTTGGGCTTCACTGGACACTAGACAAGGATGCAGGCAAACTTTATAAACTTCTGTATCTGTCATAACAATATGGCAATACGCCTAGTTAACAGACAAAAAGTTCTTATTAGTGTGATTAACGAATTAGGTGCCAGAGCATCAAAATTTATGATAGAGAAAAATTTGTTTTTATTGAATCAGGAAGAGGGAATGAATGATTTAGTGAACTTCTATCATTTTTTCCCATATAAATACGGTCCGTATTCTTATATGAGTTACATTGATATTGCTGCACTGAAATCCAAGGGGCTAATCAATGAACAAGATAAGAAATTAACATTAATGCCATTAGGAAAATCAGTAATAAAAAATATTGATTTTAAAATTAAACAGAAGGTAGCAAAAATCGCAACTAAATTTAAATCAGATCAAGAGATTAAATCATATGTTTATGATAATTACCATTGGTTTACTGTTAATAGCAATTCTCCAAGAATGAAATTGCAGAAAACAGAGCCTGGAATATCTACAATAGGGTATGAAGGAAGAGATATAGATTCATTTCTTAATTCATTATTAGAAAAAGGCATAGACATCCTTGTTGATGTAAGATACAATCCTTTTAGCATGAATTTCAGCTTTACAAAAAATAAGCTTAGAAAATATCTAGAGAGTGTTGGAATTGAATATTTGCATATTCCGGAATTAGGAATAAGAGGAGAATCAAGAAAGAATCTGGATACAAAAGAAGATTATGAAAAATTATTTTCAACATATAAAGAAACTACACTTCAAAATCAAAAAGCAGAAATTAAAAAATTAATTCAATTAAGCAAGAAAAAGAGAATTGCTCTTATGTGCTTTGAACATTCAAAGGAAATGTGCCATAGAGGGATTATTTCTGATTTCCTGGAAACTGAACATATAGAGGTTATGCACATATGAATAAGACAGAAAACATCCTTGTGCTAGTTAGAGCCATCCCTGAGAAAAGCAGAAAATATGGGCACATAGTATGCGTTGCTGGAATTAATGAAAATAAGGAATGGAGGAGATTATACCCTTTCAAGTTTTCTTATGGCAAGGATTCAATTGGCTTTAAGAAGAAAGATTTTATCAATGTTGATCTAAAAGCTCCTGAAAATGATAAGAGAAAAGAAAGCAGGAAAGTAGTAAAGTATAACAAAGTTAAATCTTTGGATGATAAGCATGTTCTGGAGAAAATATTACCTCTTGTCTCCTCAATTGAGAAATTGAAAGCCGGATAAGTTCAGGGTGTTGTAAGATGGAAAACAAGATAGACATAGATAAGCTAAAGATATCCAGGTTGAGAGAGGATACTGCTAAAAGCATGCAGCGTATGAAATGGGATATCATGGGGTTAAATGGTGAAATAGATCGTTTTCAGAAGAAACATACCATATTTCAGAAAAAATATACCATAAAGATAAACAACATTTCAAATGCAATCCTTAACCTTGTGAAAATTGTAAATAAAAAAGGAATCGTAAAGCAAAAGGATTTTCTTGATGTTTTTGCAAGGAGAAGCATTAATATAAGATTTGAAGAAAAAAGTATTGATGAAATAATGGAAAGGTTGATGAATAAAATAAGAGGGGAACTTCCATTTGAAGAAATAGCAATAGAAGCAAAGAAATTGGGAATTTCCAGAACAAAAACAGAAGATGTTCTGGAAGAACTAAAAAGAAATGGAGATATATACGAGCCAAAGCTGAATAGATATAGGATGTTGTAAAATGGGAATAATGGAAAGGCAGATATTGCTGGATGACATACAAGATATAGAAACCATCAGTTCCAAGCTGAATCAAAATATTAAAAGGCTGTCCGAATTAAAACCAAAAACATTTGTAGAAAAAGAGATATTTGAAATTCTAAATGACATGGCAAAGAATCAGCATCGGATAGCAGCAGCCTATTTAAGATTAGCAAGGTACGCACTTGACCTGAATAGAAGAATCAACGCTAGTAAAAAAACATCCGGCAGAAATGGTGGAGCAAATAACCGAAAGCTTAAAGAATAATAACAACAAAGATGATACCATGACCTACAAACTATCTCCATCGAGCTTAAGCTTACTGAAAGACTGCCCAAGGTGCTTCTGGCTGCATTTTAATAAGGGTATCAAGCGCCCTGATACTATTTTCCCCACTTTGCCCAGCGGGATGGACAAGATTCTGAAAGCGCATTTTGACAGGTTTAGGGATAAAGGAAAACTGCCGCCGGAATTAAAGGATATGAACAGGGAAGTAAAGCTGTTTGACAATGTTGAATTGCTTAATGTCTGGAGAAGCAACTTCAAAGGAATTCAATGGACAGATAAAAAAGGAAACCTGTTCAGAGGGGCTGTGGACAATATACTAAAGAAAGGAAATAAGTTGATAGTTCTTGACTACAAAACAAGAGGCTATGCTTTGAAAGAAGACACTGCAGAGCATTATCGGAATCAGTTAGATATTTACAATTTGTTGCTAAGGAAAAACAAATATGAAACAGAAGATTATAGCTATTTATTGTTCTATTACCCTCGTGAGGTTGAGGAAGACGGCGATGTTGCCTTCCACACAGAATTGGTAAAAATGGAAGTTTCCATTAAGAATGCAGAATCAATTTTTAAGAAAGCAATAGAAGTCTTAGAAGGCAAAATGCCTGAAAGTTCTGAGGAATGCGGGTTTTGCAAGTGGAAAGAGACAAAGATATAGATTAAATTCTTTTATATACATTCTTTCTATGGCCAATTAATGTTATCTCTATTATTCTTGGATTCTCTTTAATATATGCTATTGCCCTGTAATCGCCTATCCTCAGCTTAAAATCTTTTCTTCCTTTTAACCTTTCAAAAAACCTAAAAGGATCTGATTTAGTGGATATTATTTTATCATAAATTCTTTTCCTCAATTCTTTCGGAAGGCCTGAAAGGAAACTTATTGCTTCTTCATCAAATATGACTTCATACATTATATGCCAAGTCTCCTCTTAGCTTCAGATTCAGTTAGAAATTTGCCCTGCTTTATCCTTTTCCTTGCATTTTCAATAGCCTCAATTGCTTCCTTGCTAAGCTCAGGCTGTGTTTTTGCAGTTTTGACTATGTATATCACTTTCTTGATAACTTCATCATAGCTTTCATTTCTATACTCCCTAAGCTTGTCGAGCTGGGATTTTGTGTCTTCATGTATTTTAATTGTTGTTGTGTCCATTTTTATCACCGTATACCGTAGTATACCATAGTATATTTAAATTTTTCGGTCATTTCCCGCTAACTATCTCCATAATATCCATATTTTTAAGCTTATATTCTTTCCCGACAGTCATTTTAGTCCTGACGTCAATAGCGCGGATAAAGGTTTTTCCAAAGTCAGTATGCAGCCTAAAAGCAAAATCCAGAGCAGTTGTTCCGGGCTTCATCAGGAAACAATCAGGTAAACAATTACCTTTACTATCTTCTAATTTATTCACGCCGCCGGGGAAGATAGCGACATATTTCAATAGATCAAAGACAGCGATGTTCATGACTTCCTGCACGCCTGTGGTGTTTAATTTTCCAAGAACATTCTGTTTAATAAAATCAAGGCCCTTTTTTTGTTGTTCTGTTGTCTCACCCTTAACAGCAAAATCATTAGAGCCGGGAATATAACCAATCAACCCTTTTTTTGCAGCTTCCCTTAAAGCCAATTCACTCTCGCCAGAGCATTTCACAAAGACATAGTCAGGAAACTGCGAAGATACCCTTTCAAAGTTTGAGATAGAAACAGGAACATCCAGCTTATTGGCAGCTATCACCATTGGTTTTGTTTTCTTCCTTAAAGCGACAGCTATATTCTTCAAATCATCATCTTTCCAATCTATTGGGTTCAAAGAAAGCTTCAGCTTTTCAACAGCCTCTTTAACCATATCTTCATCAACACCTAATCCAGATAATTGTTTCCCCAAAGCTTTTGCAACATTGCCTTTCTCCTGCATAACAGTCCTGGCAAACTTCTCCCATCCTTTCTTTAAAATTCCTAAATACCACATATCTAATTCTGTCTCCAAAAACTTAACATCTTCAGCAGGATCATAAGAGCCAACAGCAACAGGCTCTCCGAATGCATTCAAAGAACCGGACATATCAACAATATGTATTAAAACATCTGCCTGTCGTAAATCATCTAAAAACTGATTGCCGCGGCCTTTGCCTAAATGTGCCTCAGGAACTAAGCCGGCAACATCAATCATCTGCACAGGAACAAAGCGGTATTCACCAAGGACAAACCCTTCGCGTGGATTAGATCTTTTCCCAAAATCAATAGCAGGATCGCGAACCTTCACATATCCAATGCCGTGGTTAGGAGCAATAGTAGTAAATGGGTAATTGGCTATATCAACTTCTGCCAATGTACAAGCCTTGAAAAAAGTGCTTTTCCCAGCTGATGGCTTTCCTACCAATCCGATTAGCATTTTACCTGAACAACCCCAATATCCAGTTGATTATGCGCATTATTATGCCTGGCTTTTTAGCTTTCGCCTTAATTTCCGGCTGCCCCTCTGTTTTGTTTTCTGTTGTTTTGTTTTCAAAGATTATTATTGTATCATTATCAGCAGCAATTTTGCTTTTATCATGTTCTTTTGTTTTGTTCTCAAAAACAAAAGTCCTGTTGGCAGCTTTCTCTTCAATAATCCATTCCCCTTTCTTTACAAGGCCGTTGTATACAAAAACCGTTGATGTTTTCATATCATGATCCCTGAAATCAGAAAGAATATCCAAGGCATTAACAACGCCTTCTTCATCCCCTGAAATTACCATGATTGTCTTTCCTTTGTTGTCAAAAAGCTTGATAATCCCCTTATCCAGCCCTGCTTCACAATCATTTAATTTCAGAAAATCCTTTATCATTTCATTGTCGCATGCATTGCCGACCAATATCAGGTTTTTTCCGATTGCAGAGACAATGTCCCTGTCTGTTTTGGTAGTTCCTGTTTCAACAACTCCGCCTATTGCCTGCATAGCCTGTGTAAATCTTATTGTTCCTGTTATATAAGACGCAGGAGCTTTCTCTCCCACAATAATCTCTGCATTAAAATCACTGCCGTCAAAAAACATCAATGGAAAATACCTTAGGTCAAGCCTGTCGATATTCAGATTTTCCTGCTGCAATGCTTCAAGGGCAGTAAGCTTAATAACTTCTTCTTCAGGAAGCTCAAATCGTATGGTAATTGTATTTCCTGACATTTCCTTGTTTTTATAATCCGCAAGGTACTCTCCTGCAAGCAAAGTAGCTTCAGGGAACAATCCTGCCACTACAATTGCCGTTGCGTTTCCGTTTGAAAAAGCCTTTATGATGCCTTCATCTGCAGCAAAAAAGCTTGTGCAGTTAGTCGTCCCTATAATAGATGCTGTTACAGAGTTATGGCATGAATTTCCGAAAGATATTATGTTCTTGTTGCTTATATCCCCGACCATATTGTCCAGGACAATATTTTCTTCAGGGACAGAGTAATCTTCGCCCAGAGAATCAGCAACCTTGATCAAAGCTTCAACATCCTCTTTGGGAGAAGTTTGCCCGACAACAAAATAGGCATTTACTGCATTGTTTGAAACAAAGAAACCAGGATATGATGAAAGGTCTGCATAGGCAAAGCTTGGCAAAAGCAGCAATATTACGGCATATACCCATTTCATAAGCAAATGTGTAAAACAGCAATTTAAAAACTTTGCCCAAAAAGCTTTATAAAAAAGACAGTATAATACCATAAGATGGCAAAAATAACAAAAAAAGAAATAAACACTGAACTTATTGAAGATTTTGAGAAAAGCTTGGAAGATGTAAAGGCAGGAAGAATAAAGAGGCGTGCATGACTATGCTAAAGCTTGACTTTCATGCGCACGCCGGAACAGACATAATGCACAAAGTCTCATATTCACCAAAGCAGTTGATAGACCACTATGCAAAGCTTAAATATGACGTCTTCTCAATAACAGGCCATGGAGTGGTTATCTTCAGCAAAGAGCTGAAAGACTATGCAAAAAGAAAGGGAATTCTTCTGATACCAGGAACAGAAAAGATGATTGAGGGAAAGGAAGTAATTTTGGGAAACGTAACAAATGAGCAGATTAAAAACTTAAAAACATTCGAAAAATTGGAAAAACTGAAAGATGAAAATATCCTTGTGCACGCTCCGCATCCATTCTACCCGACAAAAGAATGTCTTAAAGAAAAATTAATAGAAAACATAAAGCTCTTTGATTCAATAGAATACTGCCATTTCTACCTTAAGCACATAAATCATTTCAACAAAAAAGCAGTTGAAACAGCAACTAAATACAAAAAAGCAATTGTAGGAACATCAGACACCCATATGCTTAGCCAGGCAGGAACAACATACACTTTAGTGGATGCAAATAAAGAAATAGACTCTGTCTTCGAGGCAATAAGGAAAAGAAAAACAGAGCTTAAAACAAAGCCATTATCAATAGTAAAAGCATCATGGGTAATGGCAAATCTTATGTTCAGGTATTAAGTGCCAATGCCACCAAGCGCCGTGCCTTAACAAAAGAAGCGGTTGCGAGTGATAAGCGGTTGCGAAAACAAAGCCAGAAGCGGACAGAGCGTGGCATTGGCACAGAGTTGCTTAACTCTGCAAAGCATTAGAAACCTTTTTAAAGAAAAATCCCTAGAAACATAATATGGCAGTCGAACTTCCTGCATTTAAAACAAGGGTTAAGTACCTCGGAATGTTTAATTCTAAAGAGCTTTACAGAAACACCAGAGAATGGCTTGCCGATAAGGGATATGTCAAGCCAGAGAATATAAAATACCTGGAAAAATATTATTCTGAAAAGAGGTCCTCTGACCCAAGGGAAGGGACTACAATATGGATCTGGTGGAGGACAAAAAAAGGGGAAGAAAAATCAAGCTATTATGAAATGCATATGGATATTGATTTCCACTTCAGGTTTGTAAAGGATATTGAAGTGATGGTTGAGGGAAAGAAAATGAAGGTGCAGCAGGGAGAAATAGAAGTTATGCTCAATTCTTATCTTGTTTTAGACCCGGATGATAAATGGGAAAATCACTGGCTTCTGAAAAACTTCCACGAGCTTTTTTATAAGAGAATATGGAGAAAGCAGAGGGAGTCGAGAAGAGGGACTATAATAGGAGACTGTGCGTATATACAGGATAAAATAAAGGAGTTCATGGAGATTTCGAGGTTCGGGCCTAAAGGGGAGGCGTTCTACCTCAAATATGGTTATATCCCAAGGGAAACCGCAAAACCTTTATAAACAATTTAGAAACTTCTTTGGGTTATGCCCCCGTGGCATAGTAGCTATTGCACCTGACTTGTATTGCAGATAATGCGGTTTCAAAAGGAATCAGGAGGTCGTGGGTGCAACTCCCACCGGGGGCTTGCTTTTTTCTGGAAATTTCAAAACCGAAAGGTTTATAAATAAGTTAGTATATATATTCCTATACTGGTATATACAAAATACAAGTAGTATATGCCCTAAATTAAGTTTAAACCACCTAAAAAAGAGAATAAAATAATGGCACCCGATCATTTAATCCACCGACCTGTTGAACCTGTCTTAACCGACATAGTAAAAGAAACAAATCTAATCGGAAAGTTCAATACAGGAACAGACGGAAGATATTGTAATGATTCAAGCTGTATTTACATAGAACAAGAAGGGCGTGGGGTGTATCTTGTCAGATACCCAAATCTGTTCCCTCAAGAACATAAGGAAATAAAGGATTTTCTAGTGCATGTTCCTGAAAAAGAGATTCTTGAAGCAGTTAAATGGCGTGTAGGCAATCGCCACCCTCATATCGACCTTTCCATGGGAATTGTCAGAAGTGGAATTATAGGATATTTTGAAGAGCAACAGATACCTTATACGACCATACCAAAACATATACTAAGGAGCCCATACCACTCATAGAAAACTATAAAAATAGACTTCTAACACCAGCCTTCCATGGCTTCTGATAAGGATGAAGGAAAG
Organism: uncultured Methanosarcinales archaeon; assembly: GCA_964459835.1. Taxonomy (GTDB): domain Archaea; phylum Nanobdellota; class Nanobdellia; order Woesearchaeales; family UBA12501; genus CAYWPA01. The sequence continues at coordinate 17,595 of CAYWPA010000005.1, forward strand.
GAAGGGCTGAAAAAGCAGTATGACGGGCTTAAGGGAAGATACAAGTTGCCTGATTATAACTTATTAAACAATGAGTTTGAGCTGGATTCAATCGATGAAACAAGCTTTATCCTAAGGGCAGTAAGGAGGAAAATAGAGGACAGGCTGGACCACTTCGCAAAGCTTCTGGATGCAATATTGCAGCCTGAAACAATAATATCAGACCTACACGAAGTGAGGGAGTTTGATGATGATGAAAAAGAAGAGCTTTTTGAAACCTACAAAAAGATAATGAAGCTGAGAAGGGAAGGCAACCTTGCAGAGATAAAATGCAGCGATATTGAAGATGCAAAATTCATCAAGGATGCATGGAATGAATTCAATCCTATAAAAACCCAGATGATAAAGATAACAGAAAAATTGATTGAGTCGTGGAAAAGAGAGACCAACATTAAGGAAGAAGCAGGTTATTTAGGATGAGAGAGATTGTTCTTATAGGTCCGCAGGGAGGAGGAAAGGGGACGCAGGCAAAGCTTATTGCAAAAAAATACAAGATTCCGCATATTTCTACAGGCGACATGTTCAGGCAGACTATTGAAGAAAAGACAGCATTAGGATTAAAGGCAAAGAAAATAATGGATAAAGGATATTTAGTGCCTGATGAGATAACAACAGCAATGATTGAGGAAAGAATAAAAAAGCCTGATTGTAAAAAAGGCTTTATTCTTGACGGCTATCCAAGGAACAAAAAGCAGGCAGAGGCATTGGAAGAATTCAGCAAGGTTGATTTTGTCCTTGACATTGAAGTTTCAGATGATCTTGCAGTCAAAAGGCTGAGTGCAAGAAGGCAGTGCAAAAAATGTGGAGCAATATATGGGATAGATGTTCCGCCAAAGAAAGATAATATTTGCGATAACGATGGAGAAAAGCTTTACCAGAGAAATGATGACAAGCCAGAGGCAATAAGGAAAAGGCTTAGCACTTACCAGAGGGAAACAGCCCCTTTGCTTAAGTTTTACGACGAAAAAGGAAAGCTTTACAGGCTGGATGGGTCAAAGCCAATTGAAGCAATATTCAGAGAAATAACAAAGATCCTAGGAGAATAGCTGCCTTACAACTTCTGTTGCATAGCTTCCTTTAGGAAGAAAGAATTTAAGCATGCACTTTCCATCAAGCTTTTCCATCTTAAAATCCTGAATATCAACAAATAATTTTCTTTTCCCTCCTTCAACAGACGCGTCAGGAATCTCTTTTATTATAAAATCCCTTTCTGTTATGCCTTCTTCTGCAAGTATTTTCTTGATTATTTTTTTTGTTTTTTCATCACTATATTCAGCGCCAAAGCCAACAATCGGAATTTCAGCATCTTCATTGATCTCTTCATTTCTTTCTTTAAGATATTCCTCAGCAGATTTATTCCATATATAAGACTGGTATGAATGAACATAAAGCAATAATATTTTCTTCGGCAAAGTTCTTAGCGCCCCAATAAAGTCGCTCTTGTTTTTTTCAAGAAACTTTTTTACGCTTTCTTCTTTAATAATGCTGCATGCCTTCTCAAAATTCTTCTTTACAATATCCCTGCCTACTTCAAGATTTACTTCTGAAAACCTCTGCTCACCAAAATAATTAATAATTCTTTTTTCCTTTGGCTTTTTGCTGCTCTCAACAACAATCTCAAACTTATTGCCTTCCAGATCGCCAAGGGAAACAGGCGCATCCCCAAAGCCTAAATGCCTCAATTCAATATCTTTGTCCTTGAAATTCTCAAAGCCTGCATTGCCTTTTATTGATATGACCTGCTCTGTGACAGCATTCCTGTCTTTGTTGCCTGCAAAGCCTATGAATTTCAAAGGCATTCTTAGGAAATCCGCTATCTTCTGGCATGCTTTGAGAGTGTTATAGTTCCTTTTTTTAAGAAGAAAGTAGCTATACCTGCCTGTTTTTCCTGGCTTTACAGTGCTTCTTTCCCTTACTTTAAAATCCTCTGGGTTCTGCTTTATTTTGTACATATAAGGCTAAAAAACAAAAACAATTAAAAAGCTTGCTTTAAAACAAAGAATAGTGGGCCTGTAGCGCAGTCATGGTAACGGCTTGCTCCGTTAGCACGCAAGCCATGTGCCATTTCGCTGTGCTCAATGGCACGGAATAAGGGCCTGTAGCGCAGCCTGGATAGCGCAACTGCCTCCTAAGCAGTAGGTCGTGAGTTCGAATCTCACCAGGCCCGTTCCACATGTATAAATTTGTTCACTTTAAAGAAGGGCTTAGAATTCTGCTTAGCTGTATTTCTGCTAAAATAAAAGGAACAAAAAAATACACTGGAAATGCCGGGCAAATTTGTAAAAAAATAACAAAGCAGTGCTGGAACGGAAAATACTTCCAGACAAGTACAAGAAATTTCTCCCAGTTCTACACAAGGGATTTTGGGATATGTGCAGAAGCATTGATAAAGCTTGGACATAGGAAAGAAGTCATAAATACGCTTGACTATGCACTTGACAAGTTCAGAAAGCACAGAAGCATAACAACATCAATATCCCCAAGCGGAAAGCCGTATGATTTTCCATATTTTGCAGCAGACTCCCTTCCTTTTATAATCCATTCAATAAAATCGGCAAAGGCAGAAGAGCTTCTTAAAAAATATGAAAGTTTTTTTCTTGAGGAAATAAAAAAATATTATGAAAAAGTGTTTGACAATGAAACAGGAATGGTAAATGCAAATATTTATTTCTCTTCTATGAAAGATTATTCAAAAAGAAGCTCATCAACATATGACAACTGCATGGCTGCAATGCTCAGCAATGACCTAAACAAGATGAATTTTTTCAATCCGTTCGCAAAGTTTGATATAAAAAAGCAGATAGAGAAAAAGCTCTGGAATGGAAAGTATTTTTATGATGATTTGAATAAAAAGAAGGTAGTTTACGGGGATGTAAACATCTTTCCTTTCTGGACAGGGGTTTTTGACAGCAAAGAAATGTTCATGTCTTGCTTAAAAGAGATGCAGAAAGCTGGTATAGACCGGCCCTTTCCTTTAAAATACTCTGCAAAAAAAGAGAAAGAGCAGAGAATGATACTGTTGGAGGCAATCATAGGAGACTATGAAAGGGACAGCATATGGATGCATTTGGCAATGTGCTTTCTGGACGTACTAAGGCAGTATGACAAGGCATCTTTCAGCCGGTACAAAAACCAGCTAAAAAAAGTGATAGAAAAGCATAAGAATTTCCTGGAAGTCTTTGATAAGAATGGAAAGCCCTTCTCTTCTTTGTTCTACCTGGCGGATGAAGGGATGCTGTGGGCAAGCAAATTTTTAAGATAAAGCTTATAAATAAAGTTAGATTTCTTTTCTGGATGGCAAAAAACAATGATAGTTTGGTTGAAATAGTCTGTGAAAAAGTTGCCAGTATGGGAAATATTGCAGAGTCATCTATCTATATAACAAAAGATGGGTTAAAAAAGAGAATGGAAGGTGGTAAAATACCTTATTATATTAGGCATTGTAATGATGCCCATACTTATTTTGTTCCAATAGCTGTTGTTATAGAAAATGGATGGGCAGATCCAAAGATTTTGAGAACACGTAACACAGAAAGCCTTGCAAACATTGAGCCATACTATACTAAAGGTTATTTAGCAGCTGCAAAAGCAAGAAAAGCAGAAATAATAATGCGCCCTAAACCTAAGCAATCTTCCTCAGCATCTCAACCACATACTTAGCATCTGCCTTTCCTTTCAGTTTTGCCATTGCCTTTCCGATTAAAGCATTAAGAGGAAGGCCTTTGTTCTCAGAAATAATATTCTTTATCTCTTTCTCCAGCTCTGCCTTGCTCATCATCTTATAATGAGAAAAGTCAAGCTTTCCTGTCTTTCCAAGATCAACTAAAATATTATAAACAGAATCTTTTGATATATTTCCTTTGTCAAGAGCTTCAAAAATCTTCTTAAAATCATCATTTGAAGGGCTTACGTCAATATTTTCTTTTCTTTTTATTGTCCTAGGCACTGAAATTATTGTCTCTGCAATAAAAGCAGGCTTAAGGTTCTTGAAAGAAGAAACAAGATCCAAAACCAAGTCTGCTTTTGCTGTTTTAGCAACAGCTTCTGCCAAATCCTCTCCTAAACCAAGCTTTTTTATCTTTTCAGCCTTTTCCTCTATCAGCTCAACCTTCTTTATTCCTTCAACAACAGGCTTTATAGGCCTGACATCTGTCTCAGGATACATCCTTGCAGCGCCTGGCATCGGCCTTAAGAAAGAGGTTGAAAAGTCTGCCTCTGCTCTTCTTACCTCTGCCACAAGCTTTTTTCCTTTCTTAATCTCAGAATACTGCCTTTTGGCCTCGTTCTCAATTACTTGTGGGATTGATTTATACTCCTGAAATCCTTTTACCTCTACTCTAACGCCGCCTTTAATCGATAAGTTAACATCCTGCCTTATTGAGCCAATTCCTCTCTTCATTCCTGGAACGCTTCTCAGAATCATTCCAATCTTTGCAGCAACATCCCTGCATTCTTCAGGAGAAGTTATATCAGGAGCTGTTGCAATCTCTATCAAAGGTATTCCTAAACGAGACAGATTGTAAATATCATACTTTTCTGTCCTTTCAATCGCCTGGCATGCCTCTTCTTCAAGGCAGATTGTAGGTATGCCTATCTTCTTTCCATTAACCTCAACAAAACCATCAACTCCAACCAAAGCAGACCTCTGGAATCCTGATGTATTGCTTCCATCAATTACAGTTTTCCTCATAACTCTTATTTCGTCAACTATTTTTGCGTTCAGCAGCGAAACAACCTGCAAAGCTGTCTTCAAAGCTTCCTGATTTATCTCATGCGGAGGCTCCTCATCAAGCTCCACTAAGCAGGTAGCATCATCATAACCATAGTAAACAAAGTATTTTCCCTTTTCCAGCTCATGCAGCGCAGCTATGTCCACTGCTCCTTCTTCTCCTGCAACAGCATGCAGCCTTCTTTCTACTGTAAAGTCAGGCTTGTCCCGTTTGATTGTTGTTGGGCAGCCGCAGAATAGCTTCCTTCCTTCAAGCTGTTGGTGAATCTCGAGCCCACATTTAAGGCCAAGAGATTTATAGTCCAGTTCCATAAAAGAAAAATAAGATACTGGCTTTATATATTTAACGCCTCCATACTGTGATGCCGGATTTCTTGACAAACCTGATCCTATGGAGAGGAATATTAACCTCTTCATTATCTTTTTCAATAACAATGAATCCTTCTTCTATTTTTTGATGGCCAAAAACTTAATCTCTTTGTAGTCATGAGAAATCCTGTCTTCATAGAACAAAGAATATTCCTCTGGGTCTTCTTTTTCATCCCATTTAATCTTGTTTATCAATTCAGAAATAGTTTTCATTATAAAAATTCTTCTTCGTATTCGCTTCTTTCTGCTATCTCTCCGCGAAGGTTTTTGCCGATTAATTTCTTTGCTTCATCTTTTTTATAATTTCCAAGAAGCCATGCAAGCTTTACATAAGCAGTCTCCGGAAGCATGTCTTCTCCTGATATTACTCCTATTTTTGCCAATTCTATCCCAGTAGAGTAAACATGCATCTGTACCCTTCCGAAAATGCATTGCGTTGCCATTACAACAACACAGCCGCTGTCTGCAAGCTTTTTTATTGCTGCAAAATTCTTCAGGTTTGGCTTTGATAATTCATCAGTAGCCCCTACAGGAGCATGGCCTAAGCCTGTTCCCTCAATGACAAGCCCTTTATAGCCTGAGTAAGCCTCAAAGGCTTTGCTGTCCATGCCTGGATATGTTTTTATCAGCCCTACTTTGTCTTCCATATTATCCTTTAGAACAAGCTTTCTGCTGCCTTTTCTGTCGTATTTCGTGAAAAACTCCACGCTTCCCTTGTTGAAATCAACCCTTGCAATAGGCTTTGCATTTACAGCATGGAAAGCATCCCTTCTTGAGGCATGCAGCTTTCTTGTTTTAGTTGCTGGAAGTATTAAGCAGCTTTTATCGCTGCTTTTTTCATGCATGCATATCGCAACTCCTGCAAAATCAGTTTTTGCAATAAAGTTTGCAGCGCAGACCAGATTGATATTGGCATCGCTGCTTCCCCTGTCAGAGCTCCTTTGCGCAGCAACATAAATCACAGGAATGTTTATATTTTCAAGCATAAATGAAATAGCTGCAGAGCTGTAGCCAAGAGTGTCTGTTCCGTGTGCAATAATAACTCCATCAACTTTGTCTGCATTCTTTGCAATTGTTTGCGCAAACAAAGAGTAATGCCCGAACATCATGTTCTCTGAAAGCATATTGCCAAGCATGATGCTTTTTAAGTTTGCAATATCTTTAAGCTTTGGAAACATTTCCAATAATTCTTCTGGCGAAAATCTTGCAACTACCCCTCCTGTCTTGTAGTCAACTTTTGAAGCGATTGTTCCTCCTGTATGGATAATTAAGATTGTCGGCAGCTTTGGGTTTTCCTTTGAAGATTTTTTGCTCTCTTTTTTTGGCTCAGCTTTCTCCAAAACTTCTATCTTCTTTATTTTTTTCTTCTCCACTCCGACATTATAGCCTGAGCTCAGCTTGACAACAACAGAATCTGTCTCCTCGTTAGGCATAAGGATTCCTTCGTATTCTTTTTCTCCAGTAATCACCTTTACTTTATCGCCGGGATTTGCCATGAGATAAAGCTTCCTTCTGCCATATAAATAGTTTTCTGTGCAGGCATGGCTTGCCGGCAATCCTTTCGGCAGCTTCAAAAACACAATATTTAAATACTAGTTTTAAAAAATAGTAAAGATAAAAAAATGAACGATAAGGCTAGATATGAAATGGGTTTTGGCCCTCATCTCACACTTGATATGTGGGGATGCAGCAGGGACAAGATTTTTGACCTTAGGTTTATTTATTCAATTCTAAACGAAGTGCCTGAGCTAATCGGGATGCACAAGATTTCCCATCCACAGGTTTTCTTCCAGGAGCCGAGAAAAGATGGCGGCTTTGACAAAGGAGGAGTGTCAGGCTTTGTGCTTATAGCCGAGAGCCACATAAGCGTACATACCTTTCCGGACAACAGCGGCCATGCATTTGTTGATATTTTCTCATGCAAGCCTTTTGCTGCTGATGAGGCTGTAGAGTATTTTGTCAAGAAATTTGAGGCTGCAAAGTTCGCGAAAAAGATGTTTGACAGGGGAAAAGAGTTCCCGAAAGACGTAATTCTTGCAAAGGAAATAGTTATTGAGGAAAGGAAAGATATTTAGAATTTAACCGAAGTAAGCAGGCTTCTCCAGCTCTTTTGTCCTTACTTTATTGAATGTTTCCTGTATGTTCTCATAAGCCTCTTCAAGCTCTTTTGTCACAGAAGGCTTTACCCTTTCAAGCGCCTTTTCAAAATCTGCCATTGTTACTTCCTTAATCTCTATATCATTTCTTAGCGCATTTATTGCAGCTTCCCTGCACACAGATTCAATATCAGCTCCAACATACCCTTCTGTTTTGTCTGCCAAGATATCAATAGAAACTCCCTTCACTGGCATGTTTTTCATATGGACTTTGAATATGTTTTTTCTTGTGTCTTTATCAGGAACGCCTGCCATTATAATCCTGTCAAACCTTCCTGGTCTCAGCAGCCCCGGATCAATAATATCCGGCCTGTTTGTTGCGGCAATTACTACAACATCATGCATCTCTTCCAAGCCGTCCATTTCTGTAAGAAGCTGATTTACAACCCTTTCAGTAACATGGTTTTCTGACGTGCCTCTCCTTGGAGCCAGAGCATCAATCTCATCAAAGAATATTATTGTGGGAGATGTCTGCCTTGCCCTTTCAAATACTTTTCTTACTCCTCTCTCGCTTTCCCCAACCCACATTGACAAAAGCTCAGGGCCTTTTACAAGTATGAAGTTTGCCTCTGTCTCGTTTGCAACTGCCTTTGCAAGAAGTGTTTTTCCTGTTCCCGGAGGCCCGTAAAGAAGAATTCCCTTTGGCGGCTTTATTCCAAGCCTCTTGAATGCATCAGGATTTTTCAAAGGCCACTCAACAGCTTCCTTAAGCTCCTGCTTTACGCTTCCTAATCCTCCGATATCTTCCCATTTTATGTTTGGAAATTCAACAAGAACTTCCCTCAGTGCGCTTGGCCTTACTACTTTTAATGCTTCCTTAAAATCATTTTGGGTGATTCTTAATTTTTCCAGAACCTCTTTTGGAATGGTTCCTTCTTCCTTCAGCTTCAAATCCGGTATTACTTTTCTAAGCACTATCATTGCAACTTCTTTTGTCAGTGAAGCAAGGTCTGCCCCCACAAAGCCGTGGGTTACGCTTGCTATTTCTTCAAGAGAAACATCTTCTGCCAGTGGCATGTTTCTTGTGTGGATTTTCAAAACATCAAGCCTTCCTTCTTTTGATGGTGCTCCTATGTCAACTTCCCTGTCAAACCTTCCCGGCCTTCTCAGAGCAGGATCAATTACATTAGGTATATTTGTAGCTGCTATAACAATTACCTTTCCCCTGCTTTTCAATCCATCCATTGAAGCAAGAAGCTGCGCAACTACTCTTCTTTCTACCTCTCCTCTTGTCTCTTCTCTTTTTGACCCTATTGCGTCAATCTCATCGATGAATATGATTGAAGGTGCGTCTTTTTCCGCCTCTTCAAACTTCTTTCTTAAATTCTCCTCGCTCTGCCCATAATACTTGCTCATGATTTCAGGGCCGTTGATAAGAATAAAGTTTGCATTTGTCTCGTTTGCAACTGCCTTTGCAAGAAGTGTTTTTCCTGTTCCCGGAGGCCCATGCAGCAGAACCCCTTTCGGCGGCTCTATTCCCAAACGCTCGAAAATTTCAGGATGCTTTAATGGAAGCTCTACCATCTCCCTGACTTTTTTGATCTCTTCGCTTAGCCCGCCTATATCTTCATAGCTTACTTCTGTTACTGCCTCTTCCTTTATTTCAACTGCTTCTGGATTTAAGACAACATCTGTCATATCTGAAATAATAACAGCTCCTTTGGGAGATGTCTCTGCAACAATAAACTTCAAGTCTCCAAACCCAAACCCCATCATGCTTTCGTCAAGCATGGAGAAAACATCTTCAAAAAAAGGGTTGTCTGCCGTTGCTGAGCGCCTTTTTCTTGTTCCGCCCATTGCAACAATATCTCCTTTAATCGCAGCTCTTCCAAGAAGGCCTTGCTTGAACAAATTTTGCGGAGCCCTTATGTGAATGCCTTTTCTTGCAGGGGCAATTACCACTTTTTTCGCCTCCTTGACTTCTGTTTTCCTTACCTTAACTATCTCTCCTATTCCTGTCTGGGCGTTTCTTCTTGTGATTCCGTCCATCCTTACGATATTCAGGCCTATGTCTCCCGGGTAGGCCCTGTCAACAATCCCTACAGTCAGCTTTTCCCCTTGGATTTCTACAATATCGCCTGTTTTGGCATCTATCTCACCCATCAGATTAGAATCTATCCTGACTATTCCTTTGTTTACATCATCCTGTATTGCTTCTGCAACCTTTAGATTTAGTTGTTTTGTCATTTTTCTTTACAATGAGGTTGAAGTATAAAAATTTATTCTTGGAAAGAAATATTATTTAAGGCCCTTTGTGGAAACCTTTGGCAAAGGTATTGGTGAAGGCAGGTTTACATCCCTGCTAAGGATCAATGCTTCTACATTGCATCTTGCAAGGACTGTGTTGAGGATATTGCCCATGACATCCTGAGGAACTTTCTTGTCTTTTTTCCACTGGCCAATTATATCATTTGTCTTTTTCTCATCCTCTACATCAAGGACTTCCCCTGCAAGTAATATCTGGCCTACATCAGGCTCGTACTTGGAGCTGAACTCAAAGCCGAACTTGACAGCTGCCTGTTTTGAAGCGCCGAAAGAAAGGTCTGATTTCTCAACGCTTTTTATAGCTACATTGTTCTTTATACCAAGCTTCCCGCCTGTTGCCTTTTTTCTTTCAACATCAATTTTTGTAAAGCTGAATCCTACTATTACCATGATGCAACAGGAAGGCGGGTTGTTTATAAAGCTTTTGGTCATAAAGATGGAGTATACGGCTTATAAAGGCATTTTACATGGCTGGCACAAATAAGTGAGTTAGGAAGATATATAAACAAAATATAAACAAAGCACTGACTAGCAAAGAAAATGGAAAAAAGAAGCGTGATAAAAGAGGCTCATTCATTTCTTAAGAGATATTACTGGATTCTGCTTATTGCCCTGCTGTTCCTTATTGCCGGAAAGGCAATGGCTACAATAGCCGCTGTTTTTTTTATGATAATTGTTGGGGCTTTCTCAACTTACTACAAAAAGTACATTGATTTTTCCATTGGCCTGGAATTGATTACCTTCTTTACAATAGTCTTCCTGTTTGCCTTCGGGCCTTTGTTTGCAATAATCGCTGCCGCAATAATGACTATCCTTGCCCATCTGCTGACAAGAAAGATGGATGTAAATATGTTTATCAGGATTGGCTGCTATATTTTGATCTGCATTGCTTCGGTACTGTTTTTTGGAGATGATTTTATCTTCTTTGGTAAAGCATTTGTCATTGCAATGAATGCGCTTCTGTTTTTAATTTATGGGTTTATGTATCCTTACAGCATCCCTTCGGGAGTGTTGATTGTAACTGTAAACATCCTGTTTAACTTCTTTCTTATAGAGAATTTAGGATCAGTATTGCTTGGGCTGCTGCATTGAAGGCTTAAGAGTTAATGTTTTGCTGTGCTCAATAACCCAATAAGATATATCTTTTAATTTTTCGCCTAAATCACTTTCTATAACACCAGCCAAAAAGCTTTGTTTTTCAAGTGTTATGGGCAAAGAAACTTTTGGGGGAAGCAAAACAAGATAGCCGAAATAACAAACCCCTCCATTTTCATTCATTGGTTGCATCCCTTTAATATAAAAGTAATCATTAAATTTGTTATCTGAAGATGTGTTTTTAGAATTATAAGCAACCAAATCCCCTATATTGAATTTATGAGGTGGAAATGAAGGCCTGGTGATTTTTTTATAAGAAACTTGTGGCTGCAAAGGCACGTAAGTATGCTCTCTATCGATAGGGTATTTTTGATTTCTTGGCCTGCCTTTTGATAGCTTATTCATAAAACAGCTGAATTTTAGCATATTTAAAAAACTTTCCTTAGCTCAGCTTCGCAAGCCTTATAAGAAAAATAACTGCCAGGACAAAAATTATGATCAATGATATCGTCCTAATTATTGCATGATATCTCATAAACTTGTCTGCATTGCCCATAATGTGGCAGAAAAGCCTAAAACATATAAATGTTGCTTATTTAATAAGGAAAATGCTGGTTGATGTACATGCGCACCTGGACCATCCGAAGTTTAAGGATGATATTGAAAGAGTAATTGAAAATGCAAAGAATGCAGACGTTACAAATATAATAACCAATGGGATCAACCCGGAAAGCAACAGAGCCGTGTTAAAGCTTGCAGAAAAATACGATAATGTAAAAGCTGCTTTAGGCATTTATCCTGTTGACAGTTTAGTCAATGTTGCAAAGGTAAAGAATTATCCTATGCCTCCTCCTTTTGACATGGATGAAGAGATTGATTTCATAAAGAAAAACAAAGACAAGATAATTGCAATAGGTGAAGCAGGGCTTGATTATCACTGGAGCACAGAGCATAATGACGTGCAGAAGGAAGTTTTCCAGAAGCTTATTGGTCTGTCAAAAAAGATAAAAAAGCCATTGATTCTTCATTCAAGAAAAGCAGAAGAGGATGTAATTGAAATGCTTGAGCAGAGTGATGCAAAGAAAGTAAACATGCACTGCTTTGGCGGAAATCTGAAGCTTGCAAAAAGGGTTGAGGAGAATAAATGGTTCTTGTCTATTCCTGCGAACATTGTCTTTTCCACGCATTTCCAGGAAATTGTAAGGCAGACAAATATCAACAGGCTGCTTACAGAAACAGACTGCCCTTTCCTTGGACCTGTAAAGGGAGAGAGAAATGAGCCCGCAAATGTCGCTTATACAATAAAGAAAATAGCTGAGATAAAGGGGTTTGAGGAAGAGGAAGTGAAGAAGAATATTTTTATGAATTTTAAAGAGCTTTTTTCATAAAATGTTTTATTATTAATACTATAATAGGGGAAAATTTATATATTTAGGAGACATAAATAATATTACTATGGCGTATTCAACGTTTAGGGAAAACGGCTACAAACCAGACAAATTTGATGATTTAGAGTTTCATCTAAGTTTTCTAGCGAAAAGGCCGTCTTATATTGTAGGAATAATCAAGGAAGGACATGATGATAAAATTATTCAAGAAAAATTAAAAGAAGCGAGTGGTTTAAAATGTTTTTTTAGTCTTAACATATTTACAGGCATTGCTGTTGAAGGAGAAGATAACGCAGAACAGGCTGCGCATATGCTTTATGGTGAAACAGGCACATATGTTGGAATAGTAAGATATCAAAATCAAAATATGATTGATTTGATGTGTGAGTTATCAGATGCGATAAAAATTGCAAGAAAAAGAAATGAAAATATCCATATTTATGATAGAGATACAGAATCTCTACCAGCTAGAATAAACAAAGCATTAGCTGAAGAAGGCAGTCGTCAATTTCAGTAAAAAACACAACATTTTAATACTAATTCTACCAATATTGAGATAAGGTGATAGATTGATAATTACCATCAATACAAAGGAAGATTCTCACGAGGAAATCAAAAGAGCAATAGAGGTTCTGAAGTCCATTGTTGAGTCTGGCTATACGAACTACGGAAACTCAGGCTATGGCAGTTACGGCTCCTCTCCTAATTACGGCAGCAGCTATGGAAATACAGGAAGCCAGCCTGTGGCTAACGATGGCTTGTTTAACTTGTTCAATGATAATCCATCATCGCAGCAAGCTCAGCAGCAGCCTTATCCGCAAACCCAAAGCTATCCACAACAAAGCAGCATTCAGCAGTCTACAACATACCCTTCTGACATAGGCCAAAGGCAGCAGACTTCGCCTTTTGGGTTGTTTCAAGATGAAAAAAAAGATGAAGACGATGAGCCAAGGGTAGTGCCTTATTAAAGATAGACAAATATGGAAAATAAAAAAGATTTAGAGAGGCATATAGAAAAAGAAGAGGAAGAGATAAACAAGATAGAAAGGCAGATAATAAATCTTACTGAAAAGCTGCTTGAAAAAAGGCCTAGCCAGTTTTCGCAAAGGGATATTGTAAATGCATTCTTTGCATCGCTGCTTGTCGGGCTTACATTTGTTTTTAAAGGCGCAATGATATCAACTGCAGTGAGCCTTAAAACATATCATCTTCTGCTTATTCTTGCATCAACAATCTTAGTTCTTACAGCTGAAATATACTATGTTGGATACAGCAGAGTAAGGGAAAAGGCAAGAAGAAGGTTTGGGCAGTTCTGGCTAAAGAGATTTTCTACATTCTTCACAATCTCCATATTAACAGCTGCATACCTTATCTATGTGTTTGGGATCAACAACGTGCTTGGAAGCAATGAAAACATAATAAAGACCATTATAATGCTGAGCATGCCTTGCGCAGTAGGAGCAGCCATTCCTGGGCTGCTGAAACAGTATTAATTCAAGCACTTCAACAAAACCTATTTAAACGCAAAAGCACTGCTTTTGCAATGGCCAACAGCCTAAGCGAGAAGGCAGCAGAAAGCATAAGGAATTTTTTCAGAGACATAGAGAAGTTCGTTGTTTCTAAATCATTTATTATAGCCTTGATGCTTGTTGTTTTGTTTTTTATGTTCAAGAATTTCTTTATAATATCATTTTTGATACTCATCGGGGCTTTGTCAATTTTCTACAAAAGATTCCTCAGCATTGGGCTTGGTATTGAACTAATGACATTTGCAACAGTTCTTGGAGGAATAAGCTACGGCGCTGGAACAGGGGCATTTATAGGGTTTATGTCAATGACAATTGGAATGGTAATAACAAACAAGATGTTTAAGGATGTTGTAGGCTCATTAACCAATATAGGCCTTATGGCATTAGTTGGATTTTTCTCTGTTTTAATACCGCCAGACAGCCTTGTTCTAGGCGGGATGATAATGACTGTAGCATATGATATTCTTTTTGTTACACTGACAATAATAATAACTCCGCAGCTTGGAAAGCTGGTAGTATTTGTTCTTACGCATGCATTTTTCAATTATATATTATTTAAGCTGCTTGGCAAAGCAGGGTTAAACCTTATAAGCAGCTTAAGGTAAATCTTAGGCAAAAGCAAATTTTTATAAATATAGTGAGTTTAGCAGAAAAAATGAAAACGATTAAGGTTGTGCATCAGGGATTAGGGTCAATAGGTAGGGAGACGGCAAGGAGCATGTTAAAAGACAGTAGGTTTGAGATAGTTGGTGCTGTTGACATAAACAAAGATTATGCTGGAAAAGATATTGGAGATCTGCTTGGAACAGAAGAGTGTGGAGTAGAAATAACAGGCGATGCAGAAGAATTATTCAAAAAAACAAAGCCAGATGTCCTTGTTTTGACAACGTCTTTAACATTGGGCTCTATAATGCAGCAGCTTGAGCTTGCAGCTTCTTTAGGGATAAATGTGGTTTCGCCTGCTGAAGAATTATTTTATCCGCAGTTTGTTGACAGGGAAAAAGCTGAGAGGCTTGACAGGCTTGCCATGGAGCATAAAGTTGGCATTCTTGGAACTGGAGTTAACCCTGGGTGCCTTATGGACGCTTTTCCGTTGAAAAGGCTAAGAGAATTGGAAGGATTAGGCCATGCAGATTATGCTTCAATAGTGATTTATAGGTGGAGCAATACAGCAGAAAGAAGGCTCCCTCTGCTTGAAAAAACAGGCGCAGGGCTTTCTGAACAGGATTTTTACAGGCTGAATAGAGAAGGAAAGCTTGGCCATGTCGGGCTTAAAATATCTGCTGCCTACCTTGCAGAAAATTTGGGATTTACTGATTATAAAATAAATTTTGAAAGAAAACCTGTTATTTTGGGGGAAAGCAGAACAACAAAAAGCGGAAAACACATTCCGGAAGGGCATGTTGCAGGGATTCAAGAAAAATGTGTTGTTGAGAGTAATGGAAAAAGTATATGCCTGGATTTAAGGATGTTTGCAGGAGCAAGGAATGTAAATATAGTTGATATAAGCTCGGAAAGCAGAGCTTATCGCAAGGTTCTTGACTACAGCAACATTGTGAATGGTGATGAGGCTACAACAAGAATTTTAAAGGATGCAGCCATGCACGTTGTTAAAGGAAATCCTGGCTTAAACAGAGTTGGCTATGTGCCTGATCCTTATGTTCTTTTAAGAAAATGAATGCCACCGGACTTAGCTCCAGGTGTTTACGCTTATAATTGCTTCGGCAAGCTGTGTGTCAGCACTTTTTGAATCAAAGTCTTCTTCATACAGCCTAAGCTTTAGCACTTTTTCAGGCTTAACCTCAACATCGTTAAATATAGCGCCGCTTATTGTTATTGTGTCTTTTAGTATTTCTCCTTTTTCCAGCGCAGCATAGCTTACAGACTTGCCTCTTGGTGTAGCATAGAACTCTTCTGGGCTTTTCTTGTCATAAGCAAAAACCAATATTTTAGGAACAAAAACCCTGTCAGGATTTTTTATAGTAAATGTAACAGTATCAATCTTTCCGTATTCGTTGGCTTCTCCTTCATTATGTATGCTTGTTTCAAAATCATTTATTGTCAATGAAATATCGCTTCCAAGCGAAGGCGTTTCTTCAGCAGGAGCCTCTTCCTCCGGTGTTTCTGTTTCCTCTGGCTCTTCATTTGGCGTTTCTTCAGTTTTTTCTTCTTCAATAACATTTAGGTCTTGCTCTTTCTCAACACCTTCTCCTTCCAGCTCTGCCAGAAGCTTAGCAATCTCATCATCATCCTCTGCTATGCTTCCTCCTCCTTTTTCCCAGAAGAACTGCCCCCTAAGTGGGTTGTAAATAACAAGCGCAACAAGCACTAAGATGCCTAGAGCTATCCCTATTTTTTTAAGGCTGCCGAAGCTGAAGCTTAAGGTTACCTGTTTTTTTCCGGAATCATCAAACCAGTCGCTGCTTGACTTGTGAGGCATGTTTACTGAGCCTTTTTGAGAAAACCAATCGTCTTTTTTATTCTCATTAAATTTGAATGATTCTTTCTCTTCACCGAAGAATATATCCTTTACTTCTTCCTTATCTTCTTTCTTCTCCTTTGTCATAATTACTGTAAAGTTACACTATATTTAAATATCTTTCGTTTGATTGGGAACATTTATATAAGTGTTTTAACCGCTTAAAAACAGGAAAATGGCAGAATTACCACAAGGGATAAAGCAGGTAAGTGAAGTCGTTTGGGAGATTCCAACTACTTATAAGCATGGCATGAATGTGCCTGCAAGAATCTATGCCAGCAAAAAGCTTCTTAGCGAGATGGATGAAGGGGTTTTCAACCAAGTTACAAATGTAGCCTGCCTTCCGGGAATACAGAAATACGCATACTGCATGCCTGACGGGCATTGGGGATATGGCTTTCCTATTGGCGGGGTTGCTGCCTTTGATGTAAATGAAGGAGTGATTTCCCCAGGCGGAATTGGCTTTGATATTAACTGCGGCATGCGCCTTATAACAACAAACCTTACACATAAAGAAGTAAGGCCAAGGGTAAAAGAGCTTGTAGACCATCTGTTCAAGACAGTTCCGGCAGGCGTTGGCTGCAAGGGTTTTGTAGATATCAACAAAAAGCAATTTGATAACATAATGCAGAATGGGGTTAAGTGGTGCGTTGAGAACGGCTATGGATGGGAAGAAGATCTTGAAAGGATAGAGGAATTTGGATGCATCAAAGGAGCTGACCCTTCAAAGGTAAGCGACAAGGCAAGGAAAAGAGGAATCAACCAGTTGGGAACTTTGGGAAGCGGAAACCACTATTTGGAAATTCAGCTGGCAAGCGCAGATAATATCTTTGATGAGAAATTGGCAAAGAAATTCGGCATTGTTGGAAACGACCAGGTTGTTATCATGGTTCATTGTGGAAGCAGGGGATTCGGGCATCAGGTTGCAACTGATTATCTGAAAGTTTTTGACAATGCAATGAAAAAATATGGAATAACTGTCAAAGACAGAGAGCTGGCATGCGCTCCTTTCAACAGTGATGAAGGGCAGGATTATTATCATGCAATGGCCTGTGCAGCAAACATGGCTTTTTCAAACAGGCAGGTTATTTTGCACAGGATAAGGCAAGGCTTTTCACGTGTTTTTGGCAAAACTCCGGAAGATATGGAAATGCACCTTGTTTATGATGTTGCTCATAATATTGCAAAAGTAGAAAAACATAAGATTGACGGAAAAAGAAAAGATGTTGTTGTCCATAGAAAAGGCTCTACAAGATGCTTTGGCCCTGGAGAAGAAGGCCTTCCTCCGTTGTACAGGGAAACAGGACAGCCTGTTATTTTAGGGGGATCAATGGAAACAGGGTCATATCTATTGGTTGGAACAAAGCAGGCCATGGATGAAACCTTTGGCAGTACTGCTCATGGCTCAGGAAGGACAATGTCAAGGACAAAGGCAAGAAAGGAAGTAAGAGGAGACAGGCTGCAACAGGAGATGGAAGCACATGGAATTTATGTAAAGGCAACATCAATGGCTGGTTTAGCAGAAGAAGCAGGAATAGCATACAAGAGCATTTCAGAGGTTGTAGACACGTGTGAAAAAGCAGGCATTTCAAGAAAGGTTGTTGCCTTGAAGCCGATAGGCAATGTAAAAGGATAAAAATAATAGAATGAAAAAGTACAAATTTCTGGAAGAAGTAGCAACAGCAGATGTTGCATTTAAAGCAGAAGGGGATTCTTTGGAAGAGTTATTTGAAGCATGTGCTTTGGCTACATTTGACGTTATGATTGATCTGAAAAAAGTAGAGCCAAAGGAAAAAAGGCACATTGAACTAGAGAATGAAAAGATTGACCAGCTTTTGTTTGACTTTCTGGAAGAAATAATCTTTCTGAAGGACTCTGATTATATTGCTTTCAGCAAATTTGACATTAAGATAAAGAAAAATAAAAAATATAAATTAATTGCAGACGCTTACGGGGAAAATATCAACCTTGAAAAGCACGAGTCAAAATCAGATGTAAAGGCAGTTACATACCATATGTTTGAGGTTAAGCAGGAAAATAAGAAGTGGAAAGCAACAGTTGTTCTGGATATTTAAATTTCAATATCAAAGTTCGATTATTTTCCCTTCTCTTCCCACATTAACGACCCTTGTCTTGCCCATCTTTTCTTCAATTCCATGAGCTTCATGGACATGGCTGCAAAGCATGATATCCGGATGAAATCTTTCAATTGCCTTCTTAACTCCCTCGCTTCCCCTGACAAACCTTGAGAAACTCTCCATCTTTGTGCCTGAAGGATGCACGTGAGTTACCATTATTTTCTTTTTTAAATAGCTGATCCTGTCAAAGCCTTTCTGGAGAAGGGAGAATATCTCTCCTTCGCTGAGCTGTTCAGGCCCCACATTAGCTGCAGAGCATCCAAAGATTCCAACATCTGCGTATCTTACTGAGTAGCCATGTATGTTTTTTGCGCCGTAAAGATCTGCAAGAAAGTCTATCTGTGCAATGCTGTCGTGATTCCCCGGAACCATCAATACTTTCTTGTTTTTCCCGATAAAATGACCCACCATATTGTCTGTCTTTCCATTGTATCCTGTCAAATCGCCGCATAGTATGACTAAGTCAACATTTTCTTTTTCCGCCCTTTCAGCAAGCCTTTTTGCAAGGCTCTCATCGCTATGAAAATCTCCTGCAGCCAGAATCCTGAGCTTTTTGCTTTCCTTCCCTTCTTTCATTTCTTCTTTCATCTTTCCCTTACCTTTGCTTTTCCTTCTGCCAAGTTGATGACATTTGAAGGCTTTCCTTTTATTTCCCCTTCATCAATTGCAAAGTCAACAAACTGCGCAATCCTAGGCTCTATTTCATCTAAGCTTGTGATAAATCTTTTTCCTGCTTCATTGACGCTTGTTGTTATAATCGGCAAATCCAGCATCTTTACAACACCTGAGAACCAGTGATTGGGAATTCTCACTCCAAGTACATCTGTATCAGGAATAACATCCTTTGCAACTGCTTTCTTGTTTTTTAATTTTAAGATTAAAGTATATGGCCCTGGCAAATTATCCACCCATTCTTTTGCTTCTTTTGTTACAGCGCAGTTTTCCTCTATCCATTCCTTGCTTGGAGCAATGACAGAAAAAGGCGCTTCTGGCCTTTTCTTGGCATCCCTTATCTTGCTTACTGCTTTTCCGTCAGTTGCATTGCAGCCTATGCCATATATGGTGTCAGTAGGGTATATAAATATAGCCCCGTCTGATATTAACGATAGGTGCTTTGTAAGCTCCATTTTGAACTCTTCTTTAGTTATTATTCTCATAATTTTGGTGTTTTTTGCCTATTTAAAAGCTTTTTTATAGAAATAGGGCCCCTTTCGGGGCAGTGGCAAAGAGATGTTATAATAGTAGAAGTAGTCAGGCGGCTAAATACCCTTTAATGAAACCTGCTTCGTCGGCAGATATTTCATCGTCATCCATGAATTCCTCAACACCTCCATGAGAGTAAAACTCATTATCCATTTCCAGTATATCGTCAGGAATGATTATCTTCTGTTTCATAGCCAGCACCCGCTAAGCTGTATGTCAAAAGTATCTTCTTTCTGGACTGATAAGTTTCTGATCTGTTTGTAAAACAGGCCTTCTATTGTTTCTTTTCTAAGGTCTATCATCATTATCACCTCAATATCTCTGTTTTGTCTTTTCTTTAAATACCTCACTCGGCAATGTCCAGTGTCCAGTGCATTGTTCATTTTGCCTGGCTTTGCTGAATTTTGACAGCATTGGGCTTATTGGCTTATTTACTGGCTTGTCCAGTGCCTGGAAATTTTTCAATTGGAAAAATTAAAAAACAACAAGATTCTTTAAGCTTATATGAGAAGGATAAGAATAACTGTCTCAGGCATGGTGCAGGGTGTTTTCTTCAGGGACAATACAAAAAGGCACGCGAGAAAGCTTGGCTTGGTTGGGTATGTGAAAAATGTTAGAGAGGATAAGGTAGAAGTAGTTGCACAAGGGAGTGATGAAGCCCTGCAGGAACTTGTAAAGTACTGCCACTCAGGCCCTGCATTTGCAAGGGTTGAGAATGTTAAGGTTGATGATCTGGAATTAGGATATGAGTTTGACAGCTTTGAAGTTAAGTATTAGAAAGTTTAGCTCTTTTTCCCATAAGCATTATTGTCTACAAAGTTTTTTAATGGAAGAAATAAAGGCGAAGGTAAATTATCCCACGAATACCATCTGATTTCTGTTGCTCTATCAGGCTCTTTATTTTCTGCCTTTCCTCTGTGATAATCTGAATCTACAAAAATAGTTATATAATGTTTATTTTCTGTTGGTATCTTGTCATTGGTTATGCCTGCAAACCTTATATTTCTAATTTCAACGCCTGCTTCTTCAAGAGCTTCTCTTGCTGCGCAGTCTTCTATATTTTCATACAGCTCCAAATGCCCGCCTGGCAATCCCCATGTTCCCTTGCCATGGGCATTGATTCTTTTCATAAGAAGTACTTTTCCGTCTTTTTTTACAATAACCCCTACTCCCACTCCTGGCCTTTCCATCTTAAAACTCATCCAGCCTTTTAATGCTGCCCAAATGCTTGATTATCGTTGTTGTTCCTTCTGCTCCGCCTGTGACTTTCTTTGCAGCTATGAACCTGTTGTCTGCAAGCTTGTTTATCCTCCTCTGGAACGTCTTGTAAACAGCTGTTCCGCCCTCTTTCTCGTACTCCTTGTATATATCGCCTATCTTTTTTCCGGAATTCTTTTTAATGATCTCCAGGATAAACTTCATATCATCCTCAAGCTCGTCTTTTTTCTTTACATTGAATTCATCAAACTTCTGCATAGCAGCTTCAACATGCTCTTTTTTTATTTTTCTTGAAGCTTTATCTTCTGCAATATTGCCTGCTTCCTTAAGAAGGTACAGCCCTGTCCTTATGTCTCCAAGCTCATGGGTTTTCTGCGCTGCAAGAGCAAAGGCATCGTCTTCCCAAACGCCAGGAACAAAGGCAAAGCCCATCCTTTCTTTCAGGATTCCAAATGTTTCATCCTTGTTATATGATTTTAATTCCAGAACCTCTGCCGTAAGCCTTGACTTTATCCTTTCATCAAGGCTGACCAAATATTCTTTGAAGTTTGTTATAAGGATAACTGACTTCCTGTAGATTTCCTCAAGAAAGTTGTATATAAAATCCTCTTCCTCAAGCTTGTCAACTTCATCAAGAACAATAACAACTGCTTTCTTATTTAGATGCTCTTTTATTATCTTGAACAGCTCATCTGTTTTTTTGTTGTGAGTAAACCTGTACCCTATGATATCGCATATCTCAAGTATTATTTTATAAGAAGTGTCTTTTTGCCAGCAGTTTATATACACTGGAACGACATTTTCATGCTCCTCTTCAATCTCCTTAAGAAGGTGCTTGACCATAACTGTCTTTCCTACACCAGGTTGGCCGAATAGAAAGAGGTTCCTTCCATTTCTTTCTGCAAGCAAAGGCTTTATGCACATTGCAACCTGCCTTTGCTGAGTTTCCCTGTAAGGTATCAGCTTTGGGATATAGTCATAGTCCAGCGGAATATGATCTCTGAATAGGCTTTCCTCTGCTCCCAAAATATCCTTCATAATGCCCATAGAATCTGAGAATTTTAGGGTTTTTATATAGTTTTCCTAAGGGCTGCCGTAAATCTATTAAACTATTCAAACCTGCCCTTGACCTGGTATTCCTTTGATGTCAGGACTTTCTCATAGACCTTGTCAAACTCGCTTTCCTCTTTTTTAAGAAGCTTTGAAACCAGAATTATTATAGCAAGGGCAAACATCCCTAGCATTACCTTGTTGAACAAGGTCATCTCGTTAAGCACCGCTAAGATATCCATTAGAGAATATAAGCAGAACTAGTATTTAAATTTAGTGGCTTGAAAAGTCTTAATGTATTATCATATACCCTTTGACTTCTTCTCCGTCAACAGTTGCATTGCCTATGTAATAAACTCCTGGTGCAACTTCCTTTGCCCCTTCAGGAACTGTAACAACGCCGCCTGGGGATATTCTATTGGCTTTAATTACTTCCTGCTCCTCTTGCTCTTCTTTAACTACATTTACAGGCTTCTTTGTTAATAATATGGCCACAATGATTATAACAATCACAACAACAGCAATTCCAAAAATAACTTTTTTATTCATTGGCTCACCCCATAAAGCGCTTTTATTCCTGTAATATCTCCTATCTCCAAAGTTCTTGCTTTTGTTTTGCCAGACCATGCGGTATAATACATTGTATCTTCAGTGCATACGTTGTTGGCGTGGCCCATTCCAGCAGCATGCCCTGCTTCGTGGGCTGCGATAGATATTAAATCATAATAATTTAACGGTGCAGTTTCAGCATTGCCAAAGTGATAAACCGCTTCATTAAATACAAGATCCCATTCTTTGATGTCTGTGGCTGTAAACCAAATAAATGTTACAGCTACTGCATTAGGATTAGGAGTGCCTGCAAGAGAACCAAAGAATACTTCGTTTTTTCCGTCTGGTGCAGTGGCGTCTGCTGTAAGAGTTTCTGATATCAAGCTTCCCTGCCCGAATATATCAAACAATGCCTCATTTTCCCATATCTGCAAAACATAATTTATTGATTCCTCAACATAACTATCAGACATCCCATCCAGATTTCTAGGGTTTAGCAAATAAGGCTCATTAGATCTCCATCTGGTACCTGGGGATAGATGCGTGAAGCATTGTGACGGATGCATAGGTATGCATGTTCCTGAATAGCACCATGGGTTTGCTGTCTGCGAACAGTCTGTTGTTAAAACATTAGGCGCAACACACTCTTTTTTAACTCTTTCATCAACGCATGCTTTTTGCCCGTTTTTATAGCCAACGCCTTCATATGCGCAGCCAACATAGCAGTTTCCCTGCGCACATACTGCGTTTTGGGATGTTGAGCAATACCCTAAAATAGCCCATTGGTAAGTTCCTGGATTTTCAGGCGTGCACCCTCCCAAAGGACAGATACGCCTGCACTCATCAACCTGCAATGCACCGCTACAGCTTCTTAGAAGCGGATTGCCATTAGCATCTTCAATGTAAGTGTCCTGATTGCATACAGGTCCAGAAGGAAAGCTTACCCTAGCTCCCCTTAGAAAGTCTAGAGGCGTGCATGAAGATAAGAATAATGATAGTAAAATTATGCCTGAAATAACAATAATTATGGGTTTAAAAGCCATACCTTAAAACTGTTAAAACAAGTATATAAATTTAATGCAGATTTAATGCTTTTCTTCGTACTCATCTACGCATTTGTCAGAGCAGAAAACCATATGCTCTCCTTTAACTTCTTTCTCAACAACGTTGCTCATTTCTATCAATACTTTGCCGCAGTTCCTGCATTTTCCGCCTTTTCCGCCGCCGTCAGCTCCCTCCATGAAGCCTTCTTCCCATGTCTCTATCTCGTCGTCTTCCATTTCTTTTTTTCTTCCCTCTTCAGAATAAACATCCTCGTCAAGCTCGCCTTCTTCCATCTTGTCTTCTATTTCTTCAGAAGTAGCGTCTATTTCATCTGTATCTTCTGTGTGCTCTTTCTTCTTCTCAAACTCATCCTCTGTTTCCAAAAATTTGTCGTCTTCTGCCATTTTAATTCCTCTTCACTGTTTTTTTGCTTCTCCCTTTATAACTTTTACGCCTCCCATATAAGGCTGGAGTGCCTTTGGCACTTCTATCTCTCCTTTTTTTGTCTGGAAGTTCTCTATTATGGCTGCTATTGCCCTTGATGTTGCAACGCATGTTGCATTTAAAGTGTGCGGAGTGATCTTTCCTTCTTTTCCTGCGTATCTCATCTTTAATCTTCTTGCCTGGTAGTCTGTGCAGTTTGAGCACGAAGCTGCTTCCCTGTATTTTTCCTGTACCGGCATCCATACTTCAAGATCATATTTCTTTGCAGCCATTGTTCCAATGTCTCCTGTGCATATATTAACGACTCTGTATGGCAAACCCAATGAAGCAAAGAATTCTTCTGTGTTTTTCAGAAGCTCTTCGTGGAACTTCCATGAATTCTCTGGCTTGCAGATTATTATCTGCTCTACTTTGTGGAACTGATGGCCCCTGAAAATCCCTTTGGTATCTTTTCCATGTGTTCCTGCCTCTTTCCTGAAGCATGGGCTTATCCCTGCTAATTTCATTGGAAAGCAGTTTTCATTCATGATTTCATCATAGAACATTCCGACCAGAGGATGCTCGCTTGTTGCGATAAGGTAAAGGTCCTTATCTTCTATTTTGTACATTATATTTTCAAAATCAGCAAGGTCTGTCACTCCTTCATAAACTTCTTTGTTCATCATGTAAGGAGGCTGTACTAAGCTGTAGCCTTTCTTTATCATAAAGTCAACAGCATATTGCTGCAAAGCCAAATCAAGCCTTGCCAGGTCTCCTTTCAAAAACCAGAATCTTGCGCCTGAAATCTTTGCGGCCCTTTCCAGATCAACAATGCCTAACTCTTCCATCAAATCAACATGGCTTTTTAATTTGAAATCATATTTTTTCTTTTTTCCTTTTTCTTTTACAACTTCATTATCATTTTCATATTTTCCTTTTGGAACAGAACTGTGAAGAATGTTCGGAAGCTGCATCAGCATTTTGTTTATTTTCTTGCTCAGCTCTTCCATCTTCACTTTGTCTGCTTCAATTGTTTCTGGAAGATCCCTTAGCTGCTTTAATTCATCCTGAATTCCCAGCCCCTGCTTTTTCTTTTTGTTTATCTCCTCAGAAATCTCTTTTTTCTTGTGCATCCATTTTTCTGTGTCGTGCTTTATCCTTCTCCATTTCTCATCCATCTCAAGGATTTCATCTACCCATTTCAGCTTTTCCTTGTCTCCTCTTTTCTCCAGGTCCTTCCTTACAATGCCTGGATTGTCCCTGATCAGCTTTATGTCAAGCATTGGTTTTTTATAGGGGGTTTTGTTTATAAAGATTATTGTGGCTAAAGTGTAAGGATTTATATATTATGGAAGCTTTGTTACGCCTATATTTTAGGACAAAAAACACAACCTTTATATAGTAATTAGTTACTATCAAGTAGTTAATTAGGTGAAATTATGAGATTTATGCCAAAAACGCTTGCAAATATAGTAGCCGGTGCTGCTGCAGCCCTATCTATTGGCTGTGGTAATGTTGACATAGGCAACAATATCATTGCTAAGGCTAATGCAAAAAATCATGCTCCTGTAATAAATTCTGTTTCCTGCCCTGATGCAGTAACAGGAGCTTTGTACGCATGCCAGATTGAGGCAGAAGACAAGGACAAAAAAGACACACTTGTTTACTCTCTTCCCCAAACAATAAGGGGATTAAGCATTGACCCTGCAACAGGGCTTGTTGGCGGAATTGCAAGAGACTTTGGGCAAAAAACAATCACTGTTGATGTTACTGATGGAAAGAAAACTACTGAAAAAGAGATTCCCTTGAATATAACTTATCCCGGACAGGAAACTTTTTCTTATGTAAATGGAAATGATATTTTTGTTATTGTTTGCCCAGCAGACTGCCCTTACATACCAAATGTTTCGGCAATTGATGATGGGTCAACAGAATATCTTGATAATTATCTGATAGGAATGCTTAATGGCTATGATGTTGTTAGCAATTTTCTTGGAGGCTTTAAGCATGATGATAAGTTTCTTCCGATTGAAGCAAGGCTAAGTCCTAGTGGAGGCGGTGGAGGCCATGGTTTGCTTGCTGATGGAAGAGGAGTTATTCAATTAAATGGGCAGCCGGTTAATCATCCTCTTGTTACTGTCATTACAGATCTTCAGGATTATCATCTTCATACAATAAGCATGCATGAAGCATGGCATATTCCAATGATTGGACTGATAAATGTTTACAATCCAAGATACTCCCTTACTCCTTACAAAGCAGAGGAAAGCTTTGTCAGGACAATAGCAAACTACCTTACAGAATGCACCACATTCTGCCCTGGCGTCGCTTCATTCACTGAGCCTTCATTGACTGCTCCTAATCTTATTGGAGTTCCTGGAGGCGCAATGGATTTCAGGCTGGCAAACCTGCTTGCAGCTCCGCAGTATGGAATTGATGCTGGAGACATGGCAAGCTTTTACGCAGGATTGGTTGCAGCAAGAGATGCTAAGGGAAGTGAACTTAACTTGTGGGACTTTTACAATGTAGCAAACAATCTTGCTTCAACAAAAGCAGGAGTTCCTGTTGATACCCTACCTGCCTTTACAACAGTAGGCCTTGACCCTATTTCGTTTTCTCCTATAATGTCTCCTACAATATTTTTGCCTGTTCAAACTCAAAGTTTAAGTGTGGAATTTGACAAAGAAACAGGATTGTATATGTGTAATGATTGAATGTAATTTCTAATGGCTTTATGGTTTTGGTACAGTTGATACACTACCGCTGCATATAGCTGCTGAGCAGGATTCAGCCCGGATTATGAAGTCATCTTCAGATACAAAGTAGCTTAAGGCTTCAAATCCGTGAGAAGTCTCAGCATCATAAGACGCCTCTTCTTCTACACGCAATTTTACGCTATTTGATGTTAAGTCTGTGTACCTGAGTTCAGCGGTATCTGCTCCATTGAAAGTTTCCATTGCCGCTATTAAAACTTCTGGAGGGTGTGAATATGTTTGCTGTAAGGCAAGAGTATTATAACTGCTGTTAAATGTTGTGCTTGTTTTTGCTGCTTCTATTTTGATTCCTGTAGACCTAGTAACTGGTGTTATTGCTATGTAGCTTATATTTTCTGCAGTATGCCCCCCCTCTGACGTATTCCTGAGATTGCTTTCCTGCTCCTGCATTGAAACCTTAAATCCTGTAGGTGTTACGTCTTTTACCCTTGTCACAACAGCATCTGCCCCATTGCGCGTTTGCACGTGTGTAAGTACAACAGGAGCTGAGCTAAAAGCCTGGGAAAAAGTTACGTTATAGAATGTTGCCAGTACACCACCAGTATCAGCAGCCAAGATAACATTTGGAACTATTCCAGCTTCTAATTGCACCCCTCCTCCAAGATTATACCTGCCTGCTTGCACAACAAAGTAGGAAAGATTAAAGCCTCCTATGTTGACACTTTGATAGTCCCATGGTTCAAAACTCACATTAAAGCTGTTTGAAGTTACACCAGTGATTCTTGAATGTCTCGGAAATGTAGTGTCACCAGTTGTTGATGGACTAAAACCACCAAAAACCACAATTACTGGATTTGCATAACTGTTGCTTAAAGTTACTTTTGAAAATACACTTCCGCCTGCCGGTTCAAGAAAGCTTCCTGTCTCTCCAATAACTTTTGAGCATAATGCGCCATCTGTGTCCCTTGAGCAGAATGTTCCGCATGCAGGATCTGGTACCGAAGCCGTCTCGGCACAAACATCAGCATATAGCCCATCTGAGCATTGAGGAAGGCAGCTAACACAGTCTCCACCATAGCAGAACGGATCTGATGTCTGCGAGCAGTCTGTAGTTGTTATATTGGGAGGGGTGGTGCATGAGGCATTTGATATTGAGTCTAAGCAGGCTTTTTGTCCAAGATATGCACCATCGTTGTTATTGTTACATCCTAAAACACAATCTGCTGGCTGGCCTGCACAAACTATGTTCGAAGCAGTGTTGCATGTTTTGGAAACTACAAATTCAAAAACTCCTGGACTGGTCTCATTGCAAACTGCAACTTGACTTGTTCCATAACAAATGGTATTTCCAACCTTATTTTGATCGCATACAGGCCCTCCTCCACTAGGAAAAAATGGAAAAATAGGCGCACAACCAGCTAGTAAAACCACCAGCAATGCCGCAAATAAAATTATTCTTTTCATTTTCTTTTTTTTGCCTTTTTTCTTACTGTTCTTTTAGTTATTATTCTCTTCTTGTTTTGCTTACTAACCATATGGAATAATTCAATTATACCTACCATATTCAATATTGATATAAAAAGTATTGCTCCCCCAAGTGAACCTAAATCAGTTAATCCTGCGCCTTCAGTGGCATCTACTGCTCTTCCTGTGATTTTTTCTCTCGGCTTCCCCTTGCCGTCTTCGGAAGGGATGATTATGTCATCGTCTTTTGCAGTATTGTGCGCCTTTTTGATGTTCTTCTTGATTTTTGCTATTTTCACTCCTTTTTCTGATGCCAATCTTGAAGTAAGTGCAACTCCAATCATGCTTTTTATTTTGTTCTTCTTTCCTTTGTGCTCTATGTTGTAATTTACTTCTGTAGGCACCCATGTGCTTCCTGTATCATTTATGACAAACTGCACTGCCTGAACATCTGAATTCACGTCCACCGTTATGCTGTTTGTGTCAGCCACAAATCCTTCAGGAGGGCTGATTTCTGCGTTAACTGTCCAGTTTCCTTCGCTCATATATATGAACGGATATGTCTCCTCGGTGCCGTTCCATAGTATGTATTCCGGCTCAATTATTGAAAGCTCAGAGCCTCCCAAAAGCTCCCTTAATTTTGCAGGAAGGACAATTCCCCTTGGATTTATGATTACAAACAGAAGAACAGGTTTTGTTTCTCCTGCATTGACATGGTCATTTCTTGGAACTCCTGCAACAATTATTTCCTGGCCGTTAATCAATGCATCTCCTATTATTATGTAATTTCCGTGATTGACATTGAGGTTTGCAAGGCCGTTTGCACCAGTTACCTTTTCATTAGCAGGGGTGCAATTGAGGAAAATATCGTCGTAATTCATCCAGCTTACACCCATATTTGCAGCACAGCTTCCCAATGACCTGTCAAACGCCCTGACAGTCATGTTGAAAATTGGCGCTATTGTTATCCTAGGGAATCTTCCGGTGCCAACACTTAATGTTATTGCCGTGACATTCAGCGAGGAATCGCATCCGTTGAATTGAGCAGTTCCTGGATTTACTGGGCATTCATCTTCTGTGTTTAAAATGCCGTCATTATCATCATCTTCAGCAGCTATTATATTTGGAACAGGTGATTCATTCACCAAAACAAAATTTTTCAGCTTATTTCTGTCAAGAGTATTGTCTACAACTAATGCAACTTGATCAGCTAATGTACCATCATCCCAATTATTGATTATCCTAACATTATCATTACCTAATGATGCATCCAGATTATTAATAACAATTGAATTGCTGAAAGTATTTACGAAATCGTTATCTTTTATTGTTATTTGCGTCCCTGCTGCCCTGTCATCAAGATATACGCATACACCGGCACCAGTTAAATTAGTTGGAACACCTAAAACATCCGGCTCTGTTAGCGATAAAACACTTGACCCTGTTCCATCAAAAAGGTTTCTTTCAATAACTGCGCTTGCGCCGTTAAAATCTATTGTGCCTCTTGAGCAAACAGTTTCATCTCCTCCTACAACCCTTAAGCAGGCATCCCTTGGATCAAATACAACATCGACTCCGCAGAATTCTGAATTTGTTAAAGTATTTCCAAATACTGTTGCATCTACAAGACCCTGAACACTTATTCCTCCATCCACTAAATTATTGTTTAAGATTGAAACTAACTGCGGTCCTGTTGAGTAAGGCCTTCCTGGCGCAGCATAGCTTATTCCGCCAGCTGAAGTAATATCTGAATTTTGGATTGCAAACTGCTCTCCAATAACAGAAACTCCTCCTTGAGTATTGCTTACAGAGATATCATCCATAACAACAGAATTTCCGGATCCCTGTACGCCGTTAACAATAGTAATCCCATCCCAATCTGCTCCGTCCAAGCCGGAAAAGTTAACATTTTTCAAGTTAACATTGCTGTCAACAGCTGCAAAACCTCCAAAGCCTACTGCATATGCGTTTGCAAAGCCGGGAACTATATTTTCAAAAAAGCTTCTGGTTTCAGATGCGGGGTCGTTTACAAAAATAAGATTAACATTCTCAAGATTCAAGTCAACATTTTTCATAGGAAGGCCGTTTTTTACATAAAGTGTAATTTCCTGCCCTTCATTACTTATCGTTGTTTGCTTCTTTGTTCCTCCAAGCGTATCCCCTATAGAAGCCCTTGCTAATGCCCTTACAGGGGAGCTTATGCCAGGCCTTGATGCAAATTCTGAAAAGCCATTAAAGAATATAGTTATTTGGGCAATATTTGGGCTGATTGGATCATTTACAGAGCCTGCAATGGCCTCCATGGATATCCCTTCTTCTAGATTAATGAAAGGAGGTTTAACATTGTCTTCAAAATTAGATAATTCTTCTGATAATGAAAACTGGTCAAGAAGTGTTGATTCAGCGTCATATAAAACAGGCTCATCAACCCTAAACACAGTCTGTCCATTTTGTCTGAACTCAAGCTCGTTAAATGTTTCAGAAGATGTTGGCGGAATTAATGGGATTGAATTTCCGTCAAAAACAGCGTTAACATTGCGCCTGTCATAACCAAGTGTAACACCGAGCCACCTGTCGCTTGTTGCAAGTTCTGGGAAAGCATCCACATTAACTTCAATAATGATGCTTGCTCCTGTAAAATCAGGTATAAAATATACATTGGCTGCATTAACACCATCAAAGCTAATATTTGTACCAAAAATCAAATCTTCAAATAAAATAAATCCTGCTGTAGCTGATTTGTTGTGTATACTTGCTACTTGATTTATAAAACTCTGATTAATAAATGTGCTCATTGTTAACGTTTGGTTTGGAAAAAAGCCAAGACCAATAGCTTTGCCGCCAGTTGACATAGCAAAAGCTCCTAATGTTGTAAAGCCTGGGAAAGGAGAGGTAAGCACAACGCCTCCTGTGTAGAAGTGGGAATTAACGCCCAAAGAATAATCAAATAAATGTTCGTCTTCAATAAATGCGGGAATTTGGTCTGAAAAGAAAAATATCCCTAAATCAGAAACATCTCCGTCTTGATCGTCAGGAACGCCATTATTATTGATATCATCAATAGCCAAAGCTGGCAAAATAAAAATAAGCAGCATCGCTGTAAGCAATGTTATTATTGAAATTATTTTTGCTGTAATAGCTACCTTCCCCTTTATTTGATAGTATAGATTGTATAAGTGCCTATATATATATTTTGTTATTATGGAATAGGATTATGAGCTTCCGCTGCAGCTTCCACCATAGCATGCATTAGTGCCGATAGGCCCTGCATTCTCAGCAATCAAATAGCTCAATGCTTCATTTGCATGATCTGTTTCAGAGTCGTAAGATATTTCTTCCTGCGTTATTATTTCCACGCTGCTTGCCCCTAAATTCTGGTACCTTACATTAGCTGTATCCAACCCATATGATGTTTCCATATCTGCTATGAAGATATCAGGTGTTTTTGACAAGGTCTGCCCAAAGTTAAGTGTTACCCAATTATGATTAAATATTGCAGATGTTTTTCCAATAATTGAATCTGGGTTAGTAACAGTGCTTAATGCAATATAGCCAACATCTTCTGCTAAGTGGATGTTTGTCGTGTCAATATGATGGCTTTCTTCTTCCTGAAGCGTTACTTTAAAGCCAGAGCTTGTTAAATCCTTTACTCTTGTTGTAACTGCATCTTCTCTTATTACCACATTATCAAAATCAACTGACATTGTGCCTGCGTTTGTAGTAGACTCAAGCACAATAAACATGTCCCCTGTAACTCCGTTTGGATAGTTTGTCGGCTTTTGGCATACTGGATTGGCTCCTAGCATGTTCCATTGGCTGTTTTTCCAGTAGAAAACCCTGAAATTGCAGCCTGTTCTTGTTATCCTTAGTTTTCCTGAATTATCAGAAGCATCTGCAGTTACATACTGGCCTACCAACCACAGCCCGTTGTTTATATACTCCTGCCTGTATAAGGCTGGTGTTCCTGTTCCTGACTGCACTGAAATAAAGAAACCTGTCCTGCTTGTGGTAAATGCATCAGCCTGTGTTAAAACCATAAACCTGGCCTGGGTGTCACCATTAGTTCCTGTATGAGCCCAGCCTGAAAAGTCAGCCTGTATGTCAAAATCTCCTCTTAAAATTATTTTATCTTTTGAATGCAGGTCAGCTGATCTCCATGTTCCTGGTGAAGGGGATGTAACATCCAACTCTACTTTATTGTTTTGCGCAACAGCTCCGCTGACTCCTGGCAATGCTGTCCATTTTGTTGTATCAATTGCTGTGCCTGTAAAATCATAAAGTTTTTCATTATCGTTGTATGTCTGCACCTGTGTAAATACAGCAGGAGGTGAAGCAAAAGACTGTGCGAAAGTTACATCATGCCATGTTGCTTTTGTTGAGGCTGTATTTGCAGCAAGGTTTACATTCTGCTTTTTTCCTGCCTCTATTTTAATTCCGCTTAAATCATAGCTTCCGGATTCCATAACAAAATAGCTTACTGTTTCTCCTCCATGAGCATCGTCATCATAATCCCATTCTTCCATTCTTATATCAAAACTGTTCGGCTGAACATTTCTTATTCTTGTATGCGCTGGCGCACCTCCATTAAAGCTTGCTGGCTTTGCAATAACAACTGGATTGGTATATGTATTTGTTAATGTGACTGTCTGCCAGTTTCCATTTACACCTGTCAGTTTCCCTGTCTCTCCTACCATTGCTGAGCATGCTGCTCCGTCTGTATTTCTTGTGCAGAATCCACCGCAGCTATCTGGCATAGGGCCTTCATCGCATGCATCTGCGTAGTTGCATACAGGAACACAGCTTACACAGCTTCCTTCATAGCAAAATGGGTTTGCCGTCTGCGAACAGTCTGTCTGTAATGCCCATTCATAAGTTCCTGGATTGCTTTCGTCGCATCCTCCTAGTGGGCAAAGATGCTGGCAAACAAGGACTTCTGTTGCTGCATCGCTGCATTTTACCAAAGGAACTGTTGCACTATAAGTGTCAGCATTGCACTGAGGGCCTGTAACAGCCCCTCCGCCGCCTCCACCATAAGGAAAAAAGAAGCAGCCAGCTAAAAAAATTAATAGTGCTGGTAAAAATAACAATATTTTACGCATTACTGTTTTTTAGTAATAATACTATATAAAGATTTCTGTTTATACCCAAATAACATTAGAAGAAATATCGCCATAGGCAATATGGTCAAAGCTGCTCTTTGCTTTTCTATAAGTTATTTTTACTTGTGCATTAACTCTTCCTGGAGGAATGTTAATGCAAGGCATTGCAGCATTTTCTGAATCTTCAAAAGAAACACCCTTTAAAGGAGCTTGCGCTTTCCATCTTATTGTTTGTGAAACATCTGTCGGGCAGGTATGGCCGAAAACCTGCTCTGAAATGAATGTGCAGTATTCATTAATAGACAAGCATGTAAAGCCATTTTTTATTGCTCCTCCCACATTGTATGAGCCTGATTCAATTGCCGCTGCTCCTAAACCAACTATAAAAGAAGTCTGCCCTGGATTTTCGCATTCAGCTAGCTGCAGCCTTAAGCACTGCATTCCGTCTCCGTTTACCTCAACTCCTGTAATGTAAATATCTTCTCCTAGATTGTTAAGCAAATTAACAGAAACCAATCCAATAGGTACGTCTGCTCCAGCATATCCGCCTTCTATAACATTTTCCATGCAACTAAATCCAGGTTGAAATGTGCATCTCTCCGGCAATAAAGATGCAGGATCCAAAACTCCAAAATAAGACAATGCTCCGATAACAACAAGGACTACAAGAATTGCCCATCCATATGTCATCAAGAATTCCATCGCTGCCTGGGCTTTTTCGTTGATTTTCCTTAACACCTCTTTTTTCCTGTCTTTATCCATTAAGCTGTTACTAGAGAAAACTGTTTATAAATATTGTGCAGCTTGTGTACTGCCGACTTAAGTGCCAATGCTGCCAAGCGACGTGCTCAAATGGCGAAGCAATTGCGAGAGTTCCTCGATTGCGAGAGCAAAGACAGAAACGGACAGAGCGCAGCATTGGCACCTCGCTTGGCTTAATCTGCAGCTTATTATGCAGTCAATTGAAGGTTTCCTGTTTCAAGCGCATTTGCAATTATCTTTCCAAGCTTATTATTTTTTTTATTTTTATTACTGCTTTTTTTGATACCTTTGCCATAAGAAGGAAATCGCCGTCAACCATTATATTTACATCTGCATCCCTGTAGTTTCCGTCAAGAAAAAATAAAATTGTGTTCTTGCCAATGGAATGATCAAAAGCTATGCTCTGCCCTATCTTTTTTTCTCTTTTTTTTTAATTCCTGAATATCTATGCTTATTCCCAGGCGCTGCTCCAGCATTTCTATGTTCTTTCCCTGCTTTCCAATTATGGCTGCAACAGCATGCGGAGGAATGTAGACAATTGCTCTGTTGTCAGATGCAAAGTCAACGCTTACATTGTCAACATATTTTCTGAACTCCCTTTCAATTGTCTGTGCTGCAAGGCTCTGCAAAGGAGAAAATGCAGCAGCCTTCACAGGAATGACAACTGTTTCTTCCCCATATGAATATATTTCAAATTCTAATTTTCCTGTTTCAAAATCCCTTACTACAACAACAGGCCTTGCCAAATCAGCTTCAACCATTCCTGCAGGAACCTTGACTTCCATTGATATGTTAAAGACTTTGTTGACTTCTCCGTTTTTTATGAATATTACAGTATCGACAACATGCGGAATCACTCCAAGCTCAATCCTTCCAAGGAACC
The DNA here is from genome assembly GCA_964459835.1 of uncultured Methanosarcinales archaeon. GTDB lineage: Archaea > Nanobdellota > Nanobdellia > Woesearchaeales > UBA12501 > CAYWPA01. The sequence continues at coordinate 52,191 of CAYWPA010000005.1, forward strand.
TTTGTATTGCATCAATAGGCGCTGTTCCGTGCACAACTCCGACCATTCCAACGCCTGACAGCCTCAGGTCTGCGAAAAGCTTGAAATCATCTGTATCCCTCATCTCATCATAGATTGTGTAGTCTGGCCTTGATAAAAGAAGAATATCCCTTATTTCTTTTGGGCTTCCGTGGCTCAAAGAATATTGTGTGATTGCCTCAGGCAGCTGCAAGTCTCTTGGTGCTTCAACTGTCTTTACAATCTTCTGCTTTTTTTCATAGTATTCTGCCAATGCCTGAGCAAAAGTTGTCTTTCCCATGCCAGGAGCTCCTGCAATAAGTATTCCTTCTGCCTTTGTTTCAATTCTTTCAAGAAGCTTTGGCGAAAGATTGTAATCCTTCATGCTTAAAATCTTTACAGGCCTTACTGCTGTGATTTCATATCCATCTGAGAAAGGCGGCCTTGTTATTACAATCCTATATCTTCCCATCTGGACTATTGTTGAGTGCCTTCTTTGTGTTTCAATAAAGCTGTCTTCTCTTTTTGCTGCTTCCTCTACAATCTCCTTTGCTATTTCATGAACAGCGTTCCTGTCCAATACTTCTTTTGTAACTTCTTCAAATGTCCATTTTCCGGGCCTTCCTTTTTTTGCAACCGCTTTTATATTTTCCCTTATGTGCACAGACATAGTGTTTTCATCAAAGAATTTCTCCAGTACTATTGGCCTTAGTTTTTTTTCAAACTCTATAAGGATTGTATCTATCCCTTTTGTCTGTGCTATCAATGCCTGAACCCTGTCTGCTGTCATCAAGGTTGCGTTTTCCTGCTGCGCCAAAGAACGGATTAATGAGTCAATCTCCCCTGACTTTGCATGCCTTATCTCAAACTCCGTTGGCCTTTTTCCTTTGTACTCTATTGTAAAATTGAATTTCTTTGCTAACTCTCTTAGCTTCTTTATCTCGTCTATCCCTAAATATCCTGTCTCCCTGCCCTGGTTTGCCTGGTGCTCAAGCTCTGCAAGAACTGCCTCATTGATTATGATTTTCTTTGGTACAATCTCTTTTTTCTCTATCTTTTCTGTTATCAGCCTTTCAACTATAACAGACGTGTCAGGCACTAGGATAAGGCCTTTTGCCGCCTTTTCTGGTGTTTTATTGTATTCTTTCTTTGCCATGCCCAAAAGAACAAAATAAGGCTTTATAAACCTTTCCCAAATAGGTGCTGCCAACTTAAGTGCCAATGCTGCCAAGCGACGTGCCCGGCCAATGAAGCGGTTGCGAGAGTTCCTCGTTTGCGAAAAAGAAAGGCAGAAGCGAACAGAGCGCAGCATTGGCACGCTGCCTGGCTTAACCAGGGTTAAGCCATACCTTCAACAAATAAGTTGCTTCCAGGAACGCTTACCCTTACATTTTTCTTTACATTGCTTTTGTAGCCTAGATTTGATAAAGGAATCCGTACTTCATCTTCTAAATGAAGTGTTTGCACAACAGATGTTCCAACTGCCTGCTTCAGCAGGCCGTAGATGATTCCTTCTTCATCAAGATAGTCCCTTAGCTTTGTTTTGGAAACTAAATTATTGTTAACATATAAAACTATTTCAGAATCAGCAGGGATATCATCAACATTCAAAACTATATCTTTTCCATCCAGCCTTAACGGATCTTCAATAGCAGTCATACCTGTAATAGAAGCCCCGAAAAAAAACAAAACAACAGCAGCCAGAGCCATAATGACTATAACTACATTTTCTTTGTGGACAAGCATAGCTATACTCTGGATTTTAAAGTATAAAAATTTTGCCTAGAACTCCTTCATTTCCTTAAACTTGTGGAAGCGTTTTTCAATGTCGTCAGAATTAATTCTTTTCAGATTCTCCAAACTAAAGTCTTCAGCATTAAATGAGGCGATTGCGCTTCCGTAAATTACAGCCCTTCTCATGCTTTTTTCAGTAATATCCTGCACTTTTGCAAGGTAGCCGATAAATCCGCCGCCAAAGCAATCCCCGCATCCTGTTGGATCTTTTATGACTTCCAGAGGATATCCTCCTGCAGAAAAATGTGAATCTTTTGTAAACAGCAAAGCTCCATGCTCGCCTTTTTTTATTATGACAGCTCTTGGACCAAGATTTAGTGTTTCATTTGCAGCCCTTACTAAATTGACAGTATCAAACAGCTGCCTTGCCTCACCGTCATTGAATATTACAACATCGATTTTTTTTATGACTTCCAGCAACTTTTCTTTTTTGCTCTCAATCCAGAAGTTCATTGTATCCATTGCAGTAAAGGCATGAGACTCCAGCTGCTCTAAAATTTTCAGCTGCAGATCAGGGTCCATATTTCCAAGAAAAACAAACTTTGCTTTTTTGTACCTGTCAGGAAGCTTTGCTTTGAAGTCGACAAGGCAGTTTAGTTCTGTCTTTTTTGTCTTTGCCTCGTTCATGTCAAACTCGTAAAACCCTGTCCATCTGAAGGTTTTTCCGTTTTTTTCAAGCCCTTCCAAATCAATTCCGCGCCCCTTTAGCATATCAAGATGCAAAACAGGAAAGTCCTCGCCTATCGGAGCAACTATGCCCAACTTTGTGAAGAAAGAGGCAGCATAAGCTGAATAAGCAGCGCTCCCTCCAAGGACTCCTTTTACTTTTCCGAACGGTGTTTCTATATCATCCAATCCTATTGTCCCGACTATAACCAGATTGACCATGCTTCAGAAAAGCGCTGGCTCTTTTATAAATATTACTTTTTACATGGCTTTTTTATCTTTTTTCATCATATACTTTATCAAACTCTTCCAAATACAATTTTGCTATCTCTTCATCATGCATTATTACAAGGTTCTCATCATTCCTGTTGTCCCCGCTTAGAGTAGGGTTGAAAGAGCCTGTGATTACGATTTTTTCGTCTATTATGAAGAATTTGTGGTGCATGTTTGCAGGATTGCTGTCCCACCTTACATCTATGCCGCCATCCTTCAGCATATCATATACAGAATATTTGCTGTACTGGCTTTTCTCCATTACTCCCTTAATTTCTGTTTTGTTGTTTGTGTTCTTATTTTTATTTATTATTGCTTCAGCTATTTTTTCGTGTGTAAAGGAAAATGCAGCAAAATAAATGCTTTTATTTGCATTATTTATTGTTTTTATTGCCTTATTCGCGCACCAGTCTTCAGGGCAGAAATAAATTTCAATCGTCTTGTTGTTTAAGATTATTTTTGTGTTTTCTGTTCTTCTTCCCCTTCCATAAATGCCGTTCCAAAGCTCTTCAAACTCCTCTTCATAATTCTTTGCAATTGCTTTTGAAAACAAAATAACGACATTATCGTTATTATAGTAGTTTCCGTTTACTGTAGGGTTAAATGAGCCTGTCCAGACTATGGATTCGTTGAAAATGCAGAATTTATTGTGCATAAGCTGGAACTTGCCATCATATTTTGCCTTTATTTTAGGATTATAGTTACCATTGTCAAGAACAACCCTTGCATTGGCCCTGCTTAAAGCATCAGTAACCTTGTCTAAGCCAACATCAAACAATGCGCAGTCTGTTTTGTCAGAGTTTTCTATTAGAAACACTAAATTTTCCATGCAGTTGTCCTGTGGGCAGAACAGGATTATAGGATCTCTGTTGGTTTCTGTTACTGGCTCTTGGCTGCATGAAACAGCAAGCAAAAGAAAAATTAATAGTATTGTCTTTTTCATTCTTTTTTTAAGTATTATTTTCTTTATATGCCTTGCCATAAAGATTTTCGGAAAAGCTGAAATATTTTCAGTAAATATATGGGAAGATTTATATATCTCATTAAACTGTTATATCTTATGACAAAATCTATCGATAGGCCAAAAGAAGAGCTAACAGGATTAGCTTTAGGAGGATTAATTGGAGGGAGTGTTGCTGGGCCTCAGGGGGCAGTTATTGGCGGAATTATCGGCTTCTTTGTAGGCAAAGCTATGTAAGATGATTTTTGACCATTCATTTGTTTTGCTTGGATTAACAATTCTTTGGTGCATCATTCTTTGTATTTCAGAATACAACAAAAAAAGAAAAATAACAAAAAATAATGTAATTAGATGCTTGGGTGTTTCTTTTGAGAGTGTTATAGGAATGTATGCAATTGTTTATGCCATAACAATTATTACTCTTAATTCCGTTGGCTTTGCAAAGCCTTTCCCACAAGATAATGCAGCTCTGACAGTGGCTTTATTATATGGTGGAGTGCATATGGTTTATAGAAAAAATTAATTTTTTAGCGCTTTCTCTATTGCCTCAATGCTCTTTAACAAAGAAAACCTTGTTTCCTTATGCTTTTCTTCCATCTTGTCCATCAGCCCCTTTACAAAAGCATCATCTTCTTTTTCAAAAACCAAGTCTTTTGCCTTTGCAAACATCCTTAGTTCTTCATTCTTCACTGTCCTGAATAGCTTGATTTCATCTCCTCTCCACAGTTCTGTATAATCTTTGCCTTCGATAAACTTCTTAACAAAATACCCTATCTCGTCATCCATAGTCCATGGAATTGCTTTCTTTGTATGCTTTCCAGAGCTGACGATCTTGATAGGCAGCTTCCTTGCAATGCTCTCCAGAAAATATCTTGAAATCTCGTCCTCTGCCAGGATAATATCTCCTTTTGACAGGCAGCCTGTCAGCCTCATCTCCTTCCTTATCCTTTTCTCTATCTGCTCGCAGAAGTGCTTCCTGCAAAGCTGGTTGAAATAAGGTGTATTATTGCATTTCAGGCATTTCATACAGGCATGAAAATCCTCCTTTATTATAAGCTTTTTTATTGTCTTTTACTACTCTAAAATACTTAAAAAACCGAAATATTTAAATATAAGCTATACTACTTCAAAGTAGGAAATAAAGGAAGTGATGTGGGGGTGGCTTACTTTTATCCGTTTGAAAATTACGATCTATCACCTCTTTTTCCCGTGCAGATGCTCGTCAAGAGCATTTGCAGGGGTTTAATCCTTTATTTTTAGAAAACAAAGCATAATCACCTCTTTTTCCCCAGACGCACTTCGGTGCTTCTGGGGTTTATTATCACTAATTATTACCTTCTTCTCTTCCTTCTAATCGGCATCAAAAACATAGAAACTGCTTCCCTTAAGCCAAAGCCAAGCAATAATCCAACGATAAACACAACAATTATCTTCTCATCTACAAAAAAACCAAGGCCTTTTTTCTTGAAATAGAAATCAAAGTTGCTTAATTCCAAAGAATATTCAGCATAGAGCAGTGCAGAATACTTGCTCTCTTCTTTTAAGCTGTTTGCATATTCATAATAGCTGTATCCAATTATAGGAAAAACATTGTTCTTTCCCTGCTCAATAATTATATTTTTTGCAGCAGCAAGCTTTCTTTCAACCAATTCATTTACATTTTCTTCGCTCACTCCTATTGTGCCAAGAACTGTGTTGATCTGCGCTTTTGCAAGCGAAGCCTTGTACAAACAAAGCTCATAATCGCCGTTTACCATATCCAGCCTTGCACGCTCAATGTTTTCAAGGCTTTCCTGCAGCATTCCCGGAATAAGAAGCTGGACATACTGGTAATGCTCTGTTGTTTCCTGCAGCTTTTCAAAGCAGCTCTGCTGCAATTCCTGCTTTGAAATGACGAACTTCCTTCCTTTTTTGCCGAAGAACTTACTCCATGAGCGCACTGTGTTGATTCTTTCAATGGAAAATGCCAAATCTGCAACAGCCTTGTTCATATCTCCATCTTCCAAGGCTGCAAGGCTTGAGTTTGTATAGTCTTTGGCCTCTATCAGCCTCTCTTTTGTGATTATATAAGCCTGTAAATCAGTTATAGTGTTGATGTTGAATGCTTCCAGGTTCTTGTTGAGATTTTTTACCAATATATCCGTGGATTCCAGCAGGCTTTCCATATCTTCATTGGTAAAATTCTGGGACAGCATGATAAGGTCAGTATAGGCAACGTTTGCGCCGAAGCAGAAGCTCGCTGCTGAATAATAGCTGCCGCCCTTCATTGCTTCCATGCTCTTTTTTGTGAGATTAGCTGCTTCTTCTTCTGTCTGCATGACATAGTCTGTCTTGTTCAGCTCTTTCTCTGAAAAATCTTTCTGCAGATCAGATGACCTGTTGCATAAATCCTCTGCCAAAGTCTTCATTGTTTTTATGTAATCATCATTGATTTCTATTTTTCCGTTTCCGTTTCCAAATTTTTTTCCTGTAAAATGAGTAAGGGCTTCATCTATTGTCCCTATTTCAACAACCTCTACTCCCAAAACATTACCGTATCCTATCAGGTTAAGTGTTGCGTTTGTATTGTTCCCGAGAGAAACCTCGCTTTTTCCAACTGGAATCAAAACCTTTGAGAAGTTATGCTGGCTTGCGGCCTCAATCTTTTCCTTTATTCCGCCGACAGCACCTATAATGTTTCCTGAATTCAGTGTTCCTGTGATAACAACACTTTCATTTAGGTCTATTTTCTTAAGAAGCGATATTGTTAATATCCCTATTGCAGCACCTGCGCTAGGCCCTCCGACAATAGGAGTATTTGCTTTTATCGTATAGAAAAAATCATATCTTGAGCAGTCAATGTTGGCATACCTGCAGGCAATTGCATTTGCAAACCTTGTTGATATTTGAGTGTCAATCTTTGAAGCAGGATAAGTATCAATAAAAACCCTTCCTGAGCCGGGCTTTATGTCAAGGTACAGGTCTGCAATGCTTCCTGTGGTGCTGTTACCGTCCTCTGCAACCGCCAGAAGCTTGATATGCCCTGATTGTGCAGCTGCCAAAGGGACAAGCAAAAGCAGCAACAGGTATAATATTAAGATTATTTTTTTCATTAATAGTAGAAATAAAGAAGAGCTTTAAAAGCTTTATCCTTAAATAGTATAGTCAAATTAAGTGCCAATGCTGCCAAGCGCCGTGCCCTGCTGAAGAATCAATTGCGAAAGTATCTCGGTTGCGAAAGCAAAAGCAGAAACGAACAGAGCGCAGCATTGGCACGATACGCCTTTCTTGACTTAACTCCCTTAACTTTGTCCTTAAAATACCTTATGGAACAAAGTAGCTGTTACATAAACTTCAAGGAAAGCTCCAATGATAATTAAAGCAGCTGCCAATGCCAATAGCATTATAGAATCTCTTAAAACATTTTTGAATCTTCTGCTTCTGAACTTTTCCTTTATAATTGCCTTCGACAATACTCCTCCTGCAATTGCTGCTACCAAGAATCCTCCAATCTCAGGCACTAGGTGTATCATGAACATTCCAAGTGCAAGCAAAAACTGAGATATTGTTTTTCCCAAATAGTTTGCAACATAGAATATAAAAACAGCAAAAACACTGGCGTTTAATGTTACTAAGAAAACAGCTCCTGCACCATAAAGTATAGATAACAAAAAGAAAATTCCTGTTACTTTCAGATTATTCTGAATAATCGCGCTTGCATGGCCTAAAGAAGGCTGCAAGTCTGACTGAAGAAAATTTTCAATAAGATCTGAGCTTAATCCTTCCCTCTGCTTCAGGAATTCAATCTGATAGTCAAAAATCCTGTCAAAATCAGGAGCATCAAAATATCCAAGCACAACATAGCCAAGGAAAACACCTATAAACATGAAAATGAATATTTCAATTATGTCAATATGGTCTGTAATGAACCTTCTGAAGCCGTCTTTTGATTCCCTTGTTTCTTCAATATTGACCAGTTTGATCAGTGTTGGAACCAGAAGCAATGTAGTTAAAAAGAGCATTGCAACTGAAACCTTGCCTGGAAAAAACAGCATTGCGACAAGAAAGCCAACAAAAGTGTAAAAAAAGCCAAAAAACAAGGAAATGTACGGCCTATGCTCAAGCCATCTTATTTTCAAAGACTCAAGTACCATTATAGCAATTTATAGCCTTTCCTTTAAGTACTTTTCCAATCCAATTTCGTCATCTTCATCGTCATCGTTCTTTGCATACCAGTATAAAGATGCCAATAGTATTCCCAGCAGCACTAGCAGCCACCATAAGTCTGCCTTTAGATTATTGAAAAATCCTGTTGCTGAACCAATTCCACTTGAAGAATCCTTTGTAGGCTTCTTCTTTAAGTTTTCCCTCTCATCGTCTTCATGTCCGCTTTCTTCTTCATCATCTTCTATTTTGCTGATCTCATCTGGCTTTTTTACAAAGCCTGAATCTCCATTATCTCCTTCACCGCTATCTTGCCTTTTCTTTCCTGACCCTTTTGAAGAGGCATGGCTGCTGTATGATTGCGGTGACTTGACTTCTAGAACCTCTGTTGCTGAGTAAGTAACCCCGTTATCCTGACTTGTTACGCTTGCTGTTATATCATAGTCTCCTGCTGAAGGAGCTGTTAAGATTTGTATGTAATGCCCGCTTGACTGGTTTATTGAAACATCTGTTGCATTGTTTCCTGCAACCTGAAGCTGTAAAGTGCCTTCAGGCACTAATGAACCATTATCCATTAAGACATCTCCCTCTGCTGTAACCAAGTCAGAAGGCTTTGCCGGATTTGGCAATAAAGTTAAAGTTATCGTGTATTTGTATGTTAACATGAAATCCTGCTGAGCTGTGTTTAAGTTCGCAAGAGTGTCTTCTGCAATAACATCAATTGTATAGTTTCCAAGCTCACTGTTGATTGTTGTTGCCATAATGTTTGAGTATATGTCTCCATTCTGTGTCAAGTTAAGCACAGTAACAACTCCGCTAGGGTCTGTTATTGTTGCTGCTACCATTGCGACGCCGCTGATATCAGTTATATTGATATTTATAGGCACGTTATCTCCCCTAAAGGCTGTACCGATGCTTTCAATTTCAATATCCGGGCCTGTCAAGTCTATGACATTGATTGTTCTTTCTGAGCTTACTCCATAATTTCCTGAATCATCCACACACTCTACTTTATAATTGTAAGTTCCTAAAGCTACGATAGCAGTTATATTGTTTGTTCCATTTGCTGTTGTTAAGCTTGCTACTGGGTTTGAATCCAGCAAAACATTGCAGCTTAGGCTTGGGTCATATGTATCAACTGCATTGAACATGAAGTTCACATGAACATCTGTCTGGTTGATTGGTGCTATTAATATTACCTGAGGAGCTGTTTTGTCTATTATGTAGGTAAAGTCCTGTGTTACAATATTGCCGGCTATGTCTGTTGCAGTTACTGTTATCGTGTTAATTCCATCGTTGAACAATGAAGTCAATACAGAGAAGCTTTCATCTCCAGTATATGAGTTTCCGTTGACAGTGTATTGCACGCTATCTACCCCATAATTGTCTGTTACATTAAAGCTAACTCTGCTTTCTGTTATTATGAATGAGTTATCTCCAGGAATTGCATTGATTATAGGGGATGTTTTGTCCAGAGTAAAGGTTCTTTGCTCGCCCTCAGCTCTTAGCCCAACATCATCCTCACATTCCACGTTCCATTCATGCGTTCCCTCTGCTGCAACTGAAGCAGAGAATGCTGAAGTTGCTCCGCTGCTTGCATTCATTGAAGCTGTCTGGTTTCCATCCACAGTTAAAGTGCACGATAAATCTGCTGCTAAATTGTCGCTTGCAATGTATTCAAATAATGACTGATTGTTAAGGAATGCATTGTCTGCAGGAGAAAATAACGAAACAGAAGGCTCTTCTCCATCAACATAGAATACCCCTGGGTAGCTTGCAAGGCTTCCTCCTTTGTTTTCTGCCCTGAACTCAAAGCAAATCTTATTATTATTGGAGAAAGAAGATATATCTATTGTTTTGTTGTATATATTATTGTTCTTGCTTAAAACATCAACTGTGGTTGTGTTGTCGCTGCATCTTCTGTAGTCAAAAACAACATACTCAATCCCTGTATCCGTGTCAATAGCTTCTATTTGGGATAAAGTTGTTGGCGCTTCTAAAACAATTGTTCCATTCTGGGGGAGTGGGTTTGTCAATACAGGAGGTGTATCATCGTTTATGACTGTTAATGTAAATACTCTTGTCTGCTCTCCTCCTTTGTCGTCTGTTGTCCTTAATGTAATGCTGCTCGTTGTGTTCTGCGTAACCTTAGGCGCATTTGCCGTAAATTCAAATAAAGCAAGTAGAACATTTGTTTCTATGCTTCCTTCATCCCAGTGTACGTAATTATAGGAGTAGTTTTCCACCCATCCTGCATAGTTTACTACGCTTGATATATTTGCTCCAGGAAAATCCAGCAGAACATCGGTTATCACATCCTGGCTGCCGTAGTTGTTTACTGTCAGATTGTAGTCATTAGATGTTGTCTCAAAAACAGTCAAAGGGTTTAGGTTTACTGTTGCAGAATGGGCTGCTGAAACTATATTAATGAGCAACAACGCAGCCAGTAATATTACACCTCTTTTCCCCATGGTATCACACGGTATTCTTTTATACTAGTTTACAAAAACGTATACTAATTTAGTATCTTTAGTATTTAAATGTTTCGAAAATATATGCTAGTATATGTTTTGTTGATATTACTTATATTTATTTTCCATATAGAAAATAATCAGAAAAACAAAAAGCTTCACCATGAGCCATGATAAAAAATAGGGGGTCACCCCCTCTAAGAAAAAAATTAACCATCAAAAAGATTTAGAGATTTATCTTCTCTTTTTTCTTTTTGTTGCTTTCTTTGCTGCTTTTTTTCTTTTCTTTGCCATTTTAATTCCTCCTAGGAAACCCTATTTAATAGAGCTCTGAACATGAAAATGATTAGACTAGAATGATACAACCCCTCTTTTTTTGCAAAATTTTTGTTGAATTGCATTTATTTTCACTAAAAATTTGTTTTTTTAATTATATTATCTTTATCATATATAAAAGTTATGCTTTTTTCAGCATTTTTTGAGAATTATCCCCATCTTTCTGTCTTGATATTTTCTTTTGGAAGGCGCAAATCCTTGAGAATTTCAATAACGCCATCAACCATGCCTTTAGGCCCGCAGATGAAGTAAACGTTTTCTTTGAGATTATCCACATTTTCTTTTATCATCTCTTCATTGATCCTTCCGACATGGCCTTGCCGTCCTTCTATATCCTCCTCTTTTGTTATGGTAAAGGAGCACTTGATTTTACCTTTACCGCTAAGCTCTTTCAGCTCATCATAGCATAGAAAATCGCTTATCTTTTTTGCGCTGTAAAGCAGCGTGACTTTGTTTGGAAGCTTTTTGTCAACAACATACCTTAAGATGCTCATCAAAGGAGTCAATCCAACACCACCTGCAATCAAAACAATGTCATTTTTAATTTCATCACTAAAACAAAACATTCCATATGGCCCTGTGCAGTTTAAAATTTCACCTTCTTTGCACCTAAACAATCTTTGTGTAAAATCTCCTTCTTTTTTTATTCCAAACTCCAAATCTTTTTGTGTTGGTGAAGAAAAAATTGAATAAGCTCTCTTTAATTTATCATCAGGAAAGCTAAGCATAACAAATTGCCCTGGCTTGAATTTAAGCCTTTCGCTATCAATAAACTCAAAAACAAAAGTCCATGTGTCTTCTGTATGTTCTTTGGTTTCCTTCAGCCTGACTTTATACTCTTTCATATTCAGAAGTGAAGTTATGGCATTTATAAAATTTACTCAATAAAATTTATATATACGAAACATAAATAAGCAATTATGGCAAAGAAACAGAAAAATGCCTTGACAGCAGCTGCTATAGTTTTTGGTATTGTAGCATTGTTCCATCTTATCAGATTAGTAAAGGGAACAGCTGTAATTATCAACGGCTACTCTGCCCCTATGGAGCTTAGTGTACTGGCGCTTGTAGTAGCAGGCTACTTATCATACTATTGCTGGACTGCAAGGTAGAAAAAGATAGAAAAAAAGAAGATTTACAGATCGGACGAGCTCGTGTAGGGAAAGAGTGTGTTATATGGC
>CAYWPA010000006.1:0-60420 GCA_964459835.1 uncultured Methanosarcinales archaeon
ACCTCTGTAATAAAACACATGATAATCAGGCGATTTTAAATACTTTGCCCTGCATAAACCTTTTAAAGCCTTTTTCTTTCTAAATACATATGAGAGTATTAATGCTTAACTATGAATTCCCTCCATTAGGAGGGGGAGCAGGGCCTGTTTCTCTTAATATTGCAAAAGAGCTGGTAAAGAATGGCCATGAAGTGGATGTTGTCACAATGGGCTTTAGAGGCCTGCCTAAAGAAGAGTCTATTGAAGGAGTTAAAGTCTATAGAGTGCCTTGCTTCAGGAGCGGAAAGGCAATATGCATGCCACATGAGATGCTGAGCTATGTTATTTCTGCCTATTTCTTCTGCAAAAAGTTATTGAAGAAGAACAAGTATGATATTAACCATACTCATTTCATAATCCCAACAGGAATTGTTTCGTTGCTGTTATGGAAGAAGTTTAAATTGCCTTATGTAGTAACATCTCATGGCAGCGATGTTCCTGGGTTTAACCCTGACAGGTTTGTCATGATGCACAAGGTTGTTGGTCCAATTTGGAGAAAGGTTATTGTTAATTCAAGAAAAATAATTACCCCTTCAGATTATCTAAAAGGATTAATAAGAAAGAGCTATGACTGGAAAAACATAACAACAATACCAAATGGAATTTATCCGGAAGAATTCAAGGCTGGAAATAAGGAAAATAAAATACTGCTTGTGTCAAGGCTTGTTCCGAGAAAGGGGTTCCAGCACTTTATTGAGGCTATTAAAGACTTGGATATTGACAAGGAATGGGATATTAATTTAGTGGGAGATGGGTCTTACAAGAAAGATCTGCAGAAATTGGCTGAAAAATACAATAAAAAAATATCTTTTACAGGTTGGATTGACAACAAGTCAGAAAGGATGAAGGAGCTGTACGCAACTTCCTCCATTTATGTGCTTCCTTCTTTAAGGGAAAATTCCAGTATAGCGTTATTAGAGGCAATGTCTGCAAAAATGGCTATAATAACAACAAATGTTTCAGGCTGCCCTGAAACAGTAGGGGATGCGGCAATAACAGTAAAGCCTGAATCGCCTGAAGAGATAAAAAAAGCATTGGTTAAATTAATAAATGATACCAAATACAGGGAAAAAATGGCAAAAAAAGCCTATGAGAGGGTTAATAAGAACTTCTCCTGGCCTATTGTAGCAAAGAAGTATATTGAGGTTTTCAGGAAAGCAAAATAATCAAAATGAAAGTAGACAAATACTACGACCAATTATGGAAAGAGCAGTGGGACTTGGCAACTGAAAGCGGGCCTTCCTGCAGAACACGCTTTAGATTGATGTATGAATTGTTTGAAAAATACAATCTACAAGGAGATGTCCTGGATGTCGGATGTGGAGATGGAAATTTTCTTGCAAGGGTTGCAAGATTAGGCGGAAGAAAAAACAATCTGTATGGCTTTGATATCTCAAAAGAGGCGGTTAGGCTGGCAAAGAAAAGAAAGTTTATATCCCAGATATTTGTTGGCGACCTGCTGATGCCTGAAACTCTCCCAAAAAAGCAGTTTGATGTTGTTGTATGCTCTGAAGTCATTGAGCATATTGATGAGTGGGAAAATGCGCTAAGCAATATGTCTGCTTTAGTCAAAAAAAATGGCCATGTTTTGATTACTGTTCCTTATGACATGGAAAAATGGACAGTGCATGATACTTACGCGCACCACTACAGAAGGTATGAAAAAGGCCAGATGGAAAAAGAATTAAAGAAAAACGGATTTAATATTGTTGAAAGCTTTACATGGGGAAGCTTTTTCTACAGGCTGTATTACTGGTTTTTGGCAAGAACAGACCCAAGGAAAGTAATGAGCAAGAAGAGGAAAAGCGTTAAGAAAGGAGTAGGGGCAATGCTTTACAGATTGTTTAAGTTTGACGACCATTTTAAGGGATGGAATGGAAGAAGATTGTTTGTTCTTGCAAGGAAGAAGTGATTAATGCAGCTTTCTTATTCTCCACATACCATATAATCCGAATCCGATTGTAAATAATAATACGATAATATGGAAGCCAAAGCCTGTTAAAATAGCCAGTTCTTTTGAAACCCCTAAAGAGATGAAAACAACAGCCCATATCCCTTCTATTGTTCCGAACCCTCCAACCCCATGGATTGGCAGAACACTTGTTAAGAGAGAGAATGTAAAGCCTATGAGAATATACCATAATTCTATCTGCAGGCCCATATTCCATACTAGTAAATAATCAATAAGATAATTTGCCGCCCATATTAATACTGAAAAAACAAAAGTATAGAAAAGAACATTATTTTTCTTTATAACTTTCATGCTGTCAACAACTTCATGCATTTTTTGTATAGTATAGTTTGTTAGTTTAGCTTTCTTTAGCCCTATTTTTTTTGTAAAAAATGCAAAAGCAGAAACAAACTTATTGCCGTAGAAAATTGTCGCCAATAGGAAGATTAGCATCAGGAAGAAAACCAAAGCTATCGTGTAGATTGTCTGTGAAACCAGTTCTGGAAGGGAAGATGCGAATAACAGGCTTATGAAAAAAATCAAAGATACTGAAATAAAATCAAAGACTCTTGCAATAAGCAAAGTTGCCAAGCCTTCTGTTCCCTTTATTGCATGCTTTTTTTTTGTCAGGTAAATATATGATATTTCCCCTGATCTTGCAGGCAAAACCTGGCCGAGCATATTGTGCACGCAGACAATGTCAAACAGCCTTGAAAGGCCTATTTTGTGCTGCAGCAAAATCTTGAATCTCAATGCCCTGAAAATGTATGAAAGTATGTAAATTGCAATGCAGACAGCGATTATTTTGTATGGAACAAGCTTTATTGTCTTTATTATGTCTGCAATGCTTACATGAGTAAGAAGGTAATAGACAATCACTACTGTTATTATTGCCCCTATTGCAAAATTTACCTTTTTCCTCATTTTTTCCTCGCTATGATGATATAGTTGTTGCCTAAGTCAGTGTTCAGGAATAGAAAATCCAGCTTTATCAATATTGTTAATATCGGAAAGGCTATTTCCGCTAAAAAATTGAATGGCGGGGGATAGTATGCTTCGCTTAGCTTTATCCCTGATGTTGCTGTCTTTTCCTCTTCAAGCTTTGCGCCCTTTTTTATGATTTTCATGCATTTGTTGAAGAACCATGTGTAGAAATTGCATACAGGAAATCCAACTGAAAGTATTTTCTCTGCTTCAAAGCCTGCTTTTTCTAATTTATCTTTTATTTCGTCTCTCTCATATCTCCTGTAATGGCCTGCATTAAGGTCTGCATAGCCGTAGGATTTTTTGTGTGCCGGAATGGACAGGAACAAGCAGCCATTCTTTTTTAAAAATGTGCTTATTTTTTTCAGCAGCTTTGCATCATCTTTTACATGCTCCAAGACATTCAATAAAAAAATTAGGTTTTCATTTTTGTAGCTTAGCTGATTTATGTCTTTGTTTATCAGTTTAATGTTATTAAATTTCTTTTGCCTTGCTATGCCTATTGCTTCTTTGGAAAGCTCAACTCCTTCTCCATTCATCCTTAATTTTTCAAAAACTCTTAGGTTAAAGCCGTCTCCGCAGCCAAGCTCGATAAAGTTTTCTTTTGTCAGTCCTTTCTTTTTTAGAATCTTTGCTATTAATCCAATTTCTCTTTTCTCCAAAGGAACGTCCATTGCTATCCCTCAGCTCTCTGGTAAACCCTTATTTCAGGATGGGTTTCAGACCACATAGTGTACGGAGCATTAGTTTCGTCAATCTCAAAGCCTGCAAAGGAAGGTGTTCTTGAGAAGGTTTTTACTAATTTGTATTGCCCTTTTTCATTATAAACAATATCATAAAAGCTAAGAACTTCTTGTGTTATGTATTTAGCGCGATTGAAATCAGATTCCTTGTATTGTTCCGGGTGGTTTATATAATTTATCAGAATATGGTAGGTTGGGCGTGTCATGAGTATATAATCCGGCTTAGGGCTGTTGAATACATAGTCATTTCTTTTCAAGACAGCTAAGGTGTGGCTTTGTGTTCCCGGAGCATATGTTATTGAAGCTCCCTGCTGTAAATTCTTATCAAGCCATTCTCCTGCCTCAACCCTTACATCTTTTTCGCTTAAAATATCGTTATAGGCCATTGTGTAGCCGAATGTGAACAAGAAAATTACGGCGCATACTGCGTAAATTCCATATTTCTGCGCTTCTGTTTTTGTTCTTGTCAATATGTAGTCTGCTGCTATTGCTATGAAGATTGCAAAGAATGGGAAAACAAGAAGGTAGTACCTTTCAAGCCTTACAGGATACATGCCAATGAACAGCAAATAAATTATTGTGTAGCCTGCAAATAGCATGTCATCTTTATTATGCCTTATCAATGCGAATATTAATCCTAAAAATCCTGCTATTGCAGCCAATATCCCCATGGTCCATTTTAAAACCGTATAAGCGTATATTTCCATGTCAAACAAAGAAAGCTGAGCTGTTGGAAATATCCCGTAATGGCCTGTCTTGTGCAGCAAAGAGCCCTGCGCTAATGCGGCCTGTATCTCAGGAATCTGCGTTATCCACTGCGGCCATACAATAAAGGAGAATGCCAATGATAATAATAATATAAAAACGCCTGAGTTTATTATTCCTTTTAGTGAAGATTTTTTTATTCTTTTTTCCTTGATGACATTGTGTATGTCATACCTTAGCAAAACAGCAATTGCTATTGCTGCCAATAATGTCAGGCCTGACCATTTTGTTGCAACAGACAAAACAAAGAATAACGATGCAAAAGCATAATCTTTGTCTATTTTCAGCTTTCCTCCTTTAAGGCTGAACAGCTCATCTTCTTCTGTCTTAAGGTGAATTTTTGCCAGGAAATAAAAACAATATAGCATGAAGAATATCAAGGCTGCATCGGTTGTAGACCAGTGGCTTACCCTTACATGAAGCATCATCACTGAAAATAAAGCTGAAGCAAATAATGCTGCCCTTTGCGAATATATTTTTTTTACAATAAAATAAAGCACAAGTATAGACAATGTCCCTAAGATTATGCTTGTAAGCTGCAAAGTATGCAGGGCTTTTTCATATGTTAAATCACTGCCAAGCACATTGTAAATCAGGCCGTAGAAATTAAGGGCAGTTATTCCAGGCCAGCCAAGATATTTTGTTCCTGCGCCTGATTCTTGCCCTCCTGTAAACTCAACCAGCTTCTCTGTCAACAAGTAGTCATCGGGATGATATGATAAAGGCTCTGCCCTTGCAAAGCCGTCAAACCTTAAATAAAAGCCAAGAACCAATATTATCAATAAGATATAGTTTATCTTTATTTTTTTAATGTCCATAAACTATGGTCATTATTTATAGATTATAAAGTTTTACTTTGTTGCCTCTGCCATCCAGAAATAGCACAGCCTGCTTAAGCCAGGTATTTTAACAACAAGGTTTTCTGCATAGTAAATGACTAAGCATATCAACGAGTAAAAGGGGAAGTAAATGATGTAAGGGAAGAACAATGTCCCGAAGAAAATAACCCTTTCAAACCTGTGAGGGATTATCTTTACTTTTAATCCTGCCTTTTCAAACATCTCTCTGTATTCTTTTTTTCTGAACTGCTTTTCATTTGGCGAAAGCGTGAAACGCGAAAATACAGGCTTTTCCTTGTCCCATCCTGTCTTAGTTGAGATGAATCTTGTCAGGTTCCCTATTGGGCTTGTCTTGTTAGGGTCCATAGTTATTATCTTTCCGTTTGGTTTAAGGACTCTCCTGCATTCTTTAAGTGCCTTTACAGGATTAGGCACGTGATGTAAGATATTTGTTGCAAATATGTAGTCAAAATAATTGTCTTCAAACTTAAGGTTTTCTGCATCTGCAACCATGAATTCTGTGTTCTTTTTCCTGTTTTTTCTTGCCAGATTAATTTGGGTTGTTGATAAGTCTATCCCTATAACTTTTTTCCCTTTTATTGCATTTGTTGTCTCTCCTATCCCGCAGCCGATGTCAAGGACAACTGCATCTTTTCCTGTCGGAAATTTTTCCAGCGCTTTTCCATCCTCTTCCCAGTATCCTAGCTTGTAGAATATCTTCATGCACTTGCTGTATGCTTTTTTTTGTATCTCAGAAGCTTTTGTATACTCTCTTTTGTCCCAGACTTCAGCTTCCTTTTTCTTTATATGAGAAGTTTTCATCTGTTTTGAAGGTTTTAGAAACATATTTAAATTTTGCGTATTTCCGCATAGAAATGACAGAATTAAGCATCATAGTCCCGGCTTATAATGAAGAGAAGAGAATAAGCCCTTTTCTTGTTTCTTTGCTGAAGTACTGCTCTTCCAAGCTGAACGATTCTGAAGTCATTGTGGTCAATGATGGCAGCAAGGATAAGACAAAAGATGTTATTTCTTCTTTGATATGGCCTTATGGTTTTGCAAGGCTGATTTCTTATAAAGTGAATAAGGGAAAGGGCGGAGCTGTAAGGGAAGGTGTCATGAGTTCAAAAGGAAAGTATGTATTATTCATTGATGCTGATGGCAGCACTGCTCCTGATCAGATTCCAGGTATGCTTGCTAAATTAAAAGAAGGCTATGATGTTGTTGTCGGCACCCGTGGAATGAGCAAGAAAAAGGTTATTGCCTCTCCTTTGAGGCAGTTTATTGGAATCTTGTTCAATGTTTATGTAAATATGCTTTATTGGGTAAGGATTGAAGATAATTTGTGCGGGTTTAAGGGCTTTAAAAAAGATGTTGCAAGGAAATTATTTAAGGATTTGATAGACAGGAGATGGGTTTTTGATGTTGAATTGTTTTACAAGATAAGGAAAAAGAATTACAAACTATATGAGCTTCCCATAAGATGGGTGCACAAGAAAGGAACAAAGATAAGAATGATTGACCCTTTGCTGATGGCTTGGAGATTGATTGTCTTAAGGTTTAAGCTTATAGGATACAGCTAGCCTATGTTAATATAGCTGAAAGGATATTCTCTGAAAGTGTATTCATAGTTCTTTGTCTGGACTGGCTTTCCTGCTGTCATGTTCTGCAAAGCATTTGGATCAAAGCTTCCGCCTTTCTCAAACAGCATGTAGTAAGGC
This sequence comes from uncultured Methanosarcinales archaeon, assembly GCA_964459835.1. Taxonomy (GTDB): domain Archaea; phylum Nanobdellota; class Nanobdellia; order Woesearchaeales; family UBA12501; genus CAYWPA01. Next base: position 7,043 of record CAYWPA010000006.1, read on the forward strand.
TGGTAACCGTTCTGCACCTGTACAATTCCAATCTGCTTTAAGGAGTAAGTTTGTTTTATGTAGTCAAATTTAGCAGGGTCCTGCATTGCATTTAATCCCCATAAGTAGAATAAAACCCACCTTACGTTGTAGTTTTCCTCTGCGAATTTAACTTCTGTTTCATTCGGATGCACAGGATAGCCTTTCCTGTCAGCATGCCACAATACCCCATAGCTTTGTTCGCCAGAGAAAAACATTCTTTCATCTTCTTCTGAATGCTCTTTAATGTATTCTCCTGCTATGTCCAATCCTGGAAACTGCGTGTTGAACTGCCTGTCTCTTGCTTCCATGGAAGGAGAGTAAAGAAGGAAAAGCAGTGCTGCAATAGCTATCGGCGCTGCATAGCTGAACTTGACAAACCCTTTTAAATTGTTTGCAGCAACGACAATAAAGAAAGCCATCATCATTATGATTAACGGTGCCATTGGGAACTGATGATAGCTGTGGCCGCCAAGCTTTCTTGAAAGCAGAATTATGAATATCGGCAGTGCGATTATGTATCCTCTTGCAAATTTGTAGCCAATATCTTTTTTATAGAAAACAAAGAATAGGATTATGCCTAGAATTGCAAAGACAAAGCCAAGCATTGTGTAGTTGTCTTTTATGTAGCTTATTATTGCTGCCTTGAAATTTTCAGAGAAAATATAGCCTAAGTCTATCAGTTTTCCTGTTACTACAGGAGATCCTGTTGCTTTTCCGACTTTCAGGCTGTAAAAGTACTGCAATGGAAGCAATGCCCCTATTCCTATTGCTGTTAATATGGTTTTGTCTGCTTTTTTCAGCCTTTCTGTTATTTTTTTGTAAGGCAGAGTCAGGATGATAGGAATTGCTATGAAGGCAAAAGTGTATTTTGTTATTGCTGCCAGGACAAAGAAGATTATTGAATATATCAGCAGTTTGTCAGCATCTGTCTTCAGCCATCTAATGTAGTAATAAGCGCACAGCAGCATAAAGAAGGTTCCTGGGATCATCATGTCAACATTATGCGAGAAGAAAACTGACAATGGGTTTAATGCAGCCAAGAAAGCTGCTGTCAAGGCAATGTCTTCCCTGCTGAACAGTTCTTTTGTTAAGAGATACAATATGATTATTGTTGCTAAGCTGAACAGGATGTTTACTGTTCTTGCTACTGCTAAGCTTGGGCCTGTTAATTTGAAAATAATGCCTAATAAAATTGAATAAGTCGGAACAACTTCTGAATGCGCTCCTGAAGGGTCTGCATTTAAATTTGGAAAGTCATGCGCCGGCACTAAAAATCCATGTGCGAAAAAACCTTCCTTTTCAAAGTTTCTTGCTTCTGTTAGGTAATGAGTTTCCTTCCAGTTGTGATATCCAATCACAGGGTAATCAACATGATACCATCTTAAGTATAGGCCGAATATGACTATAATTGCTAATAAAATTATCTTCCAGTTCTTCTTCAGAACATCGATGTTAATCTCAACATCCCCTTTTTCAGCCATAGTGATGGGGTTTCTGGGAGATATATAAAGGTTTTGAGGCAATATGATAGCTTCAAACAAAATTGAACACATAAAAAGCTTTATATAAATTCTAAGCTTACCTGGCAGTATGAAGAAAACAAAAGCTGTAGTAAATTTGACTTTCTTAATTAACCTATATATTTCCATAACATTTAAATAGTCATTTACTGTATTCTTGATTATGGCAGAAGCAGCTTTAACAAAGGAACTTGTAAAAGAGATAAAGGAAATGAAAAAGGATTTGAGGTTCATTAAAGAGCACATGTTTGACCCGGATACAATAATGACCACAGAGGAAAGCAGGAGATTTGAACAGGCCATGAAAGAGTATAAAGAAGGCAAGACTACGCCTCTTTCCAAGCTTAAAAAAGAGCTTGGCCTTTAAGATGTTTGAGATAGAATTCTCCAGCCATGCTGAGAAGTTTCTTAAGAAAGCAGAAAAGGAAGTTACCGCAAGAATATTTGCTAAAATTGAAAAACTCTCTGGAGATCCTTTTCTTGGCGATTTCAAAAGAATTGTAAACAAAAAGGAGAAAGTATTCAGAGTAAGGGTTGGTGATTACAGGATACAATATTCTGTATTTTACGAGAGAAATCTTATATTTATTTCTGATATAGACAAAAGGTCAAGAGCTTATTGAGATAGAGTTTAAGCTAATTTGCTAACCTTTACTATAAACTCCTCTGCAAACATCAGAATATCTGCTGCGTCTTCTGCTAATACTTGAACTGCTTTGTATATTGAATCGTTCCTTAGCTGCCTGAACATGTCAAGCTTTTGTATTGACCTTTCATCAAAATCATAAGGGTAAAACTCCTTCAGAAAGCTTATTGTTGCCTCATGGGAATAAGGCTTAAAGCCTTTTATAGACATTAAAGATTGTGCTGCTTCCCTTATGGCCTCGTAAGAATCCTCCAGAACAAACTGCGCTGTTTTTTCGCTTATTTCTTTGGACTTTATGTAGTCAAGCCTTTGGCTTGCTTTTTCAAGCAGGGCTTTTGCTTCTTTTTTGTCAGAAATTTTCTTTTTTACTTTTCCAAGCCTTAGGTAATTTCCAAATTCCTCTATCATAATGCCATATCAAGGTAGCCATGCAAAACTATCCCGTTTGCAGCAGCATTCTTGAATTCTGCCGCGCTTTTTTCCAAGGACGGCAGAACAATGGCATTCATCTCTCTATTTAAGCGTTTTTCAGAGATTATTGAAAGATTTTCAAGTTCTTTGTTGTTTTTTCTATGTGAGATTATAAGAATATCTATATCGCTGTTTTCAATATCTTCTCCTTTTGCAAAAGATCCGAATAGTACAATTGCTTCTGGATAAAAGGTTTTGATTAACTTGTCAACAAAGCCATAACTTTTTAACCTATATATATTAAATGTCATCTTGTAGAACCTGTAGGCTTCTGACTCTAAGTCTGCTCTGATGTTTGTTGTTATCGGGGTTTTCTCGACTTTGATTATTTTGAAATATTCCAGCTCTTCCGCTGCTTTTATTACGGCTGTTGTTGAAAGGCCGGTTTCCTTTTCCAGCATTCTTATATGGAAGGTTTTATGCGGATAGTTGAATATAAGCTCAGCTACCTTGAAGGTGGATTCCCTGAAGAATAAAATCTTGTCTTTTTTTTGTGACATCTGTTATTAAAAAGTAACAGCTGTATATAAAGGTTTCCATAGAGGGTTGAAAATTAAAGCTTTCTTCTATTTATCTTCCATATAGAAAATAAATTAGTTTTTATTCTTTAAAATCGGCCTCTATGTAACCCCAAAACTTTATAAACAAACAGCCTATTCTTAAGCAAAATGCCCGGCAAGGTTTTCGTCGTAATTCCTGCTTATAATGAGCAGGGAAGCATTGTAAGCGTTATCAAGGGGCTGAGAAAAGGAGGCTACAACAACATCGTTGTAGTTGATGACTGCTCTACTGACAATACATTAGAGCTGATACAAAAGCAGAATGTCCATGCACTGCATCATGAAGTAAACAGAGGGCAGGGAGCTGCACTGCAGACAGGCATCGGGTTTGCATTAAAAGAAGGCGCAGACATAATAGTTACATTTGATGCAGACGGCCAGCATAAGGTAGAGGAAATAAAATACCTGCTAAAACCTATACAAGAAAAAAAAGCAGATGCTGCTTTGGGTTCAAGATTTTTAAACTCAAAATCAAATGTTCCGTTTTTCAAGAAATTGGCGTTGAAAGCCGGGATTTACTTCACCTGGCTGACAAGCGGAATAAAACTGACAGATGCGCATAATGGTTTCAGAGCATTATCAAGAAGTGCTGCAGAAAAAATAGAAATAACCCAGGACAGGATGGAGCATGCTTCAGAAATCGTAGAGCAAATCCACAAAAAGAAAATAAGATACATTGAAGTTCCGGTAACAATACTTTACACAGAATATTCAAAAGCAAAGGGGCAAAGCCCGATAAATGCAGTTAAAATCGGGCTGAAAATTTTATTAAGAAAATTTATGAAGTAGGGGTGGAAAAATGCTGAGCTTAATACAAATCATAGTAATATTGTTTGTAGTCTTTGCACTTAGCAGGGCTTTTCTAAGGTTTAAAGATAAAAAAATATCAAATATGGAGTTTGTTTTCTGGGTTATAGTCTGGCTTGCAGTATTAACTGTTGTTTTCAGGCCGGAAATAACAAATGTTTTCGCAAATTATCTGGGAATTGAAAGGGGGATAGATGTGGTTATCTATCTTGGAATTTTATTGCTGTTCTACCTAATGTTCAGGCTGTATGTAAAAATAGATGTATTAGAGAAGAACATAACAAAAGTTGTAAGAAAAGAGGCAATTGAAAAGGCAAAGAGGGGAAAATAAATGGTAAACATTGCAGTTGTCGGAGCAGGGTATTGGGGCCCTAACTTAATCAGGAACTTCAACTTAGTTTCCAACCTGACAATGGTCTGCGACTTAGACTCTGCAAGGCTGGAGCCGATAAAGAAGAATTATCCAAATGTCACGACAACGACAAATTTTGAGGAAGTGATAAACAGCACAGAAGTTGATGCAGTAATCATAGCAACTCCTATGAAGACACACTACAAACTGGCAAAAGCTGCGTTAGAGGCAGGAAACCATGTTTTTATTGAAAAGCCGATTGCAGGAAGCTCAAAGGAAGCAGAAGAATTGATCGATATTGCAAAGAAAAATAACCTAAAGCTGATGGTAGGCCATATATTTGAGTACAGCGCGCCTGTAAACAAAATAAAAGAGCTGATAGATAAAGGAGAGATAGGAAAGGTATACTACATGGACTCTGCAAGAGTCAATCTTGGATTATTCCAGCCTGACTTAAGCGTTGTGTGGGATTTGGCTCCTCATGACCTTTCAATCATGTTCTATCTTTTAGGAAACGTAAAGCCGATAAGCGTAAGCGCAGTTGGCCAGAACTTTATCCCTGGGCATGTTGAGGATATTGCGTACATAACAATAAAGTTCGAGAACAACATAATGGCTCATTTCAGCGTAAGCTGGATGGCTCCTGCAAAATTAAGAAGAACTTCTATTGTTGGAACAAAAAAGATGATTGTGTATGACGATACTGAGCCGGAAGAAAAAGTAAAAATCTATGACAAGGGGATTGACTACAGCCATGAGGAAATACAGAAGCTGCAAATACTTTACAGGACAGGAGACATACACTCGCCTAAAGTCTCAACAGAAGAGCCTTTGAGGGCAGAGGCGCAGCATTTTATTGACTGCATTAAAAACAACAAGACTCCAAGAAGCGATGGGGAGTCAGGATTAAGGGTTGTTAAGATAATCGAGGCTGCTGAAAAGTCAATAAAAGAAAACGGCAAAGAGGTAAAGCTGGAATGGAACATCAGATAATCAATAATGTAAAGCTCGGGAAAAACGTCAAGATCTACAATTTTGTGAATGTTTACGGGTGCGAAATAGGGGACAATACGAAAATAGGGAGCTTTGTTGAGATAAAAAGCAACGTGAAGATAGGAAAGAACTGCAAGATTGAGCCTTTTGCCTTTATTCCTGACGGCGTTACAATTGAAGACAATGTGTTTATAGGTCCTCATGCCTGTTTTATAAATGACAAGTTTCCAAGGGCAACAAAAGAAGGAAAGCTTCAGATAGGAGAGGACTGGAAATGCATTCCAACTATTGTTAAAAAAGGCGCAAGCATTGGGGCAAATGCGACAATAGTATGCGGTGTCACCATAGGAGAGAATGCGATGGTTGGGGCAGGCGCTGTTGTTACAAAAGATGTGCCTGCAAATGCTTTGGTTGTAGGAAATCCGGCTAGAGTTTTGAAAAAATTGAATAAATAAGGTGAGCAGATGAACATTCCTTTTGTAGACCTTAAGGCACAATATAAAACAATCAAAGAAGAAGTGGACAAGGCAATCCATAATGTTCTTGACAATACTGCATTTATACTTGGAGAGAATGTAGAAAGATTTGAAAAAAACTTTGCGCAGTTCTGCAAGGCAAAGCACTGCATTGGGCTAAATTCAGGAACAGCAGCTTTGCATTTGGCTTTGCTTGCAAACAACATAAAAGCAGGAGATGAAGTGATAGTCCCTGCAAACTCTTTTTTTGCAACAGCAGAAGTAGTTTCTCTTACAGGAGCAAAGCCTGTTTTTGCAGATGTACATGAAACAACTTACAATATAAATGCAGAAGACGCAAGAAAAAGAATAACAGGAAAGACAAAGGCAATCATTCCTGTCCATCTGTACGGCCAGCCTGCAGATATGGATCCAATCATAGAGCTGGCAGAGGAAAAGGATATTGTTGTGATAGAGGATGCTGCCCAGGCGCATGATTCTGAATACAAAAAGAAAAGAATACCTGTAACAACAGGCTGCTTCAGCTTTTACCCTGGCAAAAACCTAGGGGCTTACGGAGAAGCAGGAGCAATAGTTACAAATGATGACAAAGTAGCAGAAAAAATCAAGTTGTTGAGGGCGCATGGGGAAAGCCCGAAGCACCATCATCATATTCCCGGATATAATTATAGGATGGAAGGCATTCAGGGTGCTGTTCTGGATGTTAAGCTAAAGTACCTTAAGTCATGGACAGATAAGAGAAGGAAGAATGCTTATTTGTACAATGAATTGCTGGAAAATGCAGATGTTGTTACGCCTTTTGAGCTGAAAGATGCAAGGCATGTATATCATTTGTATGTGATAAGGGTTAAAAATAGGGAAAAAGTGATGAATTTCCTGAATAAAAATGGAATCGCAACAGGAATGCACTATCCTATTCCAATACATATGCAGCCTGCTTACAAAGCTATGAACATGAAAGGAAAGCTTCCTGTGACAGAAAAAGTTGTAAATGAAATAATTTCTTTGCCGATGTTTCCTGAACTGACAGAAGACCAGATAGACTATGTTGCGCAGAAGGTAAAGGAGGCTGTAAAATGAGGGCATTAGTGACAGGCGGAGCAGGATTAATCGGAAGCCATTTGGCAGATTTGCTTTATGAAAAAGGATACAAGATAAGGATCATTGATAACTTAGAAAAAGAAACCCACAGGAAAAAGCCAGAGTGGGTAAGAAAAGAATATGAATTCATAAAAGGAGATATGAAGGATAAAAAGGCTGTTGCAAAAGCAATGAAGGATGTTGATCTGGTTTTCCACCAGGCTGCTTATGGAGGATTTGCTCCTGAGATAACAAAATTCATTTACGCAAACTCAATCGGAACTGCAAATATCTTTGATGTCATAAGGGAAAAGAAATTAAAGCCAGAGAAGGTTGTTGTTGCCTCTTCGCAAGCAGTCTACGGGGAAGGAAAATACAGATGCAGAAAGCATGGTGTAATAGAGCCAGGGACAAGGCCTTTGAAGCAGCTTGAAAGAGGCCATTGGGAAGTTATGTGCCCTAAGTGTGGGGAAGACTTGATTCCTATGCCTACTGATGAAGGCAAAAGGATTGATCCTGGAATTATTTATTCAATAACAAAGTACAGCGAAGAAAGAATCGCTATAAGAGTAGGCCAGTCTTTAGGCATTCCGACGGTTGCTTTGAGATACTCAATGACTTACGGCCCAAGGCAGTCTTTGTTCAACCCTTACACAGGCATTACGTCAATATTCTCAACAAGAATCCTGAATGATCTGCCTCCGATTGTCTATGAAGACGGCCAGCAGAAAAGGGATTTTGTTTATGTTGGCGATGTTGCACGCGCTAACTACTATGTGAGCCAGAATAAAAAAACAGACTATGAAGTCTATAATGTAGGAACCTCAAAGCCCACAACAGTTCTTGAGTTTGTAAAAATCCTTAATGAGGCTTACGGAAAAAATATACAGCCTGTGCTAAAAGGAGAGTTCAGGCCTGGGGAAGTGAGGCATTTGTTTTCTGACAATACAAAATTAAAAAGCCTTGGGTGGAGGCCAAGCGTTACAGTAAAGCAGGGAATTGAAAAATATGTTGAGTGGATACAGAGCCAGGGAAGCATCAAAGAATATTTTACAAAAGCGCATGAGATAATGAAGAAGAGAGGAATAGTAAGGAAAGCAAAAAAATGAGGAACAATATATCTTTGTTCATTCTTGCCTATAATGAAGAAGAAAATATAGAATTTGCAGTTGCTGATTGCGTTAAAACTCTGGAAAATATTGCAGACAAGTACGAAGTTATTATTATCGATGATGCTTCAACTGATAAGACAAATGAAATTTCAAGGAAGCTGGCAAAAAAATACAAGAATGTCAGGCTTATCAGAAATAAAAGAAACAAAGGCTTCGGCGGAACGCAAAAAGTAGGCTACAAGGCTGCAAAGCTTGACTTGATAACTTATGTGCCTGGCGACTACCAGGTAAGGATAGATGCCTTGAAGGCAATGCTTCCCCATATAAAAGACTGTGATATTGTCGTCGGAAGAAGAAGGAAAAGGCAGGACCCCTGGAACAGGAAATTGACAGCAGGAGTGTATAATTTTGGCCTAAGAATGATGTTTGGTCTGAAGGTAAACGATATTGACTCTGCAAAGCTGATAAAAAAAGATGTTTTCAAAAAAGTAAAGATTGAGTCAGAAAGCTCAAACGTTGATGTTGAATTTATGGTTAAGGCTAAGATGAATAAGTTTAGGATAAAAGAGATAGACATTAAGCATTATCCAAGGCTTCATGGAAAATCAACAGGTAATAGTTTGAGTGTTTTGCTGAAGCAGTTTAGAGAGCTTTTTGCTTTTTGGCTGAAGTTTTTGTTTAAGTGGTAGAAAGTCTAAAATAAAAACAAGGAATAAAAAATAAATAATGGCAAAAATAAAAAAACAAAAAAAAAAGAAAAAAGTAAAGCTGGACAATTTCAGCGGAAAAAAAGCACAAGTCCTATTCTTAATATTCTTAAGCATAGTATTAGTGTCATCAGGCCAGACCATGATGAAGAAAGGAATGTCTGAAATAAGCATAGGTAAAATGTCAGAAATGCTGAATCCTGAAAAGCTTATAGAAGTCTTCACAACTCCTTTTGTTTTGCTTGGCTTCATAACTTATTTTTTCGCTTTGGCAGTATGGCTTGTTGCCTTGAGCAGGGCTGATGTGAGCTTTATGTATCCATTGCTAAGCTTAAGCTATGTTGTTACAGGGATTTTTGCAACTGTTTTTTTAGCAGAAACAGTTTCTGCTGCAAGATGGGTAGGAATATTGATAATCATAGCGGGGTGTTATTTTATAACAAAAACGTAAAATGAATATGCTTGGATTTGTTTTCATAAGTGTCATGCTTGGGGCTTTAGGGCAGATAAGCATGAAGCAGGGAATGAATGTTTTCGGCAGCTTAAGGAAGATGAGGATGCTTGCAAAGCCTGAGAATATAATAAAGATAGTCACAGATAAGTTTGTATTGCTTGGAATTGCATGCTACTTGGCAAGCTCGATAGTATGGCTTGGATTGCTATCAAAATTAGACGTAAGCTACGTATATCCTTTAGTCAGCCTGGGATATATAATAACAGCAATATTTGCAATAGCATTTTTAAAGGAAAAGGTAACTACAACAAGATGGATGGGAACAGTAATCATTGTAGTAGGAAGCTTATTGGTGATAAGCAGCTAAAATGAGCGAAGAAATAGACTTCAGAAAGGCAATAGACTTTGTATCGAAGGAAAAATCAATAATCATAGGATTGTTCTTGTTCTCTTTCATAATCCATATTCTCCTGAAAAATGGAGGATTATATCACTTTGACTCTGCATATGATACAATAACTGTTGAAAGGGCAATAACAAACAAAACAATGGTTTATTCCTATGGGTGGGGAGCTCCTGGAATGGTTGTTTTGGTGGGGGCATTCTATGCAGTGCACAAAATATTTTTAGGAGCTAACTCAGCAGAATTTTCATACTTCCTTGTAAACTTTTTAACATCGTCACTGGCTGTTGTTGTATTATATTTGTTTGCAAAAAAGATTACAAAAGATAAGTTCATTTCATTTGTGTCTGCATTGCTTTTTTCTGTAACTCCAATCTGGCTATCAGTTACAACATACCCAAAAACCCATGCAATTTCTGTATTTGTAGCCTTGCTTGCAGGCCTTTTGATGCTGATAGGAATTGAAAAAAATTCAAATAAATATTTCATAGGAGCTTCTGCCTTAATTGGATATGCAATAAGCATAAGGCCTTTTGATGCATTCTTTTTGCTGCCGTTTGGCTTGCTATATCTCTACAATGCTGTTGATTTTTCAGAGAAAAAGCTGAAACTCCACAAGCAATACTTCACATGGCAGAGGATTTTAAGCATTGCAGCTCCTATCGTTATTGTATGGTATGTTTTGTTTTTGCCAAAGTTCATCCAAGTAGGAGGCATGAGCAAATTCTTTGACCTTCTTGCATACGAGCAGAGGCAGGGATGGCAGGGATTATTCTCTCCCCAGGCAAAGATATCGCTTTCGTACGTTACAAGATCCATAGGCTGGCTTGGATGGCTGGCAGCAGCGCTTGGATTATTTTACCTGTACTTAAAAAAGCAGAAATACCTAATCCTTGTTTTGCTGTCATGGTTTGCAGTATTCTTCTTTTATCTTGGAAACCTTCTGCCGACGGAAGCAAGGTTTATCCTGCCCGCAATAATCCCTCTGATAATATTGATTGCAATGGGGTGCAAATTAGTGCATGCAAACAACAAATATGCAGGCATTGCTTTGGCTGCAGTCATATTCATACTGACATTTTCCTCTGTATATCCGACATTAAAAGACAGGCATGATTATTCAGGAACAAGGGAGTTTGCAGAATGGATAAAGGAAGTAACGGAACCTAATGCATTGATAGCTTCAAGCGATGAGTATCTGTTTGTAAACAGGTATGGAAACAGAAGCACATTCTACTTTGGCGGAGAAAAAGACGAGAAGATTTTGTTTATCAAAGAAAAGCTGGAAAAAGGAAATCCTGTTTATGCAATGGAAACAAGCTTTTACTTCATGACGCCTTATGAAAGGGATGAGATTCCAAAGCAGTTTAACTTTGCGCTTGTTGGAGAAAAGCAGAATGAAGTCTACCAGTTCAGCGAATTAGACAGGAGAATATACAGCGAAAAGCTGTTCAGGATAACCCTAAAACAATGAAGCCTTTTGTAACAGTAATAACGCCTGTAAAGGATGAGATAGAGTACATCAAGGAGTGCATTGATTCTGTCAAGAATTTAACCTATCCTAAAGACAGCTACGAGCATATAGTTATTATAGATAAAAATTCCAAATACAAGGGAAAAATAAAGAAATTAAAGTCAGGGAATACAAAAATCTTTGAGTCTGGAAAGATAGGAAGTGCTGCAAACAGGAATTTTGGAGTGACAAAAGCAAATAAAAAAGCAAAATACTTTGCCTTTACAGATGCTGACTGTATTGTAGACAAGAACTGGCTTGATATGCTAGTTGATAAGCTAGAAAGCTCTCCAAAGAATATCGGGTGTGTTGGAGGAGTTAATCTTGTTCCTTTCTCTGACAAAAGCATGGCTCATCTGATTGGAGCAGTGGAAAACACTTTGCTTGGTGGAGGGGGAAGCGCGCAGTCAACAGTTGCAAAAAAAGAAAGGGAAGTGCCTTCAATTCCAAACTGCAATGCTGTCTACAGGAAAGAATTGTGGGTGAAAAACAAGCAGGACGAAACTTTGATTGTGGGACAGGATGGGGAATTTAACTACAGGCTGTGGAAGCAGGGAAGCAAATTCATAATAATTCCAAATGCAATTGTCTTCCATCACAGGAGCGGAAGCATAAAAGGCCATATTAAAAGAATGTTCAAATACGGGCAGGCAACAAGAAGGATTTTCAGTAAGCACAGTGGAATATTAAAGACAAGATGGTACAGCTTAGGGCCCATTGGATTAGTTGCGGGAATTATTGCTTTGTCATTATTAGGCTTGTGGAAAAGCCTGTTCTGGTGTGTTTTGGGATATGCCATTTTGCTCTATCTTATCATTGTCTTACTGACAACAATAGCAGTAACAATAAATAGAAGGACAATATTAGGGTTTTTAACGCCGATAATATTGATATCGCAGCACCTTGCCTATGGCATCGGGTTCATAATCGGATAGTTAAAATGTGCGGAATAAATGGGGTAGTCGGACTTGATGATGTTAACCTAATCAAAAGAATGACAAATGCAGTCAGGCACAGAGGCCCTAATGATGTTGGCTTCTATAATGACAAAAATATAATGCTCGGCCACAGAAGGCTCAGCATTATTGACCTTTCTGAAAAAGGCAGACAGCCAATGCACAATGAGCATGATACAATGCATATCATTTTCAACGGCGAAATATACAACCACAAGGAGTTAAGGGCGCAGCTTGAAGGAAAACACAGATTCTACTCAAACACAGACACAGAAGTTATTATCCATGCCTATGAAGAATGGGGAGATGATTGTGTAAAGAAGCTTAATGGGATGTTTGCCTTTGCAATCTGGGATTACAGAAAAAAGAGGCTTTTCCTTGCAAGAGACAGATTAGGAATAAAACCAATGCATTATGCAATGACAAGCAACGGCGTTTTTTTGTTTGCTTCTGAAATAAAATCAATACTGCAGTACGATGAGATTGCTCCAAAATTAAATGAGCAGGCATTGTACAATTTTATGAACATAAACTACACTCCGGGAGAAAATACATTTTTCAAAGGCATAAAAAGGCTTAGGCCAGGGCATACGCTTACATATGAAAATGGAAAAATAGAGATTAAAAAATACTGGGACATCAAAGTTAACATAACAAATGAGTCTGAAAGATATTATATTGAAACCCTGAAAAGCCTTCTGAAAAAAACAGTGCAAAGCCACCTTATTTCTGATGTTCCTTTTGGCGCATACTTATCAGGAGGAATGGATTCTTCCACTATAGTGGGTATGATGAGCAAGCTTGTAGAAGAGCCTATCAAGACCTATACTGTTGGGTTTAACGAGCCATGGGACGAGCTTGAGGAGGCAAGAAGGGTTTCAGAGTATTTTGGGACAGACCACCATGAAATAATTGTTGAGAGCGATGCGATGGACAAGGAGTATATGAAGGCAATATGGCACATGGACATGCCGCAGAGAAATATCATACCTACAATGCTTGTTTCAAGGCTTGCAAAGAAGGATGTTACTGTAATGCAGAACGGCCTTGGAGGAGATGAGCTGTTCGCAGGATATAGAAGGCATAAGTGGCTTATCTCTGCTCCGAATGTTTCAAAGTGGATTCCGAAGCTTTTCAGAAACAAAGTTCTTCCCAATATATCTGAGATTGAATTTTTGCCAAATGAAATAAGAAGAGGATTAAAATATCTTGCAACATCAAAAGAATATGAAAAAAACTATGTTGTGCTTGCTCCTCAAGTCATCTATCATGAAGACCAGAAAAAGCTTTGTCCTGGATTGGTTGAGAAGTGCCAGCCTATAGAGGAAGTTGTAAAGCCTTACTTTGAGCATGAAGGCGATTTTTTCAACAGGGCATTGGTAATGGAAATAAAAACCTATCTTGTTGATGACCTTCTTGACAGGCTTGACAGGCTGTCTATGGCAGAGTCTGTTGAAGGCAGGGTTCCTTTCCTTGACCATGAATTAGTTTCATTTGCTTTTACAATGCCTAACAAAATGAAGCTAAGGCAGAATCAGGGCAAGTATGTTCTGAGAAAGGCAATACACGATCTTGTGCCTAGTGAAGTTTTGAGCAAGAAAAAACAGGGCTTTAACATGAACAATTATTACTGGTACAAGGAAAGGCTTGGAGATATTGCAAAGCAGATTCTGACAAAGGAAAACCTAAGAGGAAGCCCTTTTGATTACAAATATCTGCAGAGAATAATGGAGAAAAAGCCTTCCCCTAAATTATTCTGGCAGTATGCGCAATTGTGGAATGTGACTGCCTTTGAATTGTGGAGAAAAATGTATTTTGAAGGCGATTTAAGGAGCCCTAAGTTTAATCTGGATTATTATTTGTAGATTTTTCGGAAAATGAAAATAAAAAATGCACTGCAGGAACAGGAGCCGTTCTACATAACAGAAAAAAATCCGGCAAGGTTCACAAAAAAATACATTGAAAAGTACAAGACTTTGTACTATTCAAGAAAAGTCAAAGAGATAGAAAAATTGGTTTATTTTCCTCTTCGCGGAAAAGATGTTCTTGACCTAGGCTGCTGTGGTGGGTATTTTTCAGTTAGGTTTGCAAAGCTTGGCGCTAAAGTTGTTGGTGTAGATATGTCTAAGAATGCATTGAATGCAGCAAAGTATTATGCGGAAAAGGAAAAAGTAAATGTAAATTTTATTTATGGTGATGCCACTAAAATAAAAGCAAAAAATAAATTTGACTTTATTTTAGCAAAGGATATTATTGAGCATATCCCAGACGATGTTGCTTTTTTGAAGAATCTGAACAAATATCTTAAGCCTGGAGGAAAAGTTATTATTACCACTCAGAATTGGTTTTGTTTTAATTATTTTTTTGAGGGATTAATAAGAAAACTCCTTGGACAAAAGAAATGGCTTGGCTGGGACAGCACTCATTTAAGATGGTACAGTTCAGGAAGGCTAGGAAGAAAGCTGAAAAAGGCTGGATTTAAGGTAAAGGGATATTCAGGCTCTTACTACCTTCCATATGAGATACTGAAAGCGTTTGGAATAGAGCCAAGGTGCAGGCTTTTCACCCTAATTGATGACTTATTCGGCGGAATATGGCCTTTTAACAGATTAGGATGGAGCATTTCTGTGCTGGCCGAAAAGGCGCAAAAGGAGTAATATTTAAATAAAGGGCTTTTATCCTATATATGATGAAAGTACTTCTTATAAACCCGAAAATAAGGATGTGGCTGAAGCCGACCCACCCTCCTTTAGGGCTAGGCTATATAGCTGCAGTTCTAAGGGAAAACAAGATCGATGTTGAGATTCTTGACATTAATGCATACAGATACAGCGATGATGACGTTAAGAAGCTACTTAAAGAAAAAGAATATGATATGGTTGGCATGGGAGGCATAATAACCGTCTACAAGGAAATCAAATGGCTCTGTGATGCTGTCAAAGAGACAAAGCCAAAGGTTCCTATTCTTGTCGGCGGGTCATTGTACGATGTCTGCGAACTTGTCCTTGAAAAGATAAAAGCAGACTATGTTGTCATGGGAGAAGCAGAATACACTTTCCTTGATGTTGCAAAAGAGATTTCAAAAGGAAAAAAAGACTTTTCAAAAATTCCCGGACTGGCATATAGAAAGGGAAAAGAAATCATATTTACAGAAAAAAGAAAAGGTATGCAGAATCTGGATGAAATACCATTCCCTGCATATGACTTATTGAATATGGAAATTTATCTGAATAATCAGATTGACGGCAATTTCTCTAAATACAAAAGAAGCATAAGCATATCATCAACAAGAGGATGTGCATATGCATGCAGGTTCTGCAGAAAATCATTTAAGGAGTATGGGTACAGGTGGAGAAGTGTTGATAATGTTATTGCAGAAATAAAGATGCTGAAGAAAAAATACAATATTGATTTCATAAATTTTAATGATGACTTGTTCATACTTCAGAAGAAGAGGGCAATGGAGTTCTGTGAAAAGTACAAGGCCTCAGGCCTTAACATTGAATGGAGCGCATTGTCAAGGGTGAATGTTGTTGACGAGGAGCTGCTTAAGGCGATGGGGGATGCAGGTTGCATAAGGGTTGCCTATGGAATAGAGTCTGGAAGCCAGAAGATTCTTGATGAAATGAACAAGATGGTAAAGATTGAGCAGGCAAAGACTGCAGTAAGTCTCACAAGGAAGGCAGGCATGTTCGCCAACTGCACTTTTATTGTCGGCATGCCAGGAGAGACAGAAGAAACAATACAGGAAACAGTTGATTTCTGCAAAGAATTGGGCATTCCGGCTACTTTATTTTATATGAATGCTTATCCCGGAACATCTGTTTTTGAAGAAGTCAAGGATAAGCTGCTTGCAAAATATGATCTTGAAGAGTATATATTAAAGCTTGAGGATGCAACAGGTTTTGTAATGAACTTTACAAAGATGACTGATGAGCAGTTCATTGCAGCAAAGATAAAGGCTGAGAAAGATATGCGCTCTCATTTATACAAGCATCCTGTGCTTCTGTACAAAAGCCTTAAAGATTATTATCATCTTGTCGGCGGAGTAACAGCAATAGCAAAGATTGTGAAAAGAAAGATCATATTAACAAGAGAATCAGAAGCCCTTCTTAAAGAGCATAATAAAATAGCTGAAGCAACTGCTTAAACTACCATGGAAAATATTTAAACATTTGCTCATTTTAAAACTTTTCCTGTCTTAAGATACCACATATGCAAATCCAATTTAGCAGGGCTCATTCCAAGGCTTTTTGCAATGCTGTTGAATTTTTCTTCAGTTTCAAGGTATTTTTTCTTGTTCAGCTTTGTTTTTTCTTGTATATAGCCATTCTCATGCATTAAGTTGATAATGTGCCTGTCCAATATTGCTAAATTTGTATAGCCTACGTTCCTCAGGAAATGCGAAGCTTCTTTGTAGCCAAGGCCTTTGACATTCTTCACAAGCCATTCCCTTGCAGCAGCCTCTCCTTCTTTGTTTATTATTTGATTTACTGTATCCTTAACATCAACAAACTTCCTTGCCTCTACAATAAAGCCTGCCTTTGTATTATGAAACCTATGCTTGTTCCTCTTTATTGTTTTAACAAGCTCCTGCTTTTTCTTTGTAAAAAACCCCTCAAAACCCAATTCTTTTTGTATATTAATCGCTGTTTTTGCGCGTGAATTAGCTGTAAGAAGGCAAAAACAAAGCTCCGAAAACCATTCTTCGTTTTTTTTGTTTTTGAAAGAGCTGAATTCTTTTAGCCTTCGATTTATTATGTTATTTATTTGACTTTTTTCTGTTTCTTTTATTTCCCTTATCAAGCTCATTGCAGTTCCTTTAATTTCTGCTTTACTTCATCAGCGTGGCCCTTAACATTTACATTCTCCCATATATAGGCTATTTTTCCTTTTGGGTCGATCAGGAATGTTGATCTCATAACTCCCATGTACTCCCTGCCCATAAATTTCTTCTTTCCCCAGACTTTGTATTTTTTAAGAACTTTCTTTTCTTCATCGCTCAGCAAAGTTATCCTTAATTTTTGTTTTTCTATAAAATTGCAGTGTGATTTAGTGGAATCAGGGCTTACTCCAAGAACAACTGCGCCAAGGCTTTGTAGAGATTTCAGGCTCTTTGTAAAGTCAATTGCCTCAATTGTGCAGCCAGGGGTATTGTCTTTTGGATAAAAATAAAGCACAACCCATTTTCCCTTAAAATCACTTAGCTTTACTTCTTCGCCATCCTGATCCGGAAGGGAAAAATCCTCTGCTTTTTTTCCTGCTTTCATCATTGCACCCCATGAATGCAAAGCGAATAATTATTGTATTTATATAATTTATGCTGGAAAAATTTATAAATCTCGAAGCAAACACATGGCTTATGGAAATAATAAACAAAATCCTGAAGAGCTATCATGATTACTTATACTTTGTTTTCAGGGTTTTCGTAGGCTTATTGTTCTTCCAACACGGAGCGCAGAAGCTTCTTGGATGGTTTGGAGGAAACATTGCTGTACCATACAGCCTGATGTTTTTTGCAGGCCTGATCGAAACTTTTGGAGGCTTGGCAATAGCTTTTGGTGTGCTGACAAGGCTTGCAGCTTTAGGATCTGCAATAGAAATGCTTTTTGCATACTTCATGGTGCATGCTCCGCAAGGCGCTATTCCAATAATAAATAAAGGAGAGTTAGCTTTGCTCTACTTTGCAGCTTTCTTGGTTATAATATACCACGGCGCTAAAAAGTGGGGATTAGAAAAAGCAGTTCTTGACAAAGAAATTTTCTAGGCCATATTATCTTTAGATTATATTGTTTTTAATCATGGAATACTTTACAAGCTCAAAGATTTTCTCATGGCCTGCTGCATTTGGGTAAACCCCGTCGTCTAAAAGCAAAGTATGGTTTATTTTTATAAATATTGGATATACATCAACAAAACAAATATTGTGTTTAGCACACAGTGATTTGATTATTTCATTGAATTCTTTTACATTGGAATTTTTATAGTATGCTTCCCTTTCTATAGGCAATTGGCCTACTTTTGCCTCATCAACAGGAGTTAACCCAATGAAAACGACTTTTGAAGATATGCTTTTTGCTGTGCTTATTATTTTCTGTATGTTTGCCTTGAATTTCTCAGGTGGAAGCCTTGTGTTTTTTACGCTTTTGACAAACTGGGCATCATTTATGCCTGTGGCAAACACCAGAATGCTTTCATCAGCAAGATTTAATGATTTTTTCAAATCTGATTCAAGTGTTTTGACAATATAGCCACTTGTGCTTGCTGATGTCGAGAGGTTATGTATTGTGCAAGAAGTCTCGTTTTCTGCAAGAAACTTCTTTAGTCTATTGACCCATCCTCCTCCCTTGTCCCAATTTCCATAAGCTATGCTGTCTCCAAAAACAAGTATCTGCGCCATGAAAATACAATAGCAATATTGCTTATAAAGTTTTTTACTATTTTGCTCAAGAATGCATAGTTTTCTGATAGTAAATAGAAGCAAATTAATAGTAATAAAACCCAAACCTTTATAAATGATGAGTTTTTCTACCGGTGTAGTGGTTATTTATTGTGAGGGGGTACGGCATGTCAAAGTTGAGAATAGAGTTTAATGCAGATAAGTGTGTAGGCTATGGGATTTGCACAGAGATAAGCCCTAAAACCTTTAAAATGAAGGGAAGAAAGGCTGACCTTATTGGCTCCAGTGACAATAAAGGGATCTTTATTCTGGAAGCAGATGTTAGCGAAGAAGAGCAGCAAAAGCTGATTGAGGCTGCTGCAGGCTGCCCTACAAATGCAATTGACGTCATAGATTTAAAAAGTAAGAAAAAGCTTTATGATTCTAAAGTAAAAGACAATGCAAAAGTAATAAGCGCAGAGTATGATGATTTGGAAGAGTTTGTTCTTGACCCTAACGGGTATTTTCTGATAAGGGTTGATTATGAAAAAAATACAATAGAAGTTGGGCATTGCAAAAAAAACAATATAGTTGATATAAAGATTGTTGGGAAAAATCCATTGGAAATATATCAGACAATAATAAAACACAATATTATAACAAGAAAAGACCATGCTGCTTATCTTGGAAGGGAGCTGCAGAAAGCTTACATTGCATTAAAGCAGAAAATAAAATATATCCAGGACGATGAGCTGGATCTTACAAAGAAGGTGTGAGGAAAGGTGCAGTAATGGACACAAAGATAATTATATTTGCTTATGAAAAATATCATTTGGAGAGATTCATAGACTACATAGACCCTTCTGTGCTTGTTGTTGCGCTGACAGAACAGGCAAAAGAGGAATTAAAGGCAAAAGGAATTCCTTTTAAGTCAGTAAACGATTACTTTTCTTACAGCGAGCTTGAAGATATTAATCTAAATTCAATGAAGTGGCTGAAGACATGGTCTGAGATAAAACTCATAGGCAACAAAAACATAAAAGAGTATTCTGCTTATGACGATGTTTCATTGTGGTGGTATAATGATTTCTGGCTTTACTACAGCCCTATACATCATGACACTGTAAAAGAGCTTTTGAGATATATAACAATAATTAACAAGATAATAAGAGAGGAAAAGCCAGAGAGAGTTGCAACAGTGGGAAGCACAAGCTTCCTTGGAAAGCTTATTATGCATATTGCGAAAGAGCAGATGATTCCTTTTAAGTCAATAAGCCAGGGAATAATGCATACGATAAAAGAATTCAACCATGAAATAAAGCCCTACCTGCTTGAAAATTTAAAGATGAAAAAGTCTTCTTTAAGAGAGATTCTTGCCAAAATATTATTTATAAGGTACAAGCCGAGGATTTTAAAAACAAAAGTTGTTATGACTACTTTTGCAAACTTATGGCAGACGAATATTGATGTAGCCACAGGAGCAAGGGAAAAAGGAGACTTGATGCTGCTTCCGATTGCAAAAGTGCTGAAAGGCAAAGGAGATGATGTTTTGTTTGTTGACATTGACTACAGCCCAAGCCTTGGATTAAAAAGCATGATTGAGAAAAGAGGAAAAGCAATGCCTGTTGAGTATTACAACAGCTTAAAAATAAAATTGAAGGTTTTGCACGAGAAAGGAAAGCTGAGAAAGCAGTGGAAAGAATTCAAGAAAAATGACTATATAAAAGATACATTAAAGTTTGAAGGGTATTCAACATGGCCTTTCCTTGAGAAAAAATTCAGGCATATGTTCCTTAAGAGGCACCCTGAAGCAGTAAGGAATACTGAAATGCTCAAGAGCATGATGAAAATAGAAAAGCCAAAGGCTGTCTTTGCATTAGATGAGACAAGCCTGTGGGGAAGAAGCAGTGTAGTTGCTGCAAAGAAAAGCAGGGTATTTGTTGCAGGAATGCAGCACGGTTTTGTGGGAAAGGGAAGTTATGAATATACCCATCTTGAAGGAGAGGCAGGAGAGGATTATAGGACTCCTTTATGCCCGATTCCTGACATAACAGCAACATACGGCAAGGAAACAGCAGACTACCTTGTAAAGCACGGCCATTACCCTAAAGACACAGTTGCTATAACAGGCCAGCCTAGGTATGACATACTTGCAAAGACAGAGAAGATATTCAACAAAGAGAATCTTTGCAGGGGCTTTGGGCTTGATCCAAGAAAAAAAATAGTCATGCTGGCAACACAGCCTATTCCTGGAAATGAAGAACTGACAAAAGAAGTCATGGCAGCAGTAAAGAGCGTTACTGGAACGCAGCTTATAATCAAAATTCATCCAAGGGAGTACGATACAAAAAATTATGATTACCTTGCAAGAAAAATCGGAATTACATACACTTTGCTTAAGGAAAAGCTTTACGAAGCATTATGGGTATGCGACTTATTGGTTAACAAGAATTCAACTGTTGCGCTGGAAGCAATGATGCTTAACAAGCCTGTTTTATGCATTAACTTAACAGGCCTGCCTGACATACTTCCGTTGCAGAAGAAAGGAGCTTTGTATACAAGCAAAGCAGATGAGATTGCTCCGATAATAAAAAAAGTTTTATATAGCCATCAGTTTAAAGAAAAAGTTCTGCAGGATCAAAAGAGCATTGTTTATGATTACTCATACAGAATAGACGGAAAGGCTGCTCAAAGAGTAGCGGGGTTGTTAGGATGAAATTTTTGATAGCAGGCTGCGGAAATATTGGAAGAAGGCACATCAAGTGTATCAGAAATATCTACAGGAATGCAGAGATTCTTGCTTACAGGACAACTATAGGAAAAGATGCAGAGCTTGAAAAGCTTGGTGTTAAAACATACAACAGCCTTAAGAAAGCCCTTGCAGAAAAGCCTGATTTTGTTTTCATTACTAATCCGACAAGCCTTCATGTGAAGACAGCAATGGAAGCTGCAAAGGCAGGATGCAATATATTCATGGAGAAGCCTGTTTCAGACAGCTTGAAGGATGCAAAAAAGCTCCAGAAGCTTGCAAAACAGAAGAAAATTAAGGTTTTTGTTGCCTACTGCCTGAGGTTTCACCCTGTCATAAAGAAAGTAAAGGAGCTTGCAGACAGCAAAGCAGTGGGAAAGCCTCTCTATATGCATGCAGAGTACGGAAACCACCTCGGAAACTGGAGAAAAGCAGACTACAGGAAGATATACAGCTCAAAAAAGAAAATGGGGGGAGGAGTATTGCTGGATATTTCACATGAGATAGATTATGTAAGGTGGATAATGGGTGAGCCAATGGCAGTTGCAGGAATGGCTGGAAAGATAAGCAACCTTGATATGGATGCAGAGGACTGCTCTGACATGCTGCTTGACTATGGAAAAGCTTCAGCCCATATACATTTAGACTGCATAAACAAAGTTCCTACAAGGACAATAACTGTTATTGGAAATAAAGGAACAATTGAAGCAGACATAAACAAAAATATTGTCAAAATTACAAAAGACGGCAAAACAAAATCATACTCATACAAAAACTACAATCCTATTCAGATGTACATGGATGAGATAAGGCATTTTGTTGATTGTGCAAAGAAAAACAAAAATCTATTGGTTGATTTAGACGATGGGATAAAAACACTGGAGATTGCATTGCATGTGAGGTAAAATGGAAAAAGAAAAAATGAAACAAGAAAACTGGAGAAAAAAGGCAGAAGGAATGAACATCATCTGCATAATCTGCGCAAGGGGAGGAAGCAAGGGAGTGCCTGGAAAGAACATAAAAGATCTTGCTGGCAAGCCTCTCATCGCCCATACGATTGCGCATGCAAAGGCATGCAAGCTTATAAGAAGGGTCATAGTTTCAACAGATGATAAAAAGATTGCAGACACTGCAAAGAAATACAGTGCAGAAGTGCCTTTCATTAGGCCTGCTGAAATGGCAACAGACACTGCTTCAAAGTTTCCTGCATTGAACCATGCAATAAAATTTGTTGAGGAAGAGGAAGGAAAAAAGGTTGATATAGTGATTGACTTAGACCCTACAAGTGTACTGAGAAAAGTTGAGGACATAGAAGGCTGCATAAAAAAGCTGCTGACAGATAACACAGATTCTGTAGTTACAGTATATGAGGCCCACCATAATCCATATTTCAATATGCTTGAGTTTAGGGAAGGTACTAAATACTTAGGGATTTCAAAAAAGCCAAAAAAGCCAATAACAAGACGGCAGGATGCTCCAAAGGTATTCCAGATGAATGCTGTGGTGTTCTGCGCCTACAGGAATACTTTGGTAAACAAGAACACTTATTTCACAGAAAAAATGACAGGCTATGTCATGCCTGAAGAGAGATCATTGATGATTGACACCCCTCTTGAATTCAAGATGGCTGAATTGATAATGAACGAATTGAAAGAAAAAGAAGGCAAAAGAAGGTGAATAAATATGGCAAATATGAAAGAAATGCATATAACTGACCCTAAATGGACAAAGGAAAGAGTAAGCAGGCTTTATGACCTAAAAGGAAAAATAGCTTTGATTACAGGAGGAACAGGATTTTTAGGAACAGAGTATGCATACATACTTTCTGCTGCAGGAGCAAATGTTGTTATAGCAGACATTGACAGAAATAAATGCGAAAGCCTTGCAAGGGATGTTGAAAAGCATACCGGAAATAAAGCTCTTGGAATAGAGGTTGATGTAACAAGCGAAAAATCAGTAGATGATATGATAAAAGCAATAATAAAGAAGTTCAAAAAGCTTGATATACTGCTTAACAATGCAGCAGGAAGAAGCAAAAACTTCTTTGCAAAGTTTGAGGACTTTCCTTTGGAAGACTGGGAAAGGATTCTGAAAGTAAACCTTACAGGAATGTTCCTTTGTGCGCAGGCTGCAAGCAAAGCCATGAAAAAAGGAAGTGTTATAGTGAATGTTTCATCTATTTACGGAAACGTGAGCCCTGACCAGAGGATTTACAAGGGAAGCAAAATCAATACGCCGATTGTTTACTCTGCAAGCAAGTCAGCAGTGCTTAACTTTACAAGATATCTTGCAACATATCTTGGGCCAAAAGGAATAAGAGTTAATACCTTAACGCCTGGCGGGGTATTCAACAACCAGGAAAAAGTATTTATTAAAAGATATTGTGAAAAAACTCCTTTGGGAAGAATGGCAAGAAGAGAGGAAATGGCAGCTCCTATGCTTTTCCTTGTGTCAGACGCTTCAAGCTATATGACAGGTGCCAACCTTATAGTAGATGGAGGATGGACAGCGTGGTGAGCAGCATGGCAAGCTTTAAGATAGGAAGCAGAGGGATGGGAAAAGGCTATCCTTGCTTTATTATAGCAGAAGCAGGGGTAAACCACAATGGAAAATTCCGCCTTGCAAAAAAGCTTGTTGAGGAAGCTGCAAAGGCAGGAGCAGATGCAATAAAATTCCAGACATACAAGACAGAAGACCTTATCACTACATATGCACCAAAGGCAGCCTACCAGGACAGAAACATAGGAAAGAAGAAAACTCAGTTCCAGATGCTTAAGGAATTGGAACAGCCTGTGAAAGACATAATCAATTTGAAAAATTATGCAAAAGATAAAGGAATCATTCTTTTCTCAACCCCATATGACACTCACAGTGTTGATCTTCTTGAGAAGATTGACATGCCGGCTTACAAGCTCGCTTCAATCGAGGTTGTAAGCCACCCTTTTATAGAATATGTTGCAGAAACAAAAAAGCCAGTGATACTTTCAACAGCAATGTCTACTATGAAAGAGATAGAAGATGCAGTTAAGGTGCTTAGGAAAACAGGAAACAAAAAGCTTGCATTGCTGCAGTGTTATTTTAATTATCCAACTGATTACAAGGATGCAAACATAAAAGCTATGGACAAGCTGAAAAAGTTTGGAACTGTTATTGGATTTTCAGATCATACTATGGGGTATGCTGCAAGCGTTGCTGCTGTTGCTCTTGGAGCAAAGGTAATTGAAAAGCACTTTACCTTAAGCAGGAAAATGAAAGGCCCTGATCACAAAGCTTCACTAGAGCCAAAAGAGCTTGCAGAAATGGTTAGGGCAATAAGGCAGGCAGAGCTTTCTTTAGGAGATGGGGTAAAGAGGCCAAGAGGAGAGGAAGTGAAGAACCGGAAAGTCTCCAGAAAAAGCATTGTCGCAAAACATGATATTCCGCAAGGAAAGATAATAACAAAGGAAATGCTGGCATATAAAAGGCCTGGCTCAGGCTTGTTTCCAACGTATGAAAACATAGGCAAGATTGTGGGAAAGAAAGCAGGGAAAGAACTTAAAAAGGATGAGCAAATTACACTAAAAAAGGTAAGAAAATGAGAACAGCAGTAATAGGTGCAGGAGGCCAGGCAAAGGTCATTTTAGACATCCTGGAGCAGGATAAGAATATAGAGATTGTCGGGCTGATAGACAAAGCAAAAAATACAAGTGAAAAAGTGCTTGGGTACCAAATTCTTGGCGAGTTTTCAAAGCTTCCTGAGCTGATAAAAAAACACAATATAAAAGGAATTGTAATAGGAGTAGGAGATAATGTTGTAAGAGCCGACTATTACAATAAGCTAAAAGATATGAACATTACATTAGTTAATGCGATTCATCCAACAGCAAGCATTGCGCCTTCTGCAAAAATCGGAAGGGGAACAGTTATCTGCAGGGAAGCTGTTATCTGCGTAAATGTAAAGATTGGAAACAATACAATAGTAAATACAGGAGCTATTGTTGACCATGAGTGCGAGATTGGAGACCATGTGCATATTGCTTCTGGCGTGAACATTGCAGGAAGAGTCAATATCAAGAACGGAACTTTTATCGGGATCGGGAGCACAATCATCCAGAATGTTACAATTGGCCACAACACAATTGTAGGGGCAGGATCGATAGTAATCAATGATATTCCAAACGATGTTGTCGCAGTAGGGGTTCCTGCAAAAGAAATAAAAAAAGTTGATGAGAAGATGGAGTTTGGAAACCATCAGGTATTCAATATAAAGCCAGTTACAGAAAAGAGGAGATAAAGGGAGATATAATGGACAGCCTAAAAGGAAAAAACATAATGGTAACAGGAGGAGCAGGATTTATAGGCTCTACACTTGTCAGAGAGCTGCTTAAAGAAGGCGCAAATGTTATTGTTTATGACAACTTCCTTAGCGGAAAGCTTGTTAATCTTAATGAAGTAGAGAATAGGATAAAAATAATTAAAGGAGATATTCTTGATAAAAACTTTAAAAGCGTTCTTACAGAGAACAAAATAGAATACTTGTTCAACCTTGCAGCAGAGCCTTACATACCGCACTGCTACGAAAGGCCTACCCAGTTTTTTGAGATTAACGCAAACGGCGCAATGAATGTTATGCTTGCAGCAAAGGCTGCTGGGGTAAAAAGAATTGTGCAGTATTCTACTTCAGAAGTATACGGAACTGCAAAACAAACTCCTATGGATGAGCACCATCCTACAATACCTGCATCAACTTATGCTGTAAGCAAATTGGCGGCTGACAGGCTATGCTATACACTGCATCATGAACAGGGAATCCCTGTTGTAATATTAAGGCAGTTCAATGTCTACGGTCCTAGGGAAACCCACCCATATATCATTCCAGAGCTAATCTCACAGCTGAACAAAGGGAGCAAGCTGAAGCTTGGAAATATTAAGGCAACAAGGGACTTAACTTATGTAACCGATGCTGCTAAAGGGGCCATTGCATTAATAAAATGTCCTGAAGCAGTGGGAGAGGTTGTCAATATGGGGACAGGGGAAGACCACAGCGTTGAGAAAATGGCAAGAACCATTGGAAAATTAATGGGCCATACCAACGTTGACATAGAAATAGAGCAGGCAAGATTAAGGCCATTGGATGTTAATGTATTGCAGTGCAATTACTTCAAGATGCATAAGCTTACAGGATGGGAGCCTGAAGTGAGCTTTGAAGAAGGGTTAAAAAAAACAATTGATTATTTCAAGGAAAACAAATGCACATGGGTATGGGAAGAGACATTTGGAAAAGAAGATGAAATCTGGCACAAAGGTAAAAAATAAAATGGCAAAAATAATAGCAAAAAGCAGATTCATACCGGTATCAGAGCCAAACATTGGCAGAGAAGAAAAGAAGAATGTATTGGAGTGCCTTAATAGCACCTGGATTTCTTCTCTTGGAAAATTCATACCTGAATTTGAAAAAGAATTTACAAAGTTCTGCGGAGTAAAGCACGGCATTGCAACAAGCAACGGAACAACTGCCTTACACCTTGCTCTTTTGACTATGGGAATAAAAGAAGGAGATGAAGTAATTATCCCTAATCATACGTTTATTGCTTCTGCAAATGTAGTTAGGCATTGCAGAGCAGAGCCTGTGTTTGTTGACTGCGATCCAGAAACATATAATATTGACCCAAAGGAAATAGAAAAGAGAATCACAAAAAAAACAAAGGCAATAATGGCTGTCCACCTGTTCGGGCACCCATGTGAAATGGATAAGATAATGAATATTGCAAAGAAGCACAAATTGTTTTTGATTGAAGACTGCGCGCAGGCCCATGGGGCTGAGTTTAAAGGGAAGAAAGTTGGAAGCTTCGGTGATATCGGATGCTTCAGCTTCTATGGAAACAAGATTATAACCACCGGAGAAGGTGGAATGTGTATTACAAACAACAGAAAGCTGGCAGAGAAGATGCAGTATTTAAGGGATCATCACATGAGCAAGAGAAAAAGGTTCTGGCACGACGAAGTCGGCTATAATTACAGGATGACCAACCTGCAGGCTGCCATAGGAGTTGCCCAAATGAAGAAAATCAATAAGTTTATTGCAAAAAGAAGGAAAAACGCGGCTTTGTATAACAAGCACCTGAAGAATGTGAAAGGAATAAGGCTTCCTGTTGAGAAGAAAGGGTGCAAGAATGTTTACTGGGCATATGGGATATTGCTTGACAAGAATTTTGGAATGAGCAGGGACAAGCTTGCTTCAGAGCTGAGGAAAAAAGGAATTGACTCTCGCCCATTCTTTTACTTAATGACAGACATGCCTCCTTATAAGTCCAATGAAAAGTTTTCTGTTGGAAAAGATATTTCAAGAAACGGCATCTGCCTGCCTTCATCCTCAATGACAAAAGAAAGCGATATAAAGTATATCTGCGACACTATTAAGAAATTGGCTAAATGACTGATTTAACTAAGTTATTTTCTTTCTTATTACTGCCTTGAACAAGTCTATGTCTTTTTTTGTTATTGTTTTTGTCAGTCCAAGAACTGCAAGATAGGCTGTTCCTGCTATTGCAAGATTTACAATAATCTCAAGGAAAACATTAAGCTCTATTGCCTTTTTAAGATAGGCCAGCACGACAACAAAAATTAATCCTGCCAAGACAGAACTTGCCCACTCTGCCCATGGGATTTTTATTTTTATGAACTTCCTTATATGATATGATGACAGCACCAGTATTATCAAATAGCTTGCAAAAGTTGTTAATGCAGCCCCTATTATTCCATATTTTGGAATAAAGATAATGTTTGAAATAACATTGAAAATAGCGGCAGAAAGTATTATTTGGGTGTTAAGCTTGGGATGACCTATGCCTGACAAGGCATTATTGTTTACAAAGGCAATCGTATAGATTATGGCCCCTATTGACAGTATCTGCAGCACAGGGCTTGCTTGCACATATTCAGGCCCGAATAAAAGCTTTAATGCAAGCTCTGGGTATGAGAAAAGAGCCATTGCTGCAGGAATCATGACGATGAAAGAGTATTTGTAAAGAAGTTCCATGCCTTTCTGCAGCTTTTCCTTATGCCCTTTTGCCCACAGCTCTGAAGATAAAGGCAGCACAACTGCTGAAAGCGCATAGGTAAAGTAAAGCAGAAGATTAGATGTGGGAACTGCAACCTGGTACAATCCGACCTCTTTTAATGTCCTGAAATAAGTTATAATTACTGTATCTGTGTACTGCAGGACAACTGCACCTACAAGAGCAAGCATCACTGGCAGCCCAAATTTGATTAGCTTCATTGCCAGGGCTTTGCTTATCCTTTTC
The DNA here is from genome assembly GCA_964459835.1 of uncultured Methanosarcinales archaeon. GTDB lineage: Archaea > Nanobdellota > Nanobdellia > Woesearchaeales > UBA12501 > CAYWPA01. Next base: position 35,525 of record CAYWPA010000006.1, read on the forward strand.
TTTATCTTGAAAAAATCAGGGAACATTTTTATGAAGAAGTACGAGAATATGAGCGGCAAAACTATGTATGAAATAGTATATGCATAAGGAGGAGCCAAGTAACCAAAGCCCATATAAAACAGTATCGAAACAAATATGACTATTGCAAGCATCCTCATGAACTCAACCAAAGCATAAAGCTGCATCTTCTGGAAGCCCTGGAATGAGTACCTGAAAATGTTTTCCAATGGAAAAACCATGAACATTACTGCTAATATTTTTATTATGATGGCTGCTTTTTCTGTGTGAAAGTAATTTGCTGCTAAGTAATCTGCAAATATCCAGAATAATATTGCTACAATAATAGAGGTTAGGAATTGCAGCGAGAAGACAATGTACATTATCCCTTTTATTATGCCGTACTGCTTTTTTACTCGGTATTCTGAGACATATTTTACCAGAGCATGGTTTAATCCAAGCTCTTTGAATATTGCAAACAATCCAAATAATGAAATAGCTGAGTAAAACATACCGTATTCTTCCGGAGTTATGTTTCTAGTCAATATCAGCCTGACAAAATACCCAATTAATGCTGCAAAAACAGAAAGAATTAGAACCATAACTGCTCCCTTTACTGCCCTTTTTGTATATTCCATTTTATTTCAGCCAGTCAATTGTTTTCTTTAAGCCTGCATCAATGTTTGTTTGGGGATTCCAGCCTAATTCTTTTTTTACCTTGCCTATGTTTAGGTAGATTTTTTTAACTTCCCCTTTAACTGCTTCTGTATGCTTTGCTTTTATATTCGAATTCAATGCTTTTGCTATTTTATTGTATAATTCATTAACGCTTGTTTCCTTCCCTACTCCTATGTTGAATATTTTTGTTTTTGTGTTCTTTTTTAGCACTAGAAGATTGGCATTGGCTACATCTTCAACATAAACAAAATCTCTTGTTTGGTTTCCGTCTCCGAATATTTTTGGCTGCTTTTTGCTTAATAAAGATGAGATAAAAATAGAAATAACTCCTGCCTCTCCTTTAGGGTCCTGCCTCGGGCCGTATACATTGGAGTATCTTAGGATTGTGTAATCCAGGCCATAAAGCTTGCTGTACATTACCACATAGTTCTCAAAAACAAGCTTTGAAACGCCATATTGTGATAGTGGCTTGGTTGGTGTTTCCTCTGTGCATGGCAGCTTATTTGGATTGCCGTAGACAGCTCCGCCTGAGGACGAATAGACTATTTTCCTGACTTTAAAGTCCTTGCAGCACTCCAGAACATTCACTCCGCCCATTATGTTTATTTTGGCATCTAATTGTGGGTTTTTGACTGACTCCCTTACATTAATCTGCGCTGCTTCATGGATAACATACTTTGGCTTTTCCTTTTGGAAAACATTTCTCAGCTTTTTTGCGTCTGTTATGTCAACCTTGTAGAACTTTGCCTTTTTGTTTATGTTTTCATTTCTGCCGGTGCTTAAGTTATCAACTACAACAACATCATAGTTGTTTTTTATCAGCAGATCAACGATATGGCTGCCGATAAATCCTGCGCCGCCTGTAACTAGTATTTTGTCCATTTTGTTAGTATCTTTTATTTTGTTTAACCTCATCTGTTATTTTATCAGATAAAAACTGTAGGAGGTGGATCAACTGAAGATATGTGTCTAACTTGTGGTTCTTTAGCTAATTCCCAAAAAAGCTGCTCCAAAATTGCCATATCTATATGATTATAAAAATATTTATTTGTAAGCAATGTTGCATCATACTCTTTCATGACCTCTACTGCTTCTTTTTTGGTAATATTTTTATAAAATGAAACACTAAGTTTAACATAGCCATTTTCAACTGCATGAGGATATACTCCTTTTTCTAGAATATCCTCTGATATTTTGTTTTCTGATATGACTTGTCCTTGCAGTCCATACTCAACTATTGATTGTTTCTTTTTTATTTCCTCGAGATCTTCCTCTGATATATATTTCAGGACATTAGGTTCATCAGGCCTTTTTACTTCTATTTCTGGAAGTTTAAATATTGTATCTCTTTGGTATTCTTCTTTAGTTATCAATGTGTCCATCATATCATCATAAAGTACTCTATATCCTGGTTCAGTTTCTTCAGTTTCTAATGGCTCCTCTTTTGGTTTTTCTTTAGTAGGTATATTCTCTGACTTAATTTCAGCTTTTTTTACAACCTTTATCCATTTATGAACATTCAAATTTTTTCCATCATATTCGCCAAATAACATATATTCAGTATATTGTTGCAAAGGTAAACATATAGATCCACAATCTTTTATTGAACAATACATCATTTTACCCTCTGAATATAACTCCATTGAATAATTACCACTCCTTACCCTATACCTACTACTACAATCATCACAACAGGAACCTTCTTCAGGACATTGTGATTGTGTACAAATCATCATATTGCTTAAAATAACTTCTGCAAAAATCCATTTTGTGTCATTCACAACATTATTTTCTACCATATAAGAAAGATGATAAACTTCAGTTGGCTCCATATAGTATCTATAAAGAAATGTTCCTGCAGCAAAAGCTACAAGTAAACAAAATAAGATAACTAAAACCTTAAAACTCTTCTTTAATATTTTTTTAAATAAGCTTTTTTTCTTTTTCATTTTTGCGATTTAAAATACCCTATCGTCCTCTTCAAGCCCTCTTCAATGGAAATCTTCGGCTCCCAGCCAAGTTCTGTTTTTGCCTTCGTTATGTCAGGCTGCCTTACTCGTGGATCATCAATCGGCAAAGGCCTGTTGACAATCCTGCTTTTGGAGCCTGTAAGTTTTATTATTTTTTGGGCCAGCTCCAGAACTGTCATTTCTTTTGGATTCCCAATGTTTACTGGCTCACTAACGTCTGACATCAACAGCCTGTATATTCCTTCAATCTCATCATCAACATAGCAGAAGCTTCTTGTCTGCTTCCCGTCGCCAAAGACAGTTATGTCTTTGTTTTTCAGAGCCTGTGTGATAAATGCAGGAACAACCCTGCCATCGTCAGCCCTCATTTTCGGGCCAAATGTATTGAAAATCCTTACAATCTTTGTGTTAATCTTATGATGCCTGTGGTATGCCATTGTAAGGGCTTCTGAAAACCTCTTTCCTTCGTCATAGCAAGACCTTACTCCGACAGGGTTGACATTTCCCCAGTAATTCTCTTTCTGCGGATGCTCTAAAGGGTCTCCATAAACTTCTGATGTAGAAGCAAGCAGAAAAACAGCTTTTTTTGACCTTGCAAAATCCAATGCATTTAATGTTCCATAGCTTCCTACTTTCAGTGTTTGTATTGGTATCCTTTGATAATCAATAGGGGAAGCAGGCGAAGCAAAGTGCAGGACATAATCAACTTTTTTGCTTATTTTTATTGGCTTTGTAACATCATGCTTTTTCAAAGTAAAATTTTTGTTCTTCATTAAATGAGAGACATTTTTTGGCGTGCCTGTAATATAATTGTCCATGCAGATTACTTTCATTCCTTTGTCTAGCAAATAACTGCATAAATGGCTTCCTAAGAAACCAGCACCCCCTGTAACCAAAGCTGTTTTCATCTTCCTATTCCAAAATAATTAAAGCCAAGCTCTTCCATCTCTGATTTGTCGTAAATGTTTCTTCCGTCAAAAATAAAAGGCTGCTTCAGAAGCTTCTTTATCTTTGCTTTATCCAGATTCCTGAACTCATCCCATTCTGTGACAATAACAAGAGCATTGCATCCCTTTAATGTGGATAAAGGAGTTGTTGCGTATGTAACATTTTTCAAAATCTTTTTTGCGTTGTGCTCTGCTTCTGGGTCAAAGGCAATAATCTTAGCGCCTGCTTTCTGCAGCTCATTAATTATTGTAATAGACGGAGCTTCTCTCATATCATCTGTCTTTGGCTTAAAAGACAGGCCCCACACAGCTATCTTCTTTCCTTTCAGCTTGTTCTTGAATGCCTTCTTTATTTTGAATATGATATATTTCTTCTGCTCTTCATTGACATTATCAACTGCTTTAGCAACCTTCATATCAACTTTGTACTTCTTGCCTATATCTATCAATCCCCTTACGTCCTTAGGAAAGCAGCTTCCTCCATATCCTACTCCTGCCTGCAGGAACCTTGGGCCAATCCTCTCATCCAATCCTATGCCTTTTGCAACCATCTTTATGTCTGCTCCTGATTTTTCAGCAAGCCTTGCAATCTCGTTGATAAATGATACTTTTGTTGCAAGGAAAGTATTGGCTGCATATTTAATAAGCTCTGCACTTTTAACATCTGTTATTAATATTGGCTTTCCTGTCCTTTCAATGCTTTTGTACAATTTAGTCATGATATTTTCTGCTTCCCTGCTTTCAACCCCAAGTACAATCCTGTCAGGATTCATAAAATCTTTAATAGCCTGTCCTTCTCTTAAGAATTCAGGGTTAGAAACCAAGTCAAAATGATGCTGCTTTTTCTGGCCCTTTTTTATTATTTTTTTGACAAAATCTGCAGTCCCAACAGGAACAGTGCTTTTGTCTACAATAACTTTGTATGCGTCCATATATTTTCCAATTGTCTTTGCAGCGCTCTCTACATATCTCAGATCAACGCTTCCGTCTTTTTTTGACGGCGTGCCTACGGCAATGAATATTACATCGGCAAAATCAACTGCTTTTTTTGCATCTAAAGTAAAGAAAAGCCTTCCCTCTCTTTTGTTTCTCTTTACCAAGTCACTTAACCCAGGCTCGTATATCGGCATTATTCCTCTGTTTAATTTATTGATTTTCTCCTTGTCAACATCCAGGCACATCACTTCATGCCCTAGATCTGCAAAGCATGTTCCTGTTACCAAGCCTACATACCCTGTGCCTATCATTGTTATTTTCATTTTAAAATGCTGTTTTTACAGGCTTAATAAATTTATTGCTTAAAGCTATTGCCCTATAAGCCTTTTTACTTTTTTCAGCTTTTCCTCCATCAGCGCCTTTGTATTTGCCTCAAGATTCAGCCTGAGCAAAGGCTCTGTATTTGACTTTCTAAGGTTAAACCACCAATCCTTGTATTCTACACTTAGCCCGTCCAAATGAAAAATATTGTCTGCATTCTTGAAATGCTTCTCTGCTTCTTTTATTTTTTTGTCCTTGTCTTTTACTTCAAAATTTATTTCTCCTGTTGAAAAATATCTTTTCAATGGCTTTATTAATTCTGAAAGCTTTTTGTTTTCTTTTGACAATAAGTTGATCATCAAAATCATTGTAAGCTCTGTGTTCTCAACAAAATTGCATGCCTTGTAGTAATAGTGCCCTGACAATTCCCCTGCAAAGATTGCTTTTTTATCCCTCATTTGTTTTTTGATGAAGGCATGGCCAACCCTGCACATCCCTGCCTTTCCTTTATTTTCCTCAATATATTCCTTTACTGCCTTGCTTGATCTTAAGTCATAAAGAACCAAGCTTCCAGGCTCTTTCTCCAATAGTGCCTTTGCAATTAGCGCAGTGGTCAAGTCTGAGCTGACTGCATCTCCTTTTTCATCAACAAACCTGCACCTGTCTGCATCCCCGTCTAAAGCTATGCCAAAGTCAGCCTTGCTTTTCTTGACTGTTTTCTGCAAATCAGTTAAGTTTTCATCTTTCATTGGGTTTGCCTCATGGTTTGGAAAGCTTCCATCAGGCTCCATGTACAATGTTACGAATTCGCATGGAATATGATTTATTATCCTGCTGAAAGTATAGCCTCCCATTCCGTTTCCTGCATCGATTACTATCTTCAGTTTTTTTATGTTTTTGTTCAGAAACCTTAGATTGCTTTTTATGTAGTCATCTAGCACTTCTTTTTTTGTTATTTTTCTTTTTTTTGATTCTTCAAACTTGTTTTTTTCAACTAATTTTTTTATATCCTGTATGCCTGTATCGCCGGAAATTGGAATTGCATTTTCCCTGCATAATTTTAGGCCATTGTATTTTCCAGGGTTGTGGGAAGCAGTAACCATTATTGCTGCCTTTGCTTCCTTTGCAGCAAAGTAGAATGAGGGAGTGCTGCATAGGCCTATGTCTATTACATCTGCACCCTGGTCTGTTATTCCTTTGGTTAGTGCTTGAAAAAGATTTGGGGAAGAAGTTCTCATATCTTGCCCGACTACAACTGTCCTGCATTTTAGAAATGTAACAAAAGCCCTGCCTATTTTGTATGCGGTTTCTTCGTTAAACTCTTCAGGATAAACTCCCCTTATGTCATAAGCCTTGAATATTTCCTGCATTACTCCACCTCTATATCGTCCCATTCCTTTATTGCTGTTTCATATCTTTCCATTGTTCCTGTGTCAAACCACTGGCCTTTGAAATGGTATCCGAATAGCTTTCCCTCTTTTGCCAATTTTGGAAAAACATCTTTTTCCAGCATTGAAAATCCATTTGGTATCATATCTATTACTTCCGGCTCAATTATGTAAAATCCTGAGTTGATTAACTTTGAAGGTTCTGTTCCTTTTTTCGGCTTTTCAATAAATTCAAGGATTTTGCTTCCTTTCATCTTTGCAACGCCGTAGTTTGAAGGCTCCTCAACTTCTGTCAATGCAATAGTTACTAAAGCTTTGTTCTTTTTGTGCACTTCATACATACTGTCGATGTCAATATTTTTTAATTCATCCCCGTTTGTAACAATAAAGGTTTCTGTGAAGTATTTTTTTCCTTTCCTTATCGGACCTGCTGTTCCCAAAGGATCTGTCTCTTCTATATAAGTTACATTTATTCCTAAATGCGAGCCGTCCCTGAACTTTTCTTTTATTTTTGTCCTTAGGTAGCCGACTGCCAAGTATATTTCTGTTATGTCATATTTCTTGAAGAGGTCAAACAAATGCTCTGTTATTGTTTTTCCATGTATTGGGATTAGGGCTTTAGGTATCTCGTAAGTTATAGGCCTCAGCCTTGTTCCCAAACCACCTGCCAGAATTAAGGCTTTTTTTATTTTCATCACAAGAGGTTGGCTTACATGGTTTTTAAAGGTTTTGCGGGTAAATTTAATTATTTTCTATATAGAAAATAAATAAGGAATTAATGAAAAGATATTTATACTATTTAAGCTAGAGATTATATCATGGAAACCATAACAATACCAAAAGAGAAGTTTGAACAGATGAAAATAGAGCTAAAGACATTAAGAGACTCAAAGATCTACAAGCGCCTTCTTGAGTTTGAGAAGAACATTTCAGAAGGAAAAATATTCACAAGAAAAGACATAGGATTCTAGACATCCATGATTTTTGTTTAAGCCTGTTTATAGTTTTCTGCTGCTTTTCTTTGCTTGTCTTCATTTCAAATTCAAAGACATAAATATCGTCGGTATTTTTGTTGTGCTTAAAGTATAATCTTATTGGTGGGGTTTTGTTCTTTAGCTCGTATATGAATAATTTTGAATCCAGCAGCTCTCCGGCTTCGTGGCCTTTCTCCTCAATCTTGTCAAGCATTTTGCTTAGAATGTCTTTTATCGCCTTATTCCTGGCGGCTTTTTTCAGCTGCTTAATCATGACTTCATCAAAGATAAGCTTATGTTTTGTCATGCTAGTTGGTTGTTTTTGTTTTATTTAAATTAATAGTATAAACTATATAGTTTTTAAACTTTAATTGAATTTAGTATTATTTTCTATATGGAAAATAATTAACATGAACAGTTAATTTTAAATACCACCTGAAAATCCTTCTCTATGAACGGCCATAGTGGTGTGGTTTACCTGTTCCCATTTCGAACACAGAAGTCAAGCATGCCAACGTTCTTGGTTGTACTGTACTCATGTACGGGAAGCCAAGAAAGCTGTTCACTTTTTTTTCTAAGAATTGTATTAAATTAGGAATATTTAAGAATAAATCCTAATTCCATGTTTTTTATGATAAAAGCTGTTTTAACAGGAACATCCCATTCCGGAAAAACTAGTTTATTGGAAGCACTAGGGAGAGAAGGTTATAAAACAGTCCCTGAAGCTGAAACGCAGATTGTACAAGAATTAGTAAGGGAATGGGGAGCTGAAAGAACAAGAGAATGGATCAAGCCAAATTATTTTGAATTTAAAAAAACAGTTGGTGAAAGGCAGGCTCAGCTGGAATCTGAAGTTGTTGCTGGAGAAAATGAAGTTGTTATTTACGACAGGTCTGCAATATGCTGGATTGCCTATTGCAGGTTAAGAAATTCTGCTGTACCGCCTATATTAGAGGAATTGGCTGTCAATTATAGGTTCCAGCATGTTTTCTTTTGTGAAAGATTATCATATTTTGGTGAGAGAAGCGGGGAAGGAAGAATAATGAAAAAAGAAGAGGCAATTATGCTGAATGATCTGATTGCATATGAATACCGAATAAGAGGTTACAATCCGATCAGAGTTCCTGAAGTATCACCTAATAAAGAATTAAATATGGCTTTCCGGGTGGGTTATATAAAACAAACCCTGCAAACAGGCTCCGTTGGCCTTACAGCTTCCCCTTGACCAAAACCTTTCCTTTTAGTTTTTCAAATTTCTTATCAACGCCTAAAACATAAGGCACTTTTACCTTCTTCTCTTCTCCAAATACTTCCATGCCTATCTCCCCGAAGTCAAGGCCAAAGTGCTTGTTTGAAAAGGCATTCGTAACTTCGTCAAACGGAATTTCCTTTTTCTTCAGAAAAACTGCTCCTGTCCTGTATGCAACCTTATCTGCATAAATATCAATCCTTGCATTGAAGTTAGGTATTTGAAGGATTATAAGCAGGACAACAAACTGGATAATCAGATTCGTCAGTATCTCCCTTACAAATAATGACAATACATCAATCAGCATAACAAATCCACTGCCTGCAAAATCAGGGGCTTCCTTAAGCTCTCCGACAATCTCAACAGCAAAATTAATGACATTAAATCCTGCTAATCTGTTTGTAATGCCCAATGCAAGATAAATCACTCCCAAAAAAACAGCAATCCTCAGGATATTGTAGCACAATGCATAAGGCACACTAGGCTTTATCCTTAATATCGGCTCTGTCATTTTACCTCTATCATAACAACGCTTTCTTTTTCATTTATATCTTTAATAATATCGTGCCCTTTCAGCTTCTCTTTAATCTCTTTCCATGAATATTTTTCCCTTGCTTTATTGATTTCTTTGAGTATCTCTTCAATCATCTTATAGTTTTCATAAATAGCTTCTCCTTTTTTCTGGTTTTCCTCAACGCTTTTCTTTACCTCCTCCAGCATTCTGCTTTGCTTTTCTATTATGGTTTCTACTTTTACAAGCTCTTTGTTCTTTGCAGCGCCAAGCTTTTCCTCTTCTTTTCCCTTTAGCTCTACTGTCAAGAATTCATCAAAGGCCTCATTATAGCTTTTTCTTGTCTCAAACTCAAAATCATAGTAATAGGAAAGCTCCAGGGGAGTAATATCCTTTACAGCATCATTCTTGAATATTATAGTCGGCTTTACGCTTGCTTTTCTAAGCTTTTTTATTTCGTCAAATAACAGCTCTACATTGCCAAGAGAAAGCTCCATTGGCTTTAAGCTCTTGTCAACCTTTGAACGCAAACAAAGCTCTTCAGCATACACCCCTCCCAGCCCTAGCCCAACAGCCAATGCCTTTACAATGCTTTCTTCTTTTGATTTTCTGAAGAACTCCTCAAGCTCTTTTTCGCTTATTTCCAATAAATTATAATCAAGCTTTGGATATTCGTACTTCCTGTTTACACTAACAGTCCTATCAGCAAATTTATGGCTCTCCATTACAGCCTCTATAATCTCATTTTTACAAAGAATAGCATTGCCCTTCCCAAACAGCTCAATAAACAAGCTGAACTTTTCCTCCTTTGTTTCAAATACAAATTCGACAATCCTTTCAAAGCCGACTTGTGATATGCTTCTTAGCCTTGAATTCAAAATAGTTTTCCTCAGCTTCATGCAGAATGAAAAAGGATTTAGGGGGGAAGGCTGCTTGTAAGAAGTTAAGTACATAAACTTTCCTGCATTTATCCTAATCATAGCTTTTCCAACTCCTGTCTTGTGGAACTGAAGAATCATGTCTTTCTTGTCAGGCTGAAAGATTCCGTCAAGCTTTGCATCAGAAAGAAAAGAAAGCTCCTGAATGATAAAATGCAGTTCCAGTGCAGCAATCTCTTTCTTCATAATGTAAAAATTAGAAAGAATGTTTATAAATATTATGTAAGCTTTGTTAAGCCAAGCAGTGTGTCCTGTGCCAATGCTGCGCTCTGTCCGCTTCTGCCTTTCTTTTTCGCAAACGAGGAACTCTCGCAACCGCTTCATTATACAGGCACGGCGCTTGGCAGCATTGGCACTTAGCTTGGCTTAACCTGTAAGTTCATCAAGAACCCTTTTAAATTCCTCTTCCTCAGCCAAAAGGTCGTTCTCGGCCTCATACACATTTCCAAGCCTTTTATACTTGCAGCCAAAAACATAAAGCGGAACTGCTTTTGCAGGGCTGTACTTCATAAACAAATCAATTTCTGTAGAAGGAATGCTTCCTTCAAATTCTTCTGTAAGCAGATCGTCTTTTATGTCAAGCTCCCAATGATACGCTGAAATCTTTCCTGCATTCACATATTCCTTTAAAACCCTGTCTATAGACTTTCTTATCCATCCGCAATGAGGGCACGTGGATATGGAATAAACCCTTACTATCGGCTTTCCATCCCAATCCCTGCATATAGGATTTGTAGTAACTTCAAATGAGCTGGCTGATGTTGAGACAAGCTTTATGTCTGCTCTTGCCTTTAAGGATTCAACATACAACAAAGCATCTTCCCTCCGCTTCTGTACAATAAGCAAGTCTCTTAGCTGCTCCTTAACATCCTCATAGTTTGCAATGCCTTCCTCTTGCTTTAAAAATTCCATGTTGCTATTGTAGAACTCCTCAATTTCATCATCGCTGACAACGACGTTGGATGTAGTCTGGTTTAGCAGTATGGCTGTTGCAATCTGGTCCCTGTACATATCTAAAAACTCATCATAAGTTATGTTGCTTTTTGCCAGTTCCGCTGTAAATTCCTGCTTTGTCAGGCCCTTTGCCCTTAATGTTTCAGAAAGCATCCTGTCTGCTTCTGCTTTGCTTACCTTAATTCCTTTTTTTCCTGCTTCCTGTGAAAGAAGGATTTGGGGTATTAAAGTCTGCATAAGGAAATCATCTTTTGATATAGTCTTCTGAAATTCCTGCGGAACCCTGCTGTACTGCTTATCAACAAAAGACTGTGTTATCTCCTCTCCATTTATAACAGCAATCGTTTTGTCTTCCTTTGTCTTGCTTATATTAAGAAGTACGAGTACTATGATAAAAAAAGCTACCGCTGACATAATTGCCATGTTTTTCTGCTTTTCTTTCCTTGACATCTGAAAGCAGGAAAAGACAATAATTAATAAACCTTTCCATACTGTTCCATCTTGCTGGTATCACTTGTTAGTTTCTATAAATATTTATAATAAAATTTATAATAGAAAAAGACAACATCAAGATAATGGGTTATGATATAGTCATAGGAAGGAGCGAGCAGGATAAGAGGAAATACGGCCTAGTGGGCACTGTTCTGCTTGGCAAGCATTATGTGAAGATGGGGCCTGTTACTTCCTTATCTAATAATATCTACCTTGATGTTGCGAGGAGCCACGTAGTGTTTATATGCGGAAAAAGGGGCAGTGGTAAAAGCTATACAATGGGGGCAATTGCAGAAGGCCTGGCAGACCTTCCTAAGACTACAAAGCAGAACCTAAGCTTTATACTTCTTGACACAATGGGGATTTACTGGACCATGAAGTATCCTAATAAAAAAGATGAAGGGCTGCTTGCTGAATGGGGCTTTAAGCCAAAAGCGCTTGACGTTAAGATATACACCCCTATTGCCTATTTCAAGGACTTTAAGAAAAAAGGCATTCCCACTGATGTTCCTTTTTCAATAGGTGCAAACGAATTTGATGCCTCAGACTGGGAGCTTACTTTTGACATTTCCCCTAATGAAGAGATGGGAATATTGCTTGACAGGATAATATATTCATTAAAAGAAACAAAAAAAGATTTCAGCATAGATGATATAATAAAGGCAATCCAGAAAGACAAAAAATCAGACCAGAAATCAAGAGATGGCCTTGAGAACAGGTTCCTAAGCACAAAAACATGGGGAGTGTTCAGCGACAAAGGCACGCCATTAAAAGAGCTAGCTGCACCTGGACAGGTTACTGTTCTTGATGTGAGTGCTTATGCAACAATGCCAAATGGCTGGAAGATAAAATCCTTGATTGTTGGATTGGTTGCAAAAAAGCTGTTTATTGAGAGGATGACATCAAGAAGGAGTGAGGAGTTCCAGACGCTGAAAGAGACAATCCATTATTTCACAGAGGAAAGAAAGTCAGACAAGCTTCCTGAGCCTTTGGTATGGCTTATAATTGACGAGGCCCATGAATTCCTTCCGAGAACAGGAAAGACAGCTGCTTCTGATGCCCTTATCACAATATTAAGGGAGGGAAGGCAGCCAGGAATATCGCTTATCCTTGCTTCGCAGCAGCCCGGAAAAATCCATACAGATGTCATGACACAGTCAGATACTGTCATAAGCCATAGGATTACAGCAAAGATAGATATCGATGCTTTGGGAATGCTTATGCAGAGCTACATGAGAGAAGGCTTGGACGTTCAGATTGACAACCTTCCAAGGGAAACAGGAGCTGCTGTATTGTTTGACGACAGCAATGAAAGAATGTATGCAATGAGAGTAAGGCCTAGGTTCACATGGCATGGTGGAGAGGCTCCAATGGCAGTGCCTGAGCCTGAAAAAGAGCTCTGATCAGCTCAAAACTTCGTCTTTTTTTCTTGGCTGCACCAAGCTAAAGCCGTTCATTTCTTTTCCTTCAACAAAAACTTCAAACCCCTGTTCAGGGTAATATGAAACTGTGAAGAAGGTCAATAGTTTTTGCCCGTATGGTGTTCCAAAGACATCGAAGTAAACATCTTCTTTAGTATGATTTATAACTGTCTTCCCATGAAGGTATTTATTGAAAGGCTTTTTGAAAGTTATCCTTTGGGCCTTTCCATTCTCGAAATTGATAAGCAATCCTGTGCCAGTCATGTTCAGCTTTTCTTTGTACTCAAAGTTTATTGAATCCTGGCCTGCTGCTGTATAGTCTGTTATTAAATTGGGATTTCCTATATTTTTCATTACCTCTGCAGCGCTGTCGCCCAGCCTTATGCCAAATACAGATATCTGTGTGCTTTTAATGCCTTCTATTGAAAGAACATCAACTTCAGTTATCTCATATACTTTATCATCATTAAGAGTAAAAGCATACAATCCTGTTGCCTCAAGCACTCCTACTGCCAGCAAGGCAAGCATAATTACTGTAATTGAAGTCTCTATAGCCTTATTCCTGTCCATAGTACCCTCACAATCCAATATAATTTGGATTTGTTTATAAAGCTTACTCTGTAAACTGCGACATTTTTATCATAGATAACAAAGGCAAAAATATGGGCTTGTTTCATAAGCATGTCTCTAATCTGAAAAATTGTTTGTAATAATGAAAATCCTGCAATTAGGCTGAAAAACCATCAAAATTTCTTCAGAAAGCCTTATTAAAAATCCAGACATCCACTTTTATATGGCTTACTCAAAGAAATTCCCAAGAGAAGTTGAAGGAAGCAACTTTCCAACATGGGTTGAGATTATGCTTTCAGACAAGGAAGAGAGGCAGGCAGAGGAGCAGTGCAGAAAGGAAAATATTGAGCTGATGAAGAAGTGCATAGACGACGCAAAGGAGATAGTTGCAGGAAGAGGATTAAAGGACTTTCAGTCAAACATGATAAGCATTGCAATAGAATTGTTCAGAAAGAAGGCTTCGCATGTTGTATATCATAAGGACGACATATGCAAGGAAAAGTTTGACAAGATATTCACGAGAAAATAGATGCCCAAAGGCTCCTGTACTTGACAACTTCCCTCATCTCTCCTACTTCCCTGTATTTAGTTACATCTCTTGTCTTCTCCACCGTAACATTTCTTAATTCTGTTTTGTATTTTGTTGTTTCATACATCTCTTCCCTTTCTCTGTAATTGATTCCAGTGTCTGATATTTGCTTTGCTGTTGGCTTTTCCCTGTAGCCTACTATCCTTCCTCTTATTCTTATAGGATCAAGGTATTTTCCTTCAAGCCCGAAAACCTCCTCATTAAGCGTATCGCTTATGTAATTTAAGTCATAGTACCTTGCCCTTGGCCTTACTGTTTTGCCATCATAACAAACTATCTTCTGTGAAACAAGCTCAGGCTCAAGCCTTATTTTTTTATTCACATCGTAAGATGTTCTCCACCATAGCAATAATTCTGTGCATGGGTTTTCAAAGTATTGTGTTGACCTTGCGCTGACTTTTACTGTTTCTGTGTTAGGGCACTCAATCTTTTTGTCTCCTTGGTAATGGCATCTCTTAAACACACCAATCATCATCCTTGGGTCTGAGTTGCAAATAACTGCCTTTTGGTATAGAGTGTCATCTTTATACCCAACATTTTTTATCTTGTCATATGCATAAGCTGATTGGGTTCTTGAATCCCTGAATCCTTTTGGAGCTACAAATGCCCTGTTCAAAGCAAGCTCAGAAAGATCGCCTAAATAAGATATCGTATAATTGTATGGCTCAAGCATACATTGTTCATTTTTTAGGAAAACAGGTTGTGTTTCAAGCAGCGAAGCTGGTGTTGCAATAGGTTCTTTTATGCTGACTGTTTGCGTGTGTGTTGTCGGAATTCTTACTTCTGTAAGAGCAGTTTCATTGTATATTTCTTCAACAGTAAAAGGCTCATAAGTTGTGTAGGGCTCAACAGTTGTGTAGGGGACTTGAACAAATTTCAAAGCTGCTACAAGAAGAACCAGAAGGATTATGACAGAAACAACAGCAACAGTATGCTTTTTTCTGCTTTCTTTGTGTATGATTATCTCTGCAACACCTCTTTTCTTAGATTCAGCCATTATAAACCCTCTTTTTCATGGAATTAAGGCTTTCCAATATATAAATTTAACCAAAAAGAAAAAAAAGTTTAATCGACCGGTTTACTCGGTCGGCTTTCCTGTAGGAGGAGTTAAGTCCTGCTCAGTTAATCCGCTGACAGCCATGTCCCTGAAGGCGTACATCTCAAGCACTGTGTCCTCAGGCTTTTCTATCTGGACTTTCAAAGGAAGCCCGAATGTAGTATCGAGCCAGATTTTGTAGATTTTTCCGTCCTTCTCGTACATTATTACATCAGCTTTTCTCTGGTCTATTGTTTCTGATGTGATAACTTTTGCGCTTGGAGATATTTCCTCTATCCATTCATGTGGGAACTTGACAAGCCAGTCTCCGTAGTTAAGCTTGAACTCCCTCCAAACATCATCGCATCTTGCAATCCTGTTGTCCATGCAGTAGCCCCTTGCGGTCTGCTGGCTAAGGTCAAGGTAAACTGTATCATAATAAGATTCTTTTTTGTACCTGTTTACTTCATACAGCTCTATCTTAACCACATTGTGGTCAAGCCTTACAAAGTATTTGTGATACTTTTGCTCTTTTCCTTTATATGTGTGGTAATAGCTGTAGGTTTTTACCTTTTCATTGAATTTGCTTATTAATTTCTGAACTTTGGGATCAAATTCAACAGGCTCTGTTGTTCCTGTCCCGGCTGCTGTTTTAACTGCCCCCTGTGCTGATGGAGAAGTTGGTGTTTCACCTGCTGCTTCTTCCTTTGCACATCCAATTATAAGTATTAGAAAAATTGTAAATATGCATAATAGAGATAATATTCTTTTCATAATTTCACCCCGATAAGAAAAAAGGAATTAATTATCATATAAAAAGCTTTCTTATTTTTTCCTGTCCACTGCAAACAGCGCCTGTACAGGGGCTTTTGCAACGCTTATCAGTGCTGCTATGAACATTATTCCGAAAACCAGCATTAGCGTAAATTTCCATGTTATGTCTTTTACAAAATAAGCAGATATTAAAAAGCCAAGTATGCTTGCAAGAAAAAACCCTTGTGATAACGGCGCTGCATCAAACTTCATTATTCCACCTCTTTTGTATGATATTGTGTTATAGGGTATAGTTTATTTATATATTTTTAGTTTAGTCTTTGAGGATGAACTTGTCCAGCTTGTCTTTTGCCTTTTCCCTTTTCTCCTGGTGCTTTCCAAGGAAAGTTATCATCTTCTCGGTAAGGTCTTTCTTATCCTGGCTGCACATAAGCTTTCCCGCAAGGCAATCCTCCCTTACTTTTCTTACCTTTCTTTCGTTTTCCTCAAAAACATACCAGTACTGGAATATAGGGCAGATGTCAGGATTGCCTCCTTTCTCTCTCTGTTCTGCCTCTGTTTCCCTTCCTCCTGTGTACGACCTCATTATCTTTCTCTTCACATCTTCTGCTGAATCTGTTGTGAAGATTGCTGTTTCCGGCTGGGAAGCAGACATCTTTCCTCCCTCTCCTAATCCCCACAAAAACATAGAGTGTATTGCTGCAGGCTTGTAGTAGCCAAGCTTTGGCAGTATGTCCCTGCAGATTCTGAAGTGTGGATCCTGGTCAATTGCATAAGGTATCAGGCATGGAACATTTTTTCCTTTTTTCTCTGACTCTAAAAAAGCAGGAACTGACTGCATAGCTGTGAAGAATATCTGCCCTACATTTGCCTCATGCCCTAATCCAAAAGTTGATCTTACTGTTGAGTATGTCAGCTTTTTTGCAACTCTTAGCGCATGCTTGTACATTGTCTTTGCATAGTCAATGTCTGAAAAGATAAAAGTCTTCTTCGGATCAAAGCCAAGCGCAATTACATCCAAAGCGTTTTCATATGCAAACTTGTTTGCCTCTTCTATGCTTAAGTCTGGCTTGAAAAGAAATTTTTCATCATCAGTCATCTGGAACCACAGCTTTGCGTCATAAGCATCCTGCAGGTATTTTGTAACCATCCATGGAACCAAATGTCCTAAGTGAGTATGCCCTGAAGGCCCTCTTCCTGTGTAAAGGTAGAAATGGTTTCCCTTGTCATATTCATCCAGAACCCATTTCAAGTCCCTGTGTGAGAAAAAGAACTTTCTTTTCAGCAGGTAATGCAATTCTCCTGCCTGCTTTTTTATCCTATTCAGCAATTCCTCTGTTAATCTCTCTGTGCCAAACTGCTCTATAAGCTTGTTATAGTCTATATTTCCGCTTACTTCCCATGGGGTTACAGTGAATTCAGGCATAGGTTTTTTGTTCTTTTTGTATTTAAATATTTATCCCTGTAAAAACAAATATTTATATAACTTGATTTAGTTACTGTTTTTATGAAACATTCAGTTAAAATAACGTTGATTTTGCTCGGGCTTTTTCTTGCAGCGCAGCTTTTTGGGCTGGCTACTGTAAGCAAATACATTGAAGTCAGTGTGAATGAAACAACAGGTGAACAGGAAATTGGCCATTCATCAACTGTCATTGGAAAGCCGCCTGAGGTTAAGGAAAAGTCTGTTTCTTTTGTCTATCTGGTTTTTGGGATATTGATCGGAACTGTCTTGCTGTTAATATTGATCAGGCACAAGTTCAATATTATTTGGAAGTACTGGTTTTTGCTTAGCGTATGGATAACTATGGCTGTTACTTTCGGGGTTTACATTGACTACAAGCTAGCTATCTTGCTTGCTGTTGTTTTAGGCTGGTGGAAGATCAACAGGCCTAATGTTTACCTTCACAACATAACCGAGATTTTTATCTACACAGGCATAGCTATTATTTTTGTTCCGATACTAAATTTGTTCTCTGTAATTGTTTTGTTCATTTTGATCGCTGCTTATGATTACTATGCTGTATTCAAGTCAAAGCACATGATTAAGATGGCAAAGTTCCAGGCAAATCAAAAGGTTTTTGCAGGGATGATGCTGCCTTACAGGATGCCAAAACTAATGGCAAGGGGAAAAGTCAAGAAAGTTAAAAAAATAAAAACAGCGATTCTTGGCGGTGGAGATGTTGCCTTTCCTTTATTATTTTCTTCTGTTGTGATGGAGCATTTGATTCTTAATGGGTTTGGAAAACAAGCTGCTTTGGGATTAAGCGGAATAGTTGCCTTAACTGCAACATTGTCTTTGCTTGCATTATTTGTTCTTGCAAAGAAAAACAAATTCTATCCTGCAATCCCTTTTCTTGCTGCAGGGTGCTTTATAGGATTGGGAATTGTTTATTTGGTTGTGTAAAAGAAAAATAAAAAAAGAAAAAAAGAATTAATTTATTTCATGGATTTGCAACAGTAGCAAAGTCCCATCAAAACAAACAGAGCTGTGTACCAGCTGACTTTCCACCAGCCTAGCGCAACTCCATAATCCTGTAATAAATATAGAAGACCAACAACAAGAACTAATAGTCCTTTTGTCTTCATGCTTGGACATTCTGCTTTAGCCATTAAAATCACCTCTATTTCCTTGTTCTAAGCCAAGGGAATTTAGCCAATAGGGTTATTTTCGGCTTTTCTCTATTTAAAGCTTTCCGATAAAATGGCCTTTTGAGCTATAAAAGCCATTTTAAAGGGTTTTAGAGGCTTGAAAATTTGATAGTTAGGCAAAAATTATTTAAAACAGGCTGAAATTGGATATATGGGCAGACTAAGCCGGGGGGTTAGCCCTCTCCTGTCACCATAAATGGGCTTTATGATGGGGCTGAAGCCTGGAGAGCGGTATAGAAAGCAGGTATTGGTCCTGGTGCGGACGTTGACGTTCTGTCCTGCAGGACTGGTTTTTATGGGAAATGCGTCAGGATCGGAAGATAGCAGCGCTAACTGTAATTGCCGGTGCTTGGAGGGTAGCGGAACCGAGGAAGCATCAGGGTCAGCCAGTATTTGCTTTTTGTATCCATCTCTGGGCATGCCTGCCCGCTTTTGATTTATAATTTTAATTAATACAAAAAATATAAGAACTGAAATAACAATTTAGTTCTATATGGCTACTTTGCGCATCTTTGATGAGAGTTTCAAGGAGATATTATCTTCTCAGCTAGTTTCTTTGCTTGGTGGTTTAATTGCAGGAACCATGCTTGCGATTTACACAGACAAGCTTCTCCTAATCCCTGGCATGCTGATATTCCTTCCAGGCTTCCTGGAAATGAGGGGTAATATCTCTGGATCTTTTGCCTCGAGATTAAGCTCAGGACTTTTTTTAGGAATCATCAGGCCAAATATGATAAAAACAAGAATAATAAAAGGCAACCTATTGGCCTCGTTTACACTTGTAATATTTATATCGTTTGTTTTAGGCCTGCTCTCATTTTTATTCAACTACTTCATACTAAATATTTCTACTCCAAAAATAATTTTGTTTCCGATAATAGCAGCAATAATTGCAAATGCAATTGAAATTCCGCTTACATTGTTTGCAACTTTGTATGTTTTCAAAAAAGGCCATGATCCAAACAACATCATGGGGCCGTTTATAACATCAACAGGAGATATAACAAGCATCGCAGCATTGCTTATTACACTTGTTATATGGTGAGAATATGACACTAAGAAAAAGCCTTGAGAAGCTGAAAAGGATTGAGAAAAAAAGACATCATCCTTTAATCCATAAAATCCATAAAAAATACAAAATTTCAAAAAAAACCCTTTTCTATATTAAAGAATATGGTCCCCATACAAATGTGTATAAGACTATAATCAAAGAAAGCCTCACAATACTTCTTTTTGCCTCTATAATTAGCTCCATAGGCGGTCTGGCAATAGAGTATATCAAAACTATTTTTGTGTCCCTTATCCCCTTGATTATAATGCTTCCTGTTTTGAACGATATGATTGGCGATTACGGCATAATAATTTCATCAAGGTTTGCAACATTGCTGCATGAGGGAAAAATAAGGAAAGGGATTTTTTTAAATAATGAGCTGAAAAAATTGTTCATACAAGTGTTCATTCTTTCAATATTAACAGCTGTTCTTAGCTTGCTTATAACTCTGGGAATTTATGGTGTTCTGGAAGAAACCGTACATACTTTTATATTATATAAGGTATTTTTGGTTGTAATAAGCGATGTTATTCTGCTTATTATGATTTTATTTTTTACATCAATCTTTGCAGGGCTTTACTTTTATAAAAAAAATGAAGACCCAAACAATTTTTTGATACCAATAGTGACTTCAATAGCTGATTTTGGAAATATGGTTATTTTAGCAATTTTGGTGCTTGTGTTCTTTTAAAGCCTAGTATTTGTAACCCGTATTTCTCTATCTCTTCCTTTGGCCAGAATTTGATATTTTTTGTTTTTGACACATAAATAATTTTCTTTTCAATTTTCCTTCCTGTGTATTCTTTTGTTTTAGGATCCCACTCTTTCAGAATTAAAATGTCTCCTGGCTTGCATTCAAAATCCGCAAGCCTTATCTCAAACGTTTTCTCTCCATCAATGATTTTCTGAAAATACTCTGGCCAGACTTTCTTTTCGATTTTCATTAAAACACCCTTGACCTTTTGTCAATTTTAACTATTCCTAATCTTTTATTTTTATAATCAACTTCATACAAAATCCTGTAATCGCCAGCCCTAACTCTGTACAGCTTTTCAGCATATCCTTCAACTGATTTTGTATCGTGGATTATCGGCTTTTCCTGTAGTGATTCGATCTTTTTAATAAGCCTCTCTGAAAGAACTTTATCTGCTTTCCTAAGAAAATTCTTTGTCTGATTAGAATATTCAGCATCAAACATCATAACTCAAGCTCTTTTTTGAGCTGTTCATGAGAAGTAAGCTTGCCTGCCTTCTTTTCTTTTCTATAATCCTGCAAAGCAGCGTAGTCGTCTTCTGTCATTATGCTGTCTATATTAACCATATGCTTTTTTATGAAATCAACCTCTTTTTTTATTGATTTTAGCTCAGACATTACTTCCTTTGATAATTTTGCTTCTGCCATATCTATATTATAACAAATGGCTTATTTAAAGCTTTTGGTAGAAAATATGAAAATTATTCCACCAGTATAGCAACCTTCCCCGGCATTGCTGCTTTTGCCTTTGCTTCCTTGCTGTCATCTGCTTTGACAATTTCAACTTTTGCAGAAAACTCCCTTGCAAGAAATTCTTTGTTATTATTTAAAGAGTCAAATTCTGTCTTCAAATCAAGAACAACTTCAGGCAGCTTGGAGATGTCTGCAACTAATTTTGGAGTTAACTTTGAAATCTCCTGTCCGTATCCCTTTAAATCTGTCTGCATCATTGCCTTCAGAATCTCTCCTGGATTTCTTGTTTTTTCTATTTGCTTTTTCAAAGCAGAAACATAGTCATACTTCCATGCTGAAGAAACAAATAGAGTTATTTTCTTCGGCGATTTTATGTTTGTCAGCTCCAAAACAGCCTTGATGTCTGAGATCGTATTGTGTATCAAATCCTCTACAGCCTCTGCTCTTTCATCTATCTGCTTTTCGTCGTACTTCGGCCATGGGGCAAGCGAAACAAAGCCTTTCTTTCCTAAATTCTCCCATATTTCCTCTGCTAGATGAGGCGTAAATGGAGCCAGCAACAAAGCTAAAGTTGAGACTGCATCATCATAGACTTTTTTGTTAATGTCGCCCTCCTTATATTTGTAAATTGCATTCACAAACTCCATAATGCTTCCAATTGCAAAAGAAAACTGGAACTTTTCTATCTGCTCTGTGACTTTTTTGATAGCCTTGTGCTGCTTTCCTATAATGTTTTTTTCCCTGTTTGTTAACTTTGCCTCAATGCCTGAAACATCATCCTCAACTAATTTTGCAACCCTGTTCAGGAACCTGAAGCATCCCTGCACTCCCTGGTCGCTCCATTCCAATTCTTTCTCAGGCAAAGCTGTAAACAGAATGAACATCCTTGCTGTGTCGCTGCCGTACTTGTCTATGATTTCTCTTGGCTCTACAACATTTCCCAAAGACTTTGACATCTTTGCTCCGTCTTTTATGACCATTCCCTGGCAAAGCAAATTATCAAACGGCTCTGAAAATTTAGTTAGCCCAACGTCCCGCATTGCCTTTGTCCAGAATCTTGCATACAATAAATGGAGGATAGCATGCTCTATCCCTCCTATATACTGGTCAACGGTCATCCAGTACTTTGCTTCCTTCCCGAAAGGCTCTTTATTGTTTTTAGGGTCACAGTACCTGAAGAAATACCAGCTGCTGTCGACAAAAGTGTCCATTGTATCTGTTTCCCTTCTTGCGTCCTTTTTGCATTTAGGGCATTTTGCATTTACAAACTCCTTAACGCCTGCAAGAGGGTTTCCATGGCCTGAGAAGACAGCATGCTCTGGCAGTTTAACCGGCAAATCTTTCTCCGGCACAGGTATTACCCCTGACACTGGTAAATAGGCAAATATATTTTTCAAAATAGGCAGTTTTTTGATGCCTTCATTTTCTGACATATGGCCAGTATTTTCTAGTACATGAATTTTTGCAACATCAGAAAACATCTTAATATAATCATTTCTTATTTCTTGTGTTATCCATTCGTCATTTGCTCCAAAGATGAAAATTATCTCCTTGACATTCTTTTTTACTTTCTCCACATTCAGTGTTCTGTCTTGATACTTCTTGAAAACATCCAGTTCTTTTTTAGATAGTTTCTTTCCAACGTCTCCGAAATATTTTTTAGATGGCTTCATGCCGACAGGCGCAACAAGAACGAGCTTGTTTATCTTATGCTTCTCAGCTAACTTCAGAGCAAGGTGCCCTCCCATGCTGTGGCCTATAATGTTTACTTTGCCCTCCTTTAGTTTCGATATCTTTTTGTCGGCAAAAGAAATCCATTCTTCAAAGTCTGGAGTTTTTGTATTGGGCAAATCTAAAGCAACAGGTTCATAGTTTTTTGATTCCAGATTTTCAGCCAAACTAGGTATGAATCCTGACCTTGAATTATCTTCCCATCCATGAAGAACAACAACTGCTTCCTTATCATTGGCACAATTACTGCAATATATTATAGGTATCGGCGTTCCCCAGAATCTCTGCCTTGAAATAAGCCAGTCTCTCAGCTTATAATGCAAGGTTGCCTTTCCAAATTTCTTTTGCTCTATAAATTTTGTTATTTTGTCCTTTGCATCCGTGTTTTTCATCCCGTTAAACTGGCCTGAATTAACCATAATGCCTTCATCAACAAAAGCTCTTGACATTTTATTTTCATCTAATTTAAACTCCTTTGGATTGATGACAACCTTAATAGGAATCTTGTACTTCTTTGCAAACTCAAAGTCTCTCTGGTCGTGGGCTGGAACTGACATTATTGCTCCTGTTCCGTATTCCATTAAAACAAAATTAGCGATATAAATCGGAATTTCCTCTCCTGTCAGAGGATTGACTGCATGCCTGCCGATAAACAGGCCTTCCTTTTCCTTGTCTTCTGCAGCCCTTGTGAACTTTTCATCGATAACAACCCTGGTTATAAACTTCTTTACTTTTTGCTCATATTCTGTTCCTTCAACCAATTCCAGGACTTTCGGATGCTCAGGAGCAAAAACCATGTATGTAACTCCATATATCGTATCCGGCCTTGTTGTGAAGATTAGCAAATTCTCTCCTGTTTCCTTTATCTTGAAATTAACCAAAGTTCCCTTGCTCTTTCCTATCCAGTTTCTCTGCATTATTTTAACTCTTTCAGGCCAGCCTCCTAATTTATCTATATCGTTAAGAAGCTCTTCTGCATAGTCTGTAATCTTCAGGAACCACTGCTCTAAATCTTTTATAACAACCTTTCCATGGCACCTCCAGCATAATCCATCTTCAACCTGCTCGTTAGCCAGGACAGTGCCGCACTTATCGCACCAGTTAACGGGTGATTCTTTTCTGTATGCCAATCCTTTTTCAAAGAATTTTAGAAACATATATTGGTTCCATTTGTAATATTCAGGCATGCATGTAATAACTTCCCTATCCCAGTCATAGCTTAGTCCTAATTCTTTCTGCTGCTCCTCCATCTGCTTTGTGCATTTTAAGGTCCATTCTTTTGGATGGGTTTTGTTTTGTATTGCAGCATTTTCTGCAGGCAGGCCAAAGGCGTCAGAGCCCATTGGATAAATGACATTAAATCCCTTCATCCTCTTGTATCTTGCCAGCGCATCTCCTATAGAATAATTCCTTACATGGCCCATGTGCAGCTTTCCTGATGGATAGAAGAACATCTCCAAACAGTAGAACTTCTTTTTCTTTGGGTCTTCCTTTACATTGAAGATTCTTTTATCCTGCCATCTCTTTTGCCATTTCTTCTGTATTTCGTTGAAATCAGCCATAAGAATAGAATATGTGAAAGGTTTTTAAAGTTTTGGCAAGAACTCAACCCTTAACAACAACCTTAATCTTTTTCTCTTTAGAGTCTACTGACTTTAGATTAACAAGAGCAAAATCCTTGATGCCTTTCTTGGAAGCCCATGTTTTAGCCTGCTCTTCTGAACAAAAAGTCTTTGGGCGAGCCTTTCTGTTTCTTCCGCCAAGGTGGACTATCTTTCTCTTGACTCTTGTGTGGATTTTGCCTTTCATATTGCACCTAGAACTTCTTGAACTCTGCAACTAGGTCTGCCAGATCAACATGGCCTAAAAATAAAGCTCTGCAGCAGTATCTTGTCAATCCCAAATCTGTCATTACATCTCCTTTGTTTTCTTTCTGGCTTCTTTTCTGGTATTCTTCCCATAAATGCCCTACCGGCTTTCCGCAGCTCATGCATCTTATTGGTATAATCATAGTATCACCTATATGACTTCTGCCTTTTGGCTCTTGCTTTTGAATCGTTAGGCTTGCAGGTTTCCTTGTACCTTACGTCTGCAATCAGTAAGTTTCTGTCATAATCCAAAAATACCTGCTTCAGCTTTGAGGTGTGCTGTACAAGAGCTCGTGCAATTGCCAACCTTGCAGCATCTGCCCCTGACATTACTCCTCCGCCGTTTAAATTTATATTAATATCAACTGTTTTTGCAACATCTCCTGCCAAAATCAATGGCTCC
>CAYWPA010000007.1:0-49221 GCA_964459835.1 uncultured Methanosarcinales archaeon
AAAGAGCTGGAGGCTTATATTAAAGATGCGGAGCATATCGCAAAAATAGATGAAGATGGAAGAAAAAAAGAAATTTTTAAAAACATAATGCATAAAATATCATTAGAAATTGCAGCTTTATTGGAAATCTTCAGATCCCTAAGCCTGGAAACAAAAGAGTTTAGCGAAAAAGACCAGAATATATTTTTTAAGCTTCGGGATGATTCAAAAGTCATAGTTAATCATTATAGGGAAAGCATAACTAAGATTGTAGACAGGGAGATGTCCATTCTCAGAAACGAATATAAAGAAGATTATCATGGGCTTAAAAAATGGAGAATAGACCATTTAAAAGAAAAGGAAGAAAAATTGCTTGCAGAGTTTGAGGAAATTATCAAAGAAGAGCAAAAAATTGTTGAGTCAATTATAAAGACAAGCGCAGATATCCTGTCAGACTGGGAAATCATGATTTTTAAAATAAAAAAAATGGACGATCTGGCAGCTAAAATACTTGAAGGCATAAAGGAAGATGATATGAAGGCCGCATACAGTATCGTTTCAGATCTAAATAATTCTCATTCAGAATTTGAAAGAAAGCTTGCGGAATTTAACGCGCATATGCGCATTTTCTTTAAAGAAATTGACTTGCTTAAGGAAAGATTTGAAATAGAGCTAAAAGAAGAAAAAAAAAGCTATAGGTATTTAATGTTGTTTGGAAAAAAGCTTGAAGAAATACAAAGTTCCCACAAAAAAGTACAGGAACTTGCTGCTGCTTAGCTTCTTAACATTTCCTTGATTCTGGAACCATTTTCTCCGGTTTCAGAAAGCAAGGTTGATTTTGCAGGGATGTATAATTTTTGTCTTTTCATCGCTTCTGAAAGCAATGTTTCAGAATCTATGTTATTGCCGTTGTCCAAAACTCTAAGGCCTCCCTTCGCAGGCTTTTCAACAGAAATTGAATTTATATTATATCCGTGAAGCATAGCCATTGCAACTAAAACTGATACATTTGACCACACATGATTGATCTTATCTTTGTCAAACGCAAGCAACGACTCTATTTTTTTTTCATCATACAGGCTTGTGTGCTGTATTTCATCAAGCACTTTGTCGGCATGCTCATAAATCTGGCAGTGTATTTTGCACAGCCCTGTTTCATGATCTTTTTTAGCAACAACCTTCATATCAACATTAATGGGCCCAACACATCTTCTTCCATGACTTACGAATTCGTTCATTATCCTGTTTTCCAGAATGCCATCTTCGTAATTTTCAAAAGCTTTCTTTACATAAGCAGCTGCTTTGTAAACAGGCTCCAAAGTCCTGATAATATCAAAAAATCCGTATTCCCTGTGCTCTGCCAACCTTTTGATCTCTGCCATTTTGATGCTATAAGGCTTTAAAAGCCTAGATTTGCTGTCTTAATCCAATTTGCACCTTTGATACAACAGATAATGAGCCACGATTTATAAATTTTATGCTATTCTTCATTATATAGTGGTAACCAAAGCCTCAGAATCTTTAAATACAAGCCTTATATCCCTTAAACCATGAAATACGCGCATTTGGCAGACGTGCATATTGGTTCTTGGAGGGATCCTAAGCTAAAGGACATAAGCACAGAGGCGTTCTGCAGGGCTGCTGACAGGTGCATAGAAGAAGAAGTAGATTTTGTGCTTATAGCAGGCGACTTGTTCAATACTTCTTTGCCGCAGATAGACAATCTAAAGAGAGTTACTGCAAAATTAAAAGAACTAAAGGACAAAGGAATTTCTGTATACGGCATAGCAGGCTCCCATGATTTCTCATCATCAGGAAAAACAATGCTTGATGTTTTGGAAAATGCCGGGTTGTTCAGGAATGTCTGCAGGGGAACAGTGGATGAGGAAGGGAAATTAAAGCTAAATTTCACAATTGACAAAAAAACAGGTGCAAAGATAACAGGAATGCTGGGATTAAAAGGAATGCTTGACAGAAAATATTATGAAGCATTGGATACAAAAAATCTTGAAAACGAAGAAGGGTACAAAATTTTCCTGTTCCACACTGCATTAAATGAATTAAAGCCAAAGGAATATGAAAAAATGGACTCAAGCCCTGTTTCTCTGCTGCCAAAAAATTTCAACTATTATGGAGGAGGGCATATCCATATCATAGAGCGGAAAAATCTTGACGGAAGGAATATTGCGTTTCCAGGAGCTTTGTTTCCTGCAAACTTCAGCGAGCTGGAAAAATACGGAAAAGGCGGATTTTATCTTATTGAAGACAATAAAATAAATTGGGAACCGGTGGAAATTTACAAACATCGCCATATAAACATAGACTGCGAAGGAAAAACTCCTAAAGAAGCGGAAAATGCGATTGATGAAGAGGTAAAAGACAAGGATTTTACAGGCACAATTGTAACGATAAGGCTAAGGGGAAAGCTGAAGGCAGGAAAGCCATCTGATATCGATTATAAAGAACTATACAGGAAGCTGTACGGAAAAAATGCGTATTTTGTAATGAAAAACGCAAACTTTGTCACAAGTGAGGAGTTTGAGGAAATAAATGTTAATGAAGAAAGCAGCGATGATATTGAAGCAAAGCTTATTGAAGAGCATGCAGGGCAGCTTAAGGTATTTGAAAGGGAGAAGGAGATAGAACTGACAAAATCATTGGTTCGCGCTTTGGCAAATGAAAAGCATGAAGGAGAGAGAGTAATTGACTTTGAGAAAAGGCTTGCTGATGAAGTTGATAAAATTATAGGGAATATTTAAATAATCATATGCAGGGATAATTGCTATGGCTGAAAAAAGAGGTGTAGAAGGGATTGCTTTAGTCTTTATGTTTGTTCTTCTTTTAATTGCAGTCTTATCCATAACCTTAACTTCTGAGTCAGACTTTGCAGCAGTTGCCTTCAGCTTTTCACCGTCTTTTCTTTTCATTATCATCTGCTTTGTCCTGGAGGAGAAAGATTTCCTTCACAACAGGGCATTGTTCTGGACTCTTCCTTTTGTTCTTTGCGTGCTGTTCTTTTTTGCAGCAAGCGCATTAACGCCAAGACTGGACATACTGAACTTAACATTCCTTAATTTGGCGATATGCTTGGTTTTCATGGCAATGCTTTCTTTTATGGGATTTTTTGAAAAGTCAATAGAAGGCATATTTGCGGCATTGAAAGAAGAAGAGCCGAAAGCAGCGGTAAAACAAGCAGAGAAGCAGAATCTGGATGAATACATCCTTAGCATAGAAGACAAGTGCAAGGCAATTAATTTTGTAATTGGAAGAGTTTACTCGGTTCATAATGGAGGAACAAAAGAGATAAGGGACATCATAAGGATTCCGCAGGAATGGTACAACCATTTTTCCTCGATAGCGCATAACATCACAGAAGACAACAAAGTACAGGTAATTTCTTTGCTGAATGAATTGCTTGAAAGGTTAAACATTCTCTATGAAACAGAATCAAGGGTTTTTGGAGACATGCAGCACAGGCTAAAGAACCTTAAGAGAGACACAAGGGGAAGGAGCAAGGTTATTGAAGTTATTGTTGCAAATGACAAGGATCCTGTGCAGAATTATGTTGAAAGCGCAATAGATTATTGCCTGAAGACAAAGAAAGCACTAAGACAATAGCTCTTTTATCTTCTCACTGACATACTGCGGGTTTGCCTTTCCTTTGGATTTTCTCATTACAATGCCGACGATAAAATTCAGGGCTTTCTCTGTTCCAGCCTTGTACTCTTCAACAGCTTTAGGAGCTTCTTTTATCGCTTCCATGCAAAGCTTTTCCAGCTCCCCTTCATCGCTGACTGCCTCAAGGCCGTGCTTCTTTACATATTCTTTTGGTGAAAAAGGCTTGACAACCAACGACTCTAATATTTTCTTTGCCATAGGATCCGAGACTTTTTTGCTTTCAACCATTGAAAGAAGCTCGATAAGGTGCTTTTCATCTATCTCCAAATCTTCAAATGTTTTGTTGTTATAATTCATTACCCTTACTAATTCCCTTCTCAGCCACCTTGCTGCCAGAACAGGATCAATCTTTTCTGCAACCTTCTCAAACATTTCTGCAAGCAGCTTTTCATCTGCAATCACTTCTGCATCAAGCTCTGCAATTTTGTATTTTTTTACAAACTTTTCTTTCTTCTCATCCGCAAGCTCAGGAAGCTTTACTTTATTTATCATGTCTTTTGTTATATCAATTGCAACCAAATCAGGATCAATTATGTATCCATAATCCTCTTCTGTCTCCTTTGTTCTCATCCTTGATGTCATGCCTTTGCCTGCATCCCATGCCCTTGTCTCCTGCACAAATTTTTCTCCATCTTTCACTGCTTTTCTCTGCCTTTCAACCTCATACTTTAATGCACGCTCAATTTCCTTGAATCCTGTAATATTTTTTATCTCACTTCTTACATAGCCTGATTCTTTTATTGAAACATTTGCGTCTGCTTTTATTATGCAGTTCTTCTGGTCAAAAATTCCAAGATAATTAAGGACAGTTATCAGCTTTTTCATGAAATCCCTTGCCTCTTCAGGCGAAGCCATGTCAGGCTTTGTTACCACTTCACACAATGGCCTGCCTGACCTGTTGTAGTCAACAAGAACAAACTCGCTTGATGACATTCCTGCCAGATGCACAAGTGAAGCAGGGTCTTCTTCCAGGTGCACCCTTGTTATGCCTGCCTCTTTTCCCTTTATCTTAAGCCTTCCTTCCTCTCCCAATGGCACTTCAAACTGAGTTATCTGGTAGTTTTTCGACATATCAGGATAGAAGTAGCTCTTTCTTGAGAATATCAGTTCTGGATTGATTTTGCAGCTCAGGGCTTTGCACAGCATTATAGCAAACTCAACAGCCTTTTTGTTCAGTACAGGCTTGCTTCCAGGCATTCCTAGGCAGACTTCGCATGTTGCAGTGTTTGGATTCTCTGCTTCTGTCGGGCATCCGCAGAACAGCTTTGTATTTGTGTCTAATTCAACATGCACTTCCAGTCCTATTACAATGTCTGTTTTCATTTTAGTGTAAACTTACTTCTTTATTTCTTGGGAATGCTTCTAACGCACAGTGATATAATCTTCTTATTTCATCTTCACCCAATGTTGTGGAAAACTCACCTATTGTTTTTAATACAATCCCATCATCAGGAAATGCTTTAACAACCCTTTCAAGTATATTATATAAAATGCCTCTTTCTACTTCCATCAGCATCCCGTTTTTTTTCACAAAATAAAACAATTTCCTGTCTTGTTCATACCTTATTGTTTTGAGGCACTCAGCAAACCATTCATTGAACTCATCATAATAAAGCCCGATTTCCTGGCCTCTTAATTCTTTAAAATTGCGGTTTGTTCTCGCCAGCTCAAAAAAATGATCCTCGTTATCGATTTGAAGATCCAAAGGGCCATAGTCAATATTCCCCATTTTCAACCCTCCCTGCTGCCTCTATTATTTTACCCTCTTCAAAATGGCCTGCTATTAGCATTAATCCGACAGGCATTCCTTTGGAAGATCCCGCATTTACAGATATATGGGGAAGCCCTGCCAGATTAACAGGGGCTGTCATCTGGTCTGCTGCGTAGTGCTGCAAAGGAGAAAGCTTTTTCAGCTCTGAAAACTTAGGCGCAATAAAAGGCATTGTAGGCGAAATCAAGACATCATACTTCCTGAATGCATTTTTGTACTCCTCAATTATCTTTGTCCTTACTTTTGCAGCCTTTATATAATAAGCATCCCTGAATCCTGCCATCCTTGCAAATGTTCCCAAGATAATCCTTCTTTTGGCTTCTTTGCCGAGATTATTTTCCCTTACTTTTGTGAAATATTCATTAAAGTTCCCCTCTAATTTCTCATGCTTTCCATATCTCATTCCGCAGTATTTTGCCAAATTAGTAGATGCCTCTGCCATTGCAATAAGATAATAAGCAGCAATGCCATACTTGCTTACTGTTGGAAGGGAAACTTTTTCATATTTAATGCCTGCTTTGTCAATTGCAGAATATATTTTATCTTTTACCCCTTCATCCACACCTTTTCCGAAATTATCTTCAATGATTGCAAACTTCTTTGCACCTGCCTTAAACTCTGCTTTTTTGTCAGCAGAGGTTGAGTCTTTTTTGTCATGGCCTGACATTGCCTCAAGAAGCAGTTTTGCATCTTCTGTTGTTTTTGCTATGCTTCCTATCTTGTCAAGGCTGTTTGCATAGTCAATCAATCCATACCTGCTTACCCTTCCATACGTCGGGCATAATCCTGATGTTCCGCAAAAAGATGCAGGGCAGACAATGCTTCCTCCTGTTGATTCTGCCATTGCAATATGGGGAAAAGAAAGCTTTGCGGCAGCGCCTGCAGCCCCTCCGCTGCTTCCGCCGCAGCTCCTTTCTTTGTCCAATGGATTCAGGGGAACTTCGTAGTCCAAACCAACATTGACACTGAAGCCTCCAAAGCCGAACTCATCCTGGGCGGTTTTTCCGATTATAATTGCCCTTTCATCAATGCATTTCTGCACAGCAGTTGCATTAAAATTAGGAAAGTATCCTTTCAGAATCCTTGAGCCTGCAGTCGACTCAACATCCTTTACGCAGATATTATCTTTTACAGAAATCATAATTCCTGCAAGCTTTCCTTTTGGATTTTTCTTTACTGCTTCTGCCTGCTTTATTGCCAAGTCTTCTGATATTGTGTTAAAGTATTTGTATTCTTTATTTATTTTTTTAACTTCTTCAATTGCTTTATGCGTATGCTCAACAATATCTATTTCTTTTTTATGCACTTTTTTTACAAACTCTGCAAGCTTCATGCTAAACAACCCTCGGTCCCTTGAAGTAATTGTCTTTCTTATGCTGTGTATTTTTCAGAGCCTCTTCTGCAGAAAGGCACTTCTCTTCCTTGTCCTCTCTCATCACATTTCTAATTTCAATAGGGTGAAAGCTTGGCTTTATCTTGTCTGTATTGACTTCTTCAATCTTTGAAAAGCTCCCAAGAATCTCTTTTAGTTGCGGCAGGAACTCCTTTATCTCTGCTTCAGAAAGCCTTAGCTTGGCATTATTCGCTACAGCCAGTATTGTTTCTTTCTCAACTTTCATAAGGCTCTGTGTCGAAGGCGGGTTTATATAATTTATGGCTGTAAGGTTAAGTTAAGCAGCATTAGTGCCAATGCTGCGCTCTGTTCACTTCTGCTTTTGTTTCCGCAACCAAGGAGCTTTCGCAATTGCTTCATAATTTGGGCACGGCGCTTGGCAGCATTGGCACTTAACCTAACTTAACGTTGCTGGAACAATAGCTTTAAATATGCACTATATCAAAATAACTTCCCATGGCCAAAGATGAAAGGTATGAATATATAGAAGAGCAGCTTAGGCAGGGAAAGACAAAGCTGGAAATAGCAAACGAACTGAGGATTTCAGGCTGGAAAGATAAGGAAATAAAAGAGGCTTTTGAAGCCGGAAAAGTAAAGGAGATTTCAAAAACAGGCCTTGAAATAATAAGGATTTTTCTTGTTGTAGTGGTTATTGCGCTTATAGTGCTTACGATATTGTACCTCTCTCCTGTTTCCCCTGTGAGGGATGCCTATGCAAGCTTTGTTAAAGCGCAGCTTACAACAGGAAACGTATTGCTTGACAGGATAATAAGCTCAAGACTGTTCCTTGCTGGAATCACATTAGCACCCGCAATCGGAATAATTGCTTATCTGTTAATGACAAAAAAAGAATGACTTTAATAAAAAGATAATCAAAATAAAAGAACAATCAAAATAACAATCATTTCTTTGCAGCTTCTTTTTTAATATGCAGCTCTTTTAGCTGCTTTTCTTCAACATCGCTAGGGCTTCCATCCATCGGGCATTCAGCAGCCTTGTTTTTCGGGAATGCAATAACTTCCCTTATGTCATTTGTTCCACAAAGCAATGCAACAACCCTGTCAAAGCCTATTCCTATTCCGCCGTGAGGGGGAGCTCCATACTTGAAAGCATTCAACAAAAAGCCAAACTTATTTTCAGCATCTTTTTTGCTTAATCCAATTACTTTCATAACCCTTTCCTGCACATCAGGGTTATTTATCCTTATACTTCCTGAGCCTATCTCTACCCCATTCAGCACTAAATCATATTGCGTGCAATGAACGCGCAGAGGATCTGTTTCAAGATATTTCAAATCATTTACCAAAGGCATGCAGAACATATGGTGGGCAGGCTCTATCTTTTCCTCTTCATCATTCCACTCAAACAAAGGAAATTCAGTGATCCAGCAGAATTTGAATTCATCCTGGTTGTAAAGCTTAAGCTTTGCAGCCAAGTCTTCCCTCAATCTTGAAAGTATCTGGTTTGTAAGCTTTGGCTTGTCTGCGATAAACATGATTATATTGCCAACCTTTGCACCTGTCTTTTTGATAAGTTTTTTCTGTATATCGTCTGAAAAGAATTTTACAATGTTGCTGTCAAGCCCTTTGTCTGTAACCTTCATCCATGCCATTCCTTTTGCGCCTAACTGCTGGCAGAATTCTATATACCTGTCAATCTCCTTTCTTGCAAGGTCAGCAGGGCAGACAATGCATTTTACAATGCCTGAGTTTTTTATAGTGTCTTTGAATACAGTAAAGTCAGAGTCTTTTGCAATATCAGTAACATCATGAAGGAAAAGCTCGTATCTTATGTCAGGCTTGTCTATTCCGTATTTTTCCATTGCCTCTTTGTATGGCATTCTTACAAATGGAGTTTTAATATCATAACTTATTGCCGCTTTCCACAATGCCTTCATCAGGCCTTCAACCAATGTATACAAATCCTCAAGCTCAGGGAATGACATCTCAATGTCTATCTGCGTGTGCTCAGGCTGCCTGTCTGCC
Organism: uncultured Methanosarcinales archaeon; assembly: GCA_964459835.1. Lineage (GTDB taxonomy): Archaea > Nanobdellota > Nanobdellia > Woesearchaeales > UBA12501 > CAYWPA01. The sequence goes on from CAYWPA010000007.1 coordinate 8,807, forward strand.
CTTAAGTCTTCATCCCTTAAGCATCTCGCAAGCTGGAAGTACCTGTCAAATCCGCTTACCATCAAAATTTGCTTGTACAGCTGAGGGGATTGTGGAAGTGCATAGAATTTTCCCGGATGAACTCTGCTTGGGACAATGTAGTCCCTTGCGCCTTCAGGAGTTGCCCTTACCAGTAACGGCGTTTCAATCTCAATAAAATTATTTTCTGACAAATATTTTCTTGCTGCCTGCGCTGCAGTATGCCTCAGCTTTAATCTTCTCTGCATCTCAGGCCTTCTCAAATCAAGATACCTATAATTCAGCCTTACTTCTTCATTTGCAATCTTTCTGTCATCAATTTCCAATGGTGGAGTTTCTGCCTTGTTCAGGATTTCCAAATCAGTGCAGAAGACTTCTATTTTTCCTGTTTTTAGATTAAGGTTTTCCATTCCCTTTGGCCTTTCCCTTACTTTGCCGCTTACCTGGATTACATCTTCTCTTCTAAGGTGCTCTGCCTGCTCAAAGCCTGGAGATTTAGGGTCAAGAACAATCTGGGTAATTCCGTACCTGTCCCTTAAGTCTATAAATATTAGTCCTCCATGGTCTCTCCTTGTACCACACCATCCCTGCAGCGTTGCCTCTTTCTTAACATCCTTATCGGTCAGCTCTCCGCAAGTATGGGTCCTTTTCATAGGTTACTGAAGTTTTTAGCCTATATAAAAAGGTTTTGTGGGGCTAAGACAAGCAGGGTGCCAATGCTGCGCTCTGTTCGCTTATGGAGCAGGATTGAACGCAGTGAAATCCTGCACTAATCTCGGTGTCAACGGACGAAACCGTTGCTTGGCAGCATTGGCACTTAACTTGACAGTATCTTTTGTGGGAAGTTTTATATAAAAGAAGGAGGTGTCAGGCAATATGTTTGAAGTAAAAGCAGAGGACGGAAAGGCAAGGTTCGGGGAGCTGGAGACATCTCACGGCAGAATCACAACCCCTTTCTTCATGCCTGTCGCAACAAAGGCAGCTGCAAAGTACCTGAATAACGATGATTTGATTAGCGTAGGCACAGAAGCAATAATAGTCAATGCATTTGTGCTTTACTTAAAGCCAGGGCTGGAAGTTGTTGAGCAGTTTGGCGGAATCCATAAGTTCATGAACTGGGACAAGGTTATCTTTACTGATTCAGGAGGATTCCAGATGCTGAGCAAGGATTTTCTTGTAATGGTTTCAAACAAAAAAGGAATACACTTTCGTTCACCTTATGATAATAAAAGGCATATTGTTACGCCAGAAAAAGCAATTGAGATTGAAAACATATTAAATGCGGATGTTGCAATGGCGCTTGATTTTGTTCCGCAATATAAGAAAGATTACGATTACAATGTTGAGGCTGTAAAGAAAACCCATGTATGGGCAGAGAGATGCAGGAAAGCGCATGATAATGAAAAGCAGCTTCTTTTTGGGATAACACAAGGAGGGACTTACGATGATTTAAGGATAAAGTCTGCGAAGTTCATTGATTCTTTGGGTTTTGACGGGGTTGCAATAGGGGGATTATGCATTGGCGAAACCAAAGAGGATATGTACAGGGCGATTGATGTTTCCCTGCCTCATATTTCAAAAGACAAGCCAAGATACCTTATGGGTGTCGGCTCTCCAAAGGATTTGATTGAGTCTGTTGCGCACGGAATAGACATTTTTGATTCCAGGTTCCCAACACAGTCTGCAAGGCATGCAAGGATTTTTACAAGCAAAGGAGATATAATAATAACAAAACAAATCTACAAAAAAGATGAAGCTCCACTGGATGAAGAATGCAGATGCCTTGTCTGCAAAAGATTTTCCAGAGCTTATATCCATCATCTATTCAAGAGCGATGAACCGAATGCAAAGCACTATGCCTCTATGCATAATTTATTTGTTGTGCAGGACACAATAAGAAAGATAAGGAAGGCAATTGACAATAATGATTTTGGGGAATTGAGGAAAATCTATTGAAAAGCTTTCAGGTTTTGCGGAGAATATCCTATCTTTCCGGCAAAAGATATATAAAGAATTGCAATCTATTAACATGTATGGGGAATGTCACCAAAACCTTCAAGAAATGGCTGGATTTTTATCCAGATCCTATTACAATAGCTATACTTTCTATCGTGGTGATATTGATGTTATTATTGGCCCTACAATCACTAAAATGAAATCAAAAAAGAAACTGCTGTTTTTTGTATCTTCTTTGATTAAAATATTCATCTGGGCTCTGGGATTGTTGGTTATTTATTGGATAATACTCAAGCTTACAGGACACAGCCCTACAACAGAAGCAGTGTTGATGACTGCTATATCTCTTATTGGGACAATCACTATTGGCTTGGTCGGTTTTTGCCTAAAAATGAGCTTTGAAATTGGGAAAATGAAAAGTGATTTGCACTATACTAAAAATATGGTTTACGTAATGGCAAAGGATCTTAAAGAACTTAAGAAAGATTTTAATGCCCTTTCCAATAGTTTTAATAAGCTTTCTGATAAAATCTCTATCTTGTAATTTTCTTTAACCCTCTCCACCATTCATTCGGAGATGTTTTTTCAAGAGTTTTCAGAAGCTGCATTGCCCTTTTTGTTTTCAAAACTTTTTTTATGTTGTCAATCCAATTCTGTGCATCCTTATAGCCAATATGGATATACTCCATTGCCTGCACTGCATTTTCCAGCAAGTCAGCGTCCCTTGCGATTATCGCCTCTTTTGTTTGCTGCGCCTGGAATTCCTCGTGCAGAGAAAATATCTCATTTCCAAGCTCGCCAAGGCTTTCTGTCTGCTCTTTATGCGCTTTTGTCTCAGCTGCCTTGAAGGTCAATGTACCTCTGCCCTACTTTGTGCAGGTCATTTATCCTTGATTCGTGGAAATCATTGTAAAGGCACATAAGGACAACTTTGCTTACGTCAGCACCCTCAAGCTTTGCAAGAGTATGGCCAATAATAGCAGACCTCTGGGAATGCTCTGCAACGTTTTCAGGGTCGTTTATGTTAATAAGCCACCAGCCGCTTCTCTTTACTCTCTTCAGCTGCCCAGCTTCGTACCAGAAATTGGCAATGTCTTTGTCTTTCATGCAATGTGGTTTATTTGTTTAGTTTTTATAGTTTTCCTTCTAAAACACCGGCTCTGTCCTAAATATAGGTTAGCATCATTTTTGCGAGGCTCTTCGAATAATATGTCGAGTCGACAAGGGGCTTGTCCCTTACGGGGAACGTCGACTTTCTATAAAAATATCAAAAGCCGAGCCGATGCTAACCCGAGCAGAGCGAGATTTAGGACAGAGCCCAAAACACCAAAACCTTTATATATTCACCTTACAGAAAATAACCCATGGCAGAGCCTTCAGTGTTCAGGAATGCAATCGATTTTCTTGCAGAATTGGGGATTTATGATGTTGTCCTTCCTTTCTTATTGATATTCGCTATTGTTTTTGCTGTTCTTGAAAAAACAAAGATTTTTGGAACTGAAAAAGTAGAGGGAGTAGAGTATACAAGAAAAAATGTCAATGCTATAGTTGCATTTGTTGCGGCATTATTAGTAGTAGCATCTGCAAAGATGGTTGCAGCAATTAATATAACAGTAGCAAGGCTATTGATAATATTAGTTCTTGCAATAATGTTTCTGCTTCTGTACGGAACGTTTTTCGGAGAAAAGCAGGACTTGTTTGAAGACTTAAAGAGCAAGAGAGGATTATTTTTCATAATAATGTTTGCCGGCGTAATCCTTATATTCCTTGATTCATTAACAAGGTCTGACGGAAAATCATACTTAAGATATTTCTATGAGCAAGTTAGATATAATTTTACCTCAACCACTGTCGCAACGATAATTTTTCTGCTGATAATACTTAGCTTTATTTTCTGGCTTGTAAAAAGCCCTGCGCCAAAGAAACCTGCTTCTCATGAAGAAAGTCATTAAGAAGAGTATTAGGCCAAGCGAAATTTTTTTGTGGGTTGAGCGTCTTCAAAATTCTTGATATATTTTTCTAAGGCTCTGCGTTCCCGTAGGGAGCATCCCCTCGCGACGAGCTCTATGTTTTTTTCAAAGGAATTTTGACCTGATGACGCTCAACCCACTTAAGCAGGCTTTGTATGCCAAGCGAAACATTTATATATCCTCTAAGCAATATTTAAACCATTCATTTAAAAGAGGATTATCATGGCTGTAAGCGATGTTTTTGTAAGAGGCGTTGAAGTTTTGGAACAATTGGGACTAAGCGATGTTCTTCTTCCGTTCTTTCTTGTCTTTACCCTTGTTTTCGCAATACTTCAGAAAAGCCATATACTTGGATCAGATGAGGCTGCCAAAAAATACAATATCATTCTTTCACTTGTGATGGCTTTTGCAGTCATCATTCCCCATGTCCTTGGAGTTTTTCCGCCTCAAGCAGATGTTGTTAACATAATAAATACTGCATTGCCTAATATTGCCTTGGTTATAATAGCTTTAGTGATGGTTCTTTTGCTGCTTGGCCTGTTCGGAGCAAAGGTTTCAGGGAATGTATCAGGCGGAATAGCATTAGTCGCTTTCATTGTTGTTGCGTATGTTTTCGGTGCAGCAGCAGGCTACTGGCAGGTAAGCCCCTGGTTTACTTTCTTGGAAGACCCTGATACACAGGCATTGATTATCATTCTTCTTGTATTCGGCTTAGTGGTTACCTTTATTACAGGAGGAGAAAAGAAAACTGCCGGTGAAGGAATGCTAAAAGGCCTAAAAGACTTATTTGCAAAATAAAATGGCAACAATCTTGGATGTTACTATACTGGAGAATTTTAAAGTCATAATTGGAATGGTTTTTGTTATTGCCGTTGTGTTTGGGATTCTTGAGACAATAAAGATATTCGGCGAGAACAGGGGACTAAACATACTTGTTGCGGTTCTTATAGGTTTGCTAGTTTTGGTTTTTCCTGATGTAATTTCAATTATTGCAATAGCAGTCCCATGGTTTACCATGCTTTTCCTTCTTATACTTGTGATGCTTATAGCTTACAAAATGCTCGGTGCAACAGATGCTGACATTTCTTCTGCTTTGACAGCTGACAGGACAATAGTATGGGTTGTTGCAATAGTGTGCATTGTTATTGTGATTGCTGCTGCATCTTCTGTTTTCGGGCAGAAATTACTGACTGGAACAGAAGAAGCGCCTGCAGAGGGCGCTATTCCGGGAACAAGCACTGCAACAGAAGACTTTTCAGCAAACGTCGGGGCAACATTCTTTCATCCAAAAATGCTTGGCCTAATCTTGATTTTCCTGATTGCTGTTTTTACAATGGCAATTCTTGGAGGGAAAGTACGATAAGATTTATATATTTCTGATTAAAACTCCCTTCTTATGAAGTTTAAGATTGACAATAAAGTTATTGAGGCTTTTCATGGTTTAAACATAGGAATTGTAATTGCTAATAGTATTGATAATACTGGTTCTAATGAGGAAATTATGAATTTAATTCAGGAAAAACAAGAAGAAATTAAAGCAAATTTTGATAAGGAAAATCTGTCACAAAATCCAAAAATAGAAGTATGGAGAAAAGCATACTCTTCTTTTGGAGCAAAGCCAAAAAAATACAAATGCTCTGTTGAAAACCTTTATAGAATGATTTTGGATGGAATTGATTTAAAGCATATAAATAAAGTTGTTGATATTTATAATTACATTTCCATAAAGCATATTCTTCCTGTTGGAGGGGATGATATAGATAAGGTTGATGGAAACATTTTATTGAAGTTTGCTTCTGGAAATGAGCAGTTTACCGAGCTAAACTCTAATGAAACAAAGAATCCACAAAAAGGAGAGGTTGTTTATGTTGATGACAAAGAAGTTCTATGCAGAAGATGGAACTGGAGAGAATGTGACAAGACAAAGATGACTGATGAAACAAAAAATGTTGCTTTAGTTATTGAAGGTTTGCCTCCTTTTACAAAAGAAGAAATTGAAAATATTAGCAAAGAATTGGCTGAGTTAGTTGAGAAGTTTTGCGGTGGGGAAGTTAAAACAGTTATTTTAAATGAAAATATAACAGAAGCAGAACTATAGTTATCTCTTCATCCTTTTTGTAATCCTTGACAATTCATTAACATTTTCTACAAAGCCGGGAAGGATTTTCTGGAAGACTTTTTCCAATGCCTTTATTTCTGTTGCAACATTTGTCAGGCCTTTGTCATACTCTCCTACTTTTCCTAAAATTCCCTCATGAAGCCTGTCAAAGCTCTGCTTTATGTCGGACATCTGCTGTTCCATTCTTGTTAATCTTGTTTCTGTATTGTCTTTCCAGTCTGCAATCCTTGATACATTTGCCATAAGCTCCTTCCATTTTTCATCAATAATTGTTTCTGCAACTTCCTCTATCCTTTCCTCATTGGATGCAGGAAAAAATGAAGAAGAAACAGGCTGAAACCCTCCTGAAGAAGGTGGCATCGGCATTTCTGATGGAAAGCCGGCAGGAGAAACTGCTTCTTTCATGTCTGCCTGATGTAGTGCCTCATTTATCTGGTCAATTGAAAATCCGCCTCTCTGCAGGTTCTGGACTATTTGGTTGTTCGTAAAGCCCTGCTGCTTCATTATAAGAACCTGCTCTGTAGGAATACCCATCTGTTCCTGGCCCATTGGCGGCGGACTGCTCTTTTTTCCAAAAATATCGTCAAGTAAAGCCATTTTTCTTATTATTGTTAGATTTATATTTAAAGTTTACCTTCTTTTTATCTTCTTCTTTGATTTAATTTTTCATCGATTACTTTTTCAACTTCCTCGCGAGTGATAAAATGCATAGGCTCCCACAAGTTAATGTAGTTTTCCAAAACCTTAACTTCTTCTATTTTTGCGCATTCTCTCAGCTCTTTGACAATAAGCTTTACCTTTCCTTTCAAATCCTCAAACTCTCTTTTGAAATCAGTAAGGTCAGAATTAATAAGCTTCAGCTCATTTTCAACGCCTTTGTTTGTATCAAGGATGTTCTGCTCTGTTACTTGAGTCTTGTTTCTTAGGTTATTGTATCTCTCTTCCAGCAGCCTCATTCTTGCAGAAATATTGTTGAGCTGTCCTGAAAGCTCTATTGAAGGGCCAGCAATCTCAGGCCTGTGGCCAAATAAGTCTCCAAAGCCGCGCTTTTTTTCTTCCTTTGACTCTGGCTGCAACGGAAATTCCGGCATAGCACACCTCTTTTTACACTTATACCGGCTTTATGTTTATAAAGTTTCCTTGAAAAACCCAAAACTTTATATAGTAATTATAATATAAACTATATTTAATATTATAAAAAATAGAAAACATTAAAAAATATATATTATAATATAAGGAAAAAGCATGAAAAGGCCTATTTCAGCGACTATTGATAAGGAGCTTATATCATGGCTAGATGAAATTCTTAAGGACAAGAAAAAGTACAGGAACAAATCCCATGTCATAGAAATAGCCTTGGAAAACCTGAAGGAGGACCTGAAGAAGAATGCCTGAACAGAGAGAGAGCTGGGTATATGAAGTGATAAGGGAAGGAGAAGAAGTAATTCTTAGAATAGACTGCGAAGGGCTGTTAAGAGTACCTTCAATAGAGAATGAGCCAATATACATGGCAAAGACTTTTGAAACATTGATGGAAGTTGGCAATGCAACAAAAATTGTCTTTGTCCAGAAAAGGGATTATGAATACGAATATGAGCAGACAAAAATGCTGCTGGAAGTTGCAAAGCTTTACAATGATTTTCTGAAGCAGAAAGATATTTTTTCCTACCAGGCCTTGAGCTTTGGCGGAAAGTGCATGAAAAATCTGAACGAGAGGTATACAACACTGCAGAATGTTATTTTCAGAAAAATAAAAGAAGACCCTGTGGGAGCGTATGTTGAGCTGAAAAGGATTATAAGGGATGAAAAGATAAAATCAACAAAAATAGTCAGCGCTGAAGATGACTACTGCATAAGAAAATATATCGGAGTCCTTAGCTATGTTATAAAGCATCTTGAGAAGACAAAATTAATACAGCTTGCAACGCCGTACACAGAAGGCTTTAAGCTTGGGGACAGAAGCGTTTACAGGGAAATCTTTCATCCGATAATCAAGCCTGACTTTATGTTCACAAAGCTGATGAGCGGCTACCCTAAAGACAGCGAAGAGATAGACAACTATTCCATTGAAAGCAATACAGAAGTCAGCATTTTCAAATTTCCGAACAATGTAAAGTATCTATATCATTTAACCCCCCCCGAGTTCAAGCTGTCAGAGGACAAATATGACCTTCTTGACCTCGCAAGAAACATAATGGCAGAGCACAAGCCAACAAGGGCAGAGTTTGTAAACCCAAAGAGAATGAGGGAGGTTTTCTATAATGTAGGAAGGGACCTGATAGATGAATTGCTTACATACAGGCCAGTAAAGATGACTGAAAAAGAGAAAGCAGAGGTAACTGATATTTTAGTTAGGTATACTGTTGGCTTTGGCCTTGTTGAAATGCTGCTGAGAGATGAAAAGATACAGGATATTTCTGTAAACTCTCCTTTGGGAAGAATACCTTTGTTTATTGTTCATGGAGATTATGCTGACTGCGATACAAATATTGTTCCAACAATGCCTGAGGCTGAATCATGGGCTTCAAAATTAAGGATGATTTCAGGAAGGCCTTTGGATGAGGCAAACCCTATACTTGACACAGAATTAAGGCTGCCAGGTGCAGACACAAGAGTAGCTGCAATCACACAGCCATTGGACCCGACTGGATTTGCTTTCTCTTTCAGTAGGCACAGGGAGAGGCCTTGGTCTTTGCCTTTGTTTTTCAAATACAAAATGATAAACCCCTTAGGAGCAGGAATTCTCAGCTTCATGATCGACGGAACAAGGAGCATGCTTATTGCAGGAACAAGAAGCTCAGGAAAATCGTCTTTCCTGTCAAGCTTAATGGTGGAGATAATGAGAAGGTACAGGATGATAACTATTGAGGACACTCTGGAGCTGCCGACAGGAAGCTTAAGAGACCTTGGCTTCAACATCCAGTCACTGAAAGTTGCTTCTGCATTAGTGAGAGGAAGCTCAGAGGTTTCTGCAGAGGATGGAATAAGAAGCACACTGCGTTTGGGAGACTCATCTTTGATTATTGGAGAAGTAAGAAGCAAGGAGGCAATCGCGTTGTATGAAGCGATGAGAGTTGGAGCTGCTGCAAATGTTGTTGCAGGAACAATCCACGGCGATTCTCCCTACGGAGTATATGACAGGGTTGTCAATGACATAGGAATCCCTAAAACTTCATTCAAGGCTACCGATATAATCGTTGTTGCAAACCCGATCAAAAGCCCTGATGGCATACACAGAAACAGAAGAATAACGCAGATAACAGAGGTAAGAAAGCACTGGAAAGACGACCCTATGCTTGAGGGAGGGTTTGTTGACCTGATGAAGTACGATGCAAAGACAGACCAGCTTGAGCCTTCACAGGACTTGATAAATGGAGAGAGCGATACATTAAAGGCAATAGCTGCAAACATAAAGGATTTTGCAGGAAACTGGGATGCAGTGTGGCAGAACATTGAGCTGAGGGCAAAGATGAAGCAGACTCTTGTTGAGTATGCAGAAAAGCTGAAGGATTATGAAATGCTGGAAGCGCCTTTTACAATATTGTGCAATGACATGATGCACCTGCTTTCAGACAGGATAAGAAGGGAGACAGGATATGTTGATCCTAAAAGGATATTTATGGAATGGGATATGTGGCTGAGAAGGGAGCTTAAGAAGAGGGCTTTGGAAAAGCAGATTAAGCGCTAGTTAAAAAAGAAGTTAAAAAAGAGGTGAATAAGAAGAGGTGGATTTCTTAAATGGCAGAGGAAGAAGATAAAGGGATGACAGAAAAGGAGAAGAGGAAGAAAGAAGTAGAGGAATTGCTGCATAAGTACAAGCAGAGGATGAGAGAAGAGTTCAAGACAGAGCCAAAGGAAAATGTTTTGATAAATCCGGTTGCAACAAAAGAATATGTTGATTTCAAGAAAGATTACATGCCAAGGCATCTGAACTTGTATGAAAAATCCTGCAACCTTGCAGAGCAGATACTAAAGATTTCTCCTGACAAGAAAAAGCTTTCCGATATACAGGAAGCCATAAACATATGCCATCTAAGTGCTACTCCTTCAGGTGTAGCTTCCCTTGCCATACTTGTCCCTATTTTAGTTATTGTGCTTGGCTCTTTGATAAGCTATGTTTTGGTGCAGTCAACATTCTTTATCATATTCTTTCTTATAATTGGCGTTTCATTGATTCCTGCTTTAAACAAAGCGCCTTTCTACCTTGCCAACAACTGGAGGATGAAGACAAGCAACCAGATGGTTCTGTCAATATTTTATGCTGTGACATACATGAGGCACACATCAAATATTGAAAGGGCTATTGAGTTTGCCTCTGACCATATAGCCCCTCCTTTGTCTCTTGACCTGAAAAAAGTGCTGTGGGACGTTGAGACAGAGAAGTACGAGTCTGTAAAGGAAAGCCTTGACATATACTTGGAGACATGGAAGAAATGGAACATGGAATTTATTGAGTCTTTCCATCTGATTGAGGGATCTTTGTATGAGGGAAGCGAAGACAGGAGAATTGCACTGCTTGACAATGCGCTTTCAGTGATGCTGGAAGAGACATACGAAAAGATGATGCATTATTCTCAGAACCTGAAATCGCCAATCACAATGCTCCATATGCTTGGGGTTATTCTTCCAATACTTGGCTTGGTCATACTTCCTCTTGTTGTCAGCTTTATGTGCGAGGTCAAATGGTACCACCTTGCAGCTTTGTACAATGTTGCATTGCCTGTCGGTGTTTTTTTCCTTGCAAAAAGCATTCTTTCTTCACGTCCGACAGGGTACGGGGATACTGACATAAGCGAGGAGAACCCTGAAATAGCAAAGTACAGGAACATTATTTTCAACATTGGCAAAAAAGAAATAAAGCTGAACCCATTGGTTGTAAGCCTTGGATTTATCTTTTTGTTTATTTTTGTAGGATTAATCCCTTTGATTCTTCACTCGCTCACTTCAGATACAAAATGGGACTTGATCTACGATGGTGAAACAGTAAAGGCAGACTTTACATACGATAATCCTGAAGCAAAGTACAGCCTTTTGGGATATAAAACATCAAAAGGATGCCCTCCAGGAGAAAAAGACGTAGGAAACATAATAGGGCCATTTGGTTTAGGCGCTTCTATTTTGAGCCTGCTGGTTGTTGCGGGAGTTGGTGTGGGAACAGGGCTTTATTTTAAGCTAAAGTCCCAGAATGTAATAGCCATAAGGGAAAAAGCAAAGCAGCTTGAGCAGGAGTTTGCAGCAGCATTGTTCCAGCTTGGAAACAGATTGGGAGATGGCCTGCCTCCAGAGATTGCTTTCGGAAAAGTGGCTGAATCAATGCAGGGGACTGTTTCAGGAGATTTCTTCAATATGGTTTCTGCAAACATCACCCGCCTAGGAATGAGTGTTGAAAAGGCAATATTTGATCCTCATCATGGAGCTCTTGTTTATTACCCTTCAAACTTAATTGAAAGCTCAATGAAAGTCTTGACAGAGTCTGCAAAGAAAGGGCCATTGATTGCAGCACAGGCAATCATCAATGTTTCGCGCTACATAAAAGAGATACACAGGGTTAACGAAAGGCTGAAAGACCTAATGGCAGATATAATTTCATCAATGAAGGCGCAGATTTCTTTTTTATCTCCTGTTATCTCAGGAATTGTAATTGGAATTACTTCAATGATAACTACTATTTTAGGGAAGCTCGGGCAGCAAATAAGGACAATAAGCGAAAGAGCAGGACCGGATGCAACTGCTCCAGGTGCTCCAGGGACAGAGGGAATAATGAGCTTGTTCGGAGACGGAGTTCCAACTTTCTATTTCCAGATTGTTGTAGGGTTTTATGTTGTGCAAATTGGATATATACTAACAATTATGGTAAATGGTGTGGAAAATGGATCTGATTCACTGAATGAAAGGTTCCTGCTTGGAAAAAACCTCATAAAAAGCACACTGCTCTATTGCCTTGTTTCATTATTTGTAATCGTTACCTTCAACATAATAGCCAGTACTATTGTAGGAGGGATAAAAGGATAAGTGGGAACGCGGGGATTTGAACCCCGGACACCTACGTCTTCAGCGTAGTGCTCTCCCAGGCTGAGCTACGTTCCCATGTGTTATCGAGCCCTTTGGAAAATGGCGAAGATAGCACCTTCGTGTCAACGGAGTAAGCCGTTGCCGCGCCTGAGCTACGTTCCCATAGGGTTTCTGGATTAATGTTTATTTTAAAAGGTTTTTGTTTTTATCCTATAAGCTTAAACCTTGAAACTTCTTTTCCATCAATGTTTACTGTTTCAAGAAATTCTGATTTTGGCCTTGCCCATAATGAAGAATCATTTAAAGCTCTGTAAACAACAAGCTCTTCTTTTGTTTCGCTGTGTTTTGCAATGCCAATAACTTCGTAGAAATTTCCTTTGTAGTGCTGGTATTTGCCTGGCTTTACCATTACTCTATCCTTTCTTCTTCAACATCAAGGTCTTCTTCATCAGAGTCTTCTTTCGGCTCTTTTTCAAAAGCTTCTTCAGTAGCTTCTTTTGCTGCAGGTGCTGCGCCTTTTTCAACAACCTCAAGCTTTCCGAACTTTCCTGTGCTTAGCTGAAGCTCTCCCTGCCATTCTCCGACATAGCCGTTAGAAATCTTGACTTTATCGCCTGTATGAGCCTGCTCAACCTGGTCATTCCATAGGGTTAAGGTAATTGTGCCTGTTTCATCCTTTGCCTTGCAGCTGCAGACTTTTCCAGAGCTTCCGAACTTCTGAAACTGTCTTGGCTCTGATTTTTCAACAATTTCAAGCATAATGTCTACTTTTCCCTGCCTTGCCTGTAGGTCTTTTATTTGCATTTTACCAAGGAATAGGCGCTGTTTTAAAAAGTTTTTTATTATGAGGTTAAATCAAGCAGAGTGCCAATGCTGCGCTCTGTTCGCTTTTGCTTTTCTTTTTCGCAATCGAGGAACTCTCGCAACCGCTTCATTGGCCGGGCACGGCGCTTGGCAGCATTGGCACTTAACTTGACAGTACATTATTGGGCTGTGTATGCTTACTCAAACCTTTTAAAGGCTTTGTCAAGAACATCGTCAGGCCAGCCAAGGCTTTCAAGGTGCTTTCTTATCTCAGCTTTTGAATGGCCAGAATATAATGCATCAAATATATAATTCTGGAGCTGCCCCATATGCTCTTCTTTGATTAGCTCTTTTATTTCCTTTTCCTCTTTTCTTTCCTCAAGCAGAAACATGCCTGCTGCTATTACAATAACCAAAACAACTATTCCTATGATGGAGTACCAGAAATACTCATCTGAAAAAAGCTTCGGATCAAGAATTTTCTTTGCGCCGGGGCAGCAGTTAAATCCCCTTGCTTGCAGCTGCCAGTTGCTTAGGCACTGCTCAACCACGGGGCAGTATTTTTCCACAAACTCTTCATTGCAGATAACTTCCCCGCCTTCTTTTACAAGCTTTGATGGAAAGTAGATAAAATCTTTTCCGCTTCCCTTGACAAAAGTATTACAGGAAGGGCTTTTTACTGACTTCAGAAAAGCATCATAGCTCGTGTATTTTATTACAATATCTTCTTTGTCCAGGCCATCGCAGTAAATGCTGTTCGGGCTCTCGCTGACTTCAACTGTACCTGATGTCTTTTCTATATCGAAAGAATAGATATTCTCATTCCCGAAGTCAATAAGCAGGCACATGTTTGCGCCAACACCAGCGTATCTTGCCATTGGATTTGCGGCTGCAAAGCTTGCGACATTAAGCTTTACATCGGTCATGTCTACTCCTGGTATTTTTGCAGCAAAGCCTGTTATCGTAAAACCAGATGCAAGGTTTATAAGAATTATGACTATAAGCACAAAAACGATTACAATTCCATAGCCTATATCCTCTTTTTTCGGCATTTTTATTCTGCTGTGTATTTTTTGTATTTATATTTTTGAAAAATCTATTTTGCCGCCAATCAGGTTCTTTAATTTGTCTCTCAGCTCTGAAATCTTCACTCTTTTCTGGCTTGTGGTGTCCCTGTCCCTTATTGTAACTGACTTGTCATTCAATGAGTCAAAATCAACTGTTATGCAGAAAGGAATTCCTATTTCATCAGCCCTTGCATATCTTCTTCCAATGCTTCCTGACTTGTCGTACTGGCAATGGAAATCCTCTCTTAAATCACCAAATATGCCTAAAGCAATTTTCAGCAGCTCTTCTTTGTTGCTTACCAGCGGAAAGATTCCTGCCTTGATAGGAGCCAGCTTAGGGTGCAGCTTCATCACAATATTTCCCCTTTTTTTATCGTCATTATATGCATCAAACATGAATGCAAGGAAGGCTCTTCCTACTCCCTGCGACGGCTCTGAAGCAACAGCAGGAAGTATTTTTTCCTTTGTGTCTTCATCAAACAGCTTAAGGTCTTTTTTTGATGTTGCTTCATGCTGCATTAGGTCAAACGTCCCTCTGTCAGCATTTCCATAAATCTCTTTCCATCCAAAAGGAAAATTGTATTCAATATCAAAGCAGGCCTGCGCATAGTGTGCAAGCTCCTGCACAGCATGCTGCCTTATCCTTATGTTTTCCTTTGCAATTCCAAGGTCAAGGAACCATTTATACTCAAGCGCAAGCCAGTATTTCAGCCATTTGTTTGCAGCCAAAGATCCTATTTTTGTCTTTGCCTGCTTTTTGTTGTCGTAAAAATTGACTTCCATATTTTTTATCTCATCATAATAAGGGCAGTCATCCTTTTTCATAGGGTGCGTGAAAAATTCAATCTCCATCTGCTCAAACTCCCTTACTCTGAAAAGGAAATCCCTTGGCGAAATTTCATTTCTGAATGCTTTTCCTGCCTGCGCAATTCCAAACGGAAGCTTTAATCTTGAAATCTCTGCAAGAAGCTTTACATGGGTAAAGATTACCTGCGCAGTTTCCCCTCTTAAGTATGCTATTGAATCGCTGTCCTTGTCAGCTCCAACCTGCACAGGGAACATTAAGTTGAAGTCATTTGCCTCCTTGAAATCTCCATTACACATTGGGCATTTCAGCTTGTAAGTTTTTATAACATCATTTATGTCTTCTGCAGTTATTCCCTCAAGCACAAGCTTGTCTTTTGGGTCAATTTGTTTTCTTGCAACTAAATCCTCAAGAAAATGATCTGCTCTTGTTTTGTATTTGCATTTTTTGCAGATAATCACTAAGTCTGAGAAGCTTGACAAATGCCCTGAAGCCTGCCATATCTTCTGGTTTGTTATAATGCTGCCGTCTACCCCAACAACATCATGCCTTGATTGCACAAACCTTTTCCACCAGTCTGATTTTATCGCGTTATTGACTTCTGTTCCCAAAGGTCCAAGATCAAAGAATCCTGATAATCCTCCGTATATCTCAGCAGCAGGAAAAACAAATCCCTTTTTCTTGCAGAAAACAGCCATCTCCTCTATTGTTGGTTTGGACATGGTATTTAGATATTAGGCTGGATTTATATATGTTTTCCATAGATGGAAGCAACGGTAAAGTGGCTTTTATTTATTTTCTATATAGAAAATAATTCATAAAAAGACTAAGTTTTAAATACCATATGTGATGTAAATAGCAGATGGAAGACAAATACTGCATTACATTGATAAGCCTGATATGCATAGGCTTAGTATTGATTGTTGTTCTATCTTGATATTGCCTATCTTAGCCATCCAAAATATCTAAAACCATATATTATCAGAAAGGCAAAGACATACTTCAACATCCATGCATAGAACGCTTTCTTGTATGTTAATTCATAAGCAAACTTGTATATAGCGATTGTCGCCAGCAGGACAGCCAAGCCTACATATGTGCTTACTCTTGCTGTTATCACAACAATAAGAACGTCTATTGCAACCACTGCAACTATCGATCTCCAGAATCCTGTTTTTCCGCCAAGAAACTTTACTGCAAAATACAGCGGCAGAGAAATAGTAGCGAGTATAATTATTAAAGGAAAAATATTGTTGTTGAAAAAACCAACTAATGAGTCAAGGAATGATTCAAGCACCATTTTAAAAAATCAAGCATTCACTAAAATTTCTTTTCTATTATGGCTTTTTCCAAGAGCCTCTAAAATTAATGCCTTTTCTAAATCCAAAATTCTTTTCACAATCAAGGTTTTTGAATTTAAAGTATAAAGCTTTGTCTTGCCAAACTTCCGTGTAACCCTTACAATGCCATACACTTCTAATTCTTTCCAATAGTTAAATAATGAAGCCCTGGAAATATCTGCTCCTTTAGCAACGTCTGACTTGGTAAAGTCCATGCCTTTATTTTCTACTAGGAAATCGATTATCTTGAAAAGCGGCATTTCTCCAGTTAAGTGCAATAACAATGATTTTTCTTTCATTTTAGCTTCCTTTAACCATAAAGATATATTGTTAAATTATATAGAAAAGTATATAAATCTTTTGTTTCAAAGTATGTTTTGGTGGACTTTTTATGTGGTCTGATGAGGAAATTAAAGGAAAGATCCTGCATAAGCTGACTCGTATGGGCAAGTTTAAGCACAGCCATACTTCAATAGATAATCTTCCAAAAGGATTTCCAAAAGATTTAAGAGGCAGAGTTAAAGGCATGGTCGAAGAACTAATCAAAGAAGAGATATTTTTTACAAAGCAAACAAGCTATGGAAAAGAAATTTCAATTAATACCGAAAAGAAAGAAAAGATAATGTTTTACATTGAGAAATTTTTAGATAAATGATATGGATTACTTCCTCATCCACTCAACTTCATCCTTATCCAATTCAAACTCTTCTGCAATTTCATTTGCAAAATTTTTGTTTTTTCTCATTGCTTCCTGCAGGAACGGAAGAGTGTCTTTAATTACCGCTGCTGCGCTTGAGTGCGTTTTTTCAGCAATCTTTGCTGCAATTGCCTTTCTTTTCTGGTATTTCATGTTTGCAATGTATATTTTCAGAAGGCGCTGCGTAGGGCCGTAGCTGACGAACTTTTTGTACTTCTCATCTTTTGAGACAGAAATCCCTGCTGTCAGGAAAGCATTAACATAAACCAAGAATCTCCAGTGCTGCCATCTTCTTATTCTCCTGCTCATGACATCTGCTTTTGAAATGTAGTCATACGCCCTTGCAAGGTCTTCAGGCTTTTCATACTCTTTTGGAAGGTTTTCATCCAGCCACAAAAACCTCTTGTCAAAATCCTCAGCTACATTGTCAAATGCATTTATTGCTATGTTTGGGTCTGTTGTCTTGAATACCTTAAGCAATGCATTGATTATTGTCTCTTCCCTTTCCCTCTGCCCAAGCCCGTCTATATCTTCTTTTTTCAGCTCCTTCTTCTCATGGGAAATGCTCTGGAGATCGTTTATTGCGGCCCTTACATCCCCTCCGGCCCTTCTTGCCAGCGAACTGATATCATCATCCGCTGCCTTAATGCCTTCTTTTTTGCATATCTTTGAAAGAATCTTTGCAATGTTAGCATAATTAATCTCATTGAATTCAATAATGCTGCATTTTTTTCTTAGTGAAGCAAACTTCTTGTCAAAAGGGTCATTTGCAGTGCAGACAATTGGAAATCCTGTTTCATCAATAAGCTCTGCCAGTGCAGTAACTCCGCCTCTGTCTTCCATGCCTGACAATCCATCTATTTCATCAACAAGAATTATTTTGCCTTTTGAGAACAACGACTGCTGCTTTGCCGCGCTTCCAACTGTGCTTTTTATATTCTCTGCGTTTCTGAAATCAGATGCATTGACTTCTATCAGCTCAAGCCCGAGCTCATTTGCCAGTGCATAAGCTGCTGCTGTTTTTCCACAGCCTGTCGGGCCGTATATTATTGAAGCTTTTTTCTTCTGCTTTTTAAAATTCTCAATAAACTCTTTCAGCTGCCTTACAGCACTCTCCTGGCCTTCTATGTCTTTGATTGTTTTAGGCTGATAAAGCTTTATCCAAGGAATCATTTAACTAGACAAATGCACTGATTATTTAAATTTTGTTGATGTATGATGCTATAGAAAGATATTTATATTGGTTATATCACCTACTCCCTGATGAAATCAACCCCAAAAATAGCTACAGTGGTGCTGTTTACAGCATTTGTACTTATTCTATTGGTAAGCGGCTGCAGTGACAATGATAAGCTAAAGCTTGTTCTTCAGAAATATAAGGAATCACAGAACAGGATACAAGAGCTTGAGTCAAAGGTTGCAGAGCTTGAGTCAGAAAACCAAAGGCTGAAGAGCGAATCATCTACTGCAGAGCAGAAGGCAAAGATAGCTGAGGCAGAGAAAAAGATCCAGGAAAGCAAATGCGATGCAGATGTAAGGGATGCTACAAACAAGCTGAAAGCTGCGACAACTCAGGCAGTTATTGACAGTGCAAAGGCAACATTAAGGGGACTAGCTGTAACTTGCAATATAAACGCAGAGTCAATAATATCAGCAAATGCTCCTAAATTAACAGTAGAGCTAAGCGCATGCGACGAGGCTGTTAACGACACTGTGTCAGAAGTAATCAAGATGATTGATCATCTTGATAAAGCAAAGGATTTTATTGAAAATGCAGATCGTGCCGTTAACTCAATTGATGAGGATGATATCAATACGAGCTCATCTGATGCAGACGAGGCAGATGACCTGACTGATATAGACGATGCAAAGAACAAGATTGATGATATCAAAGATTTGTTTGATGATGTAGATAACAGCATCTCAAAAGTAGATGACAATGCAAAGAGCAAGGATGATGGAGAGGCAATGGATAACTTTGAGGAGGCTGAAATCAAGTTCAATGATCTTGATGATGCAATTAAAGACCTTGACGGCATACTTGACAAGATAGAAACAAGTGATGTACAGAGTGATGTTAATGATGCAAAAGACGAAGTTGCAGATGCTATAACAGAAATTGATGACGCAGACAATAACTTAGGAAGAATAAAGAACTTCATCAATGACATAAAAGACGAGTGCTGAATAAAAATAAGAATTTATTATTTTTTATTTAACTTCTACAACTTTTATCTTGAAGTTCAGGGTTTTCCCGGCTAAAGGATGGTTTAAATCAAGAAAAATCTTGTCATCTTCAACCTTTACTATTGTTGCAGCAAGCATTGCACCGTTTGGAGCTTTTAATGTAAGAGTCATGCCTTTTTTCGGCTCCCTGTCTTTTGGAAGCTTGTCTCTTGGAATCGGCTGGACCAATTCTTCTTTTATTTCTCCGTAGCCGTCTTTTGGCTTTATCTTTATATCTTTTTCATCCCCTTCTTTCATTCCCCTTACTGCTTCGTCAAATCCCTTTATAACTTTTCCTTCTCCAACTGTAAATTCAATAGGCTCTCTTCCTTCTGAAGAGTCAAATACAGTTCCATCATCGAATTTTCCTGTATAATGCACTTTTACATTGCTTCCTTCTTTTGCCTGTGCCATGGCACCGATTGGTTAGGGCAATGTTTATAAATGTTGGGGTTTTCAGCCATTTTATGTTTATAACGCCAAGCGAAATACTAGACATGGCAATCATGACTGCAATACTTGGATATATCTTTATGGATATGTTCAAGAGGCCAATGCATGACTATAATCCGATAGAATATCTAAAAAATAAAAAAAAGAGCGATTTCTGGTTTGCTGTTGCTGTTACAGCGCCTGCTGTAATACTGCATGAGCTAGGGCACAAGTTTGTTGCGCTTTCATTTGGCTTGGAAGCTACCTTTCATGCAGCTTATTCCTGGCTTATAATGGGCGTGCTGCTGAAGATAATCCTAGGGTTTGTTTTCTTTATTCCAGGATATGTAACTCATCAGGGCTTTGCAACCCCTTTGCAGCACAGCTTAATTGCCTTTGCAGGGCCATTGCTTAACTTGATTTTGTGGCAGGGAAGCATCTTCGCATTGAAGAACAAAATGCTTCCAAAAAAACATGATGCGCTGCTTTTCATGACTTCAAGAATCAACATGTTTTTGTTCTTCTTCAACATGATACCTATTCCGCCGTTTGACGGCTACACAGTATTCTGGGGCATTGTTAAGAATTTTATTGGCTAAAATGATAAAATCAATTATCTTATGGTATTTGTGTGTATGTGTAATGGGCGGAATTAACACAATCGTTTATCGTCTAAAGAAAGAAAAAAATTAGGAAGTTTCTTCAAATGTTATTGTGAAAATTGCGGAAAAAGGATTCCTACTTTATTATGCTCTCTTCCTATTATAAATTATATCTATCTCAAAGGCAGGACCAAATGCTGCAATAAAAAAATATCAATGCTCCATCCATTAACAGAACTAATCGGAGGAACAATTATATTCTTCCTTATCATATATTTCTTTGAATTTTAGGGTTAAGTCAAGTAGTGTGTCTTGTGCCAGTGCTGCACTCTGTTCGCTTCTGGCTTTAATCTCGCAACCTATTATCACTCGCATTCGCTTCCATAGTAGAGCACGGCGTTTGACAGCACTGGCACTTAACTTGACTTAATCGAATTTTAGAAATCTTTATATAAGGTTTACTATTCTCGGATAGTTATGGAAAAAGAAGACTACAACATAATTAAGGCTTATGTTCCAAATGGGGTTCTTTTTACGTCTTCTTTGCATGATTCTCTGAATAGGGTATATGGTAGGCTAGAGCATATTGCCAAACGCGTGAAAAAAAGCCACGGAATCGAGCTTGTATTATATGAGCCGATGAGGGAGGCAAATGCCGCAGGGCTTGACCCTAAAAAAGACATGGACCAAATCACTGAAAATAACCAATGGTTTGTATTATTTGAAGCTGATATGTTTTTTGCCTACCTTGACAGCGGCCCAAGTGTTGATTCAGGAGTTTCAGTTGAAGTTGGCATGGCAAGAGCACTTAAGCTTCCAATACTTGCTTTGCGATCTGACAAAAGCCACCTTGAAGACGGCTGTGTAATATCCGCACAGATGATGTGCGCAATAAACTACAAAGGCAGGCTTTATACTGTTGAAGAGGAATGGTATCAGGGAATAGAAAACGCTGTTATACAACTTCATAAAGAAAGGTTCTGAAAATCTTCCGGATTTTTTTAGAAATCTTTAAATACCCTTTCTTACCTACCTCACTAATGCACACACAAAAAATACACGGGAATTCTGAGAGTGATAGATTGTGCACAATGGATACGCAGGACAGGCTTAAGAAGGCAGGGGCAGAGACAGAGGATCATGAGTACTATACTCCTATCCCTAAAGGATATAAGATAGGAAGCACAAAGTACGTGATAGTTACAGGAAGCGTCATGAGCGGCTTAGGCAAGGGAATCTTCGCCAGCTCAATGGCAAAGCTTCTGCAGTTCAAGGGATTGAAAGTAGCGCCGATAAAGCTTGAAGGATATCTTAACATTGACGCAGGCACATTAAACCCTTACAGGCACGGTGAAGTTTTTGTTCTTGATGACGGCATGGAATGTGATATGGATTTGGGAACTTATGAAAGGCTGCTGAACCTTAACCTAACTGCCAGAAACTTCATTACAGCAGGAAAGCTTTACACAAGCATTCTGGAAAGGGAAAGAAAGGGGAGCTATTTGGGAAGGGATGTTCAGATTATTCCGCATGTCACAGGAGAAATAAAAAGAATACTGAGAAAGCTTGCAATGGAGAGCAGCGCAGATGTTGTTTTTGTTGAAATCGGAGGAACTGTAGGGGATATTGAAAATAATATTTACATTGAAGCTGCAAGGGAATTAAGATATGAAGAAGGAAAGGAAAACGTATGCGTTGTAAACCTTACTTATGTTCTTGAGCCTTCAAGCCTTGGAGAGCAAAAGTCAAAAGCAGCGCAGCTTGGAATAAGAAACTTGATGTCACTTGGCCTGCAGCCAGATATCGTTGCATGCAGAAGCGTAAATCCTATAACAGAGAAGATAAGGGAGAAGATAAGCATTTTCTCAAACGTTCCTCTTAAAAGGGTTGTAGGGGTGCATAATATAAAAAATATATACAGGATTCCTTTGTTGCTGAAGGAAGTTGGCCTGGATAAGGAAGTAGTTGAAATTCTGAATTTACAGGAAATGGTGGATGAAAAAAGAGAGAAAAAAGCTTTGGAAGAATGGAGAGAGTATATTGAAAAAACAGAAAATTCAAAAAAAGAAATAACAATAGGAATTACAGGAAAGTACACAGGGTTAAGGGATTCCTATGCATCTATTCTTCATGCGCTTGATCATGCAGCAGCTGAAAACAATGCTTCTGTAAAAGTAAAATGGATTGAGACAACTGAGATAGAAAATGGAAAGCCTGTCAAGGAATACCTGAAGGATGTTGACGGCGTTATTGTGCCTGGCGGATTTGGAAAAAGAGGCACAGAAGGAAAAATAAGCTGCATACAATATGCAAGGGAAAATAATATTCCTTATTTAGGATTATGCTTTGGGTTTCAGATGGCATTGATAGAGTTCGCAAGAAATATCTGCGGCTTGAAAAATGCAAACTCAACAGAGCTTGACATAGACACTCCTTACCCTGTCATTGACTTGCTGCCTGAGCAGAGGGCAATTGAAGGACTAGGAGGAAGCATGAGGCTTGGGTTGAGGAAGGTTGAGATAAAAAAAGGCACTATTGCATACAAGCTTTTCGGCAACACAATGGCAGACATGCGCTTTAGGCACAGATACGAGTGCAATCCTGTTTATATAGAGAAGTTTGAGAAAAAAGGAATGGT
The DNA here is from genome assembly GCA_964459835.1 of uncultured Methanosarcinales archaeon. Classification (GTDB taxonomy): domain Archaea; phylum Nanobdellota; class Nanobdellia; order Woesearchaeales; family UBA12501; genus CAYWPA01. The sequence continues at coordinate 31,493 of CAYWPA010000007.1, forward strand.
GTTTTCCGGCAAAGCCCCTAATGTGCCTATAATGCAGATCCTTGAATTGCCTGGTCATCCTTACTTTATTGGCACACAGGCGCATCCTGAATTCACGTCAAAGCCGCAGAATCCTAATCCTTTATATTTAGGCTTTGTCAAGGCTTGTTTGGAGAAGGAATAGAAATATTTATAATGCTGAAGTTCTATGAACTGTTTTATGTTTGATAGGCTTAGAAAAGATAAAAGAGGAATTGGCTTAGTACTTTTCATCATTATTCTCACCCTTATTATTTTTATGATAGGAATGTGTTCTGGTGCAATGTGCGGTGACCAGAGCAACGGTGACCAGAGCAAAGGCTGTACCGAAGACACGCAAGGTGATGAGCCTGAAGCTTCTCCATTCTCTGATAGCGGCTTTGGAAAAGAAAAGCCTGAATGTGAAAAAGGGGCAACAAGATCGTGCGAAGAAAGCGGTTATCCAACAGAAGGAGTCTGCAGGGGAGCGATGGAGAAATGCGTCAAGGGAACATGGAGCGGATGCGGAGAAAACCAGTTCGGGGAAAAATACGAAGAAACCGAAGTATCATGCGACAAGCTTGACAATGACTGCGACGGAGAAACAGATGAAGGTTGCGATGATGACGGAGACGGATTTATAGATTCTTTGATGAAATATGAAAACGGGGAAGAAAGAGATGACTGCAGAGACAATGATGCAGCTGTCAATCCTAGTGTGCAGGAATTCTGCGGAGACCAGATAGACAACAATTGTGATGGAAGCGCTGAAGAAGACTGCGAATGCAGCTCAGGAGAAAAAATGCCTTGCGCAAAGCAATCTGGAATATGCGCAGGCTCTAGGGTTACGTGCACAACAGACGGAAAAATTCCAGAGTGCAATTATGCAGTATTAGTAAAGCCATTTGTTTACATGGAACAGGATACTTTATGCGATGGGTTGGATAATGACTGCGATGGAATCATAGACGGCCATCAGGCAGGGACAGAGCAAAACTGCCCACCTCAGCCTTAGCTGCCTTCTTAATCCTCAGCCTTAACTACTTCTGAATGCTTAACAAGCTTTTTATGCTGTTTTTCTATTATCATACGCAAAGCTGCAATATTCGGTAGAAGTTGGTAGGGATGGATCCTAAATTAGTAGAGTATATACAGAAAGAGATAAGCGACGGCTATAGCTTGAATTCTATAAAATTGTCGTTATTAAAGCAGGGCTATCCTGCAAATACTGTAGATGAAAACATAAATTATGTGATGCAGGAAGAGTCTGCATTAATCAATTATATAAAACAGCAAAGGGCAAGGAAGATAGAAGACGATGTCATCAAAGCAGCCTTGATAAATTCCGGATATCCTGTCCCTGACATAAACAATGCCCTCAATGCACTGAAGAAAACTCCTAAATTGATTTATATTCTTGCAGCTTTAATTATATTTGGGCTTGGGCTTTACATGTTCTGGCCGAGTTCAGAGCCAGCTTCTACCAAGCCCAGCCCAGGTATAACAGAGAAAGAATTCGGGAAAGAAATAATTGCAGAAGAAATTCCTGAAGAACCTATTCCAGAAGAGAAAGGCTTTGAAGATTTTGAAAAAGGATTGTTTGAAGAAGAAAACATAACAAATGAAACAGCTGAAGAAATTGTTTTTGAAGAGAACAAAACAGCAATATCTGAAGAAGGGCGTGAAGAAATTCCTCCAGAACCAGAAGTAACACAGTTTGAAGAAAAAACAGAATTAGAGGAAATAATTGAAGATGTCGAAACAAGCAATGTGGATACTGCAACGCAGATATGCACAGAAACAGATGACAATGTTTATAGGGATGCTTGCTTTAATCAGCTGGCAAAATCATCAAGCAATCCGGATTACTGTGAAAATATAATCAACACAGAAAAAAAGGATTCATGCTACCTAAGTTTCATACTTAACAGCAAGGACTATTCATTGTGTGCAAAGCTTGTTTCAGAGGATTTAAGGCAATCCTGCGAGTCATTGAAGGAGACAGCTTCATGAGCAAAAAAGCACAGGTAACAACTTTTATGATTGTGGGGCTGATTTTGATAATCACAGTGCTGACTATTGTTTACTATACTTCCCAGGCAGAGGAGGCTGTTGCGGAAAAAGAGGCAGAGAAAGCTGCTTTGCCTGCAGAGGTCCTGGACGAGTTTGCGCTTTCTTCTTTAGTGAGAAGCTGCATTGCAAACGAGAGGCAGGCATTTGAAAAAATAGGGGAATTCGGAGGTTTCCTGTTGCAGCAGGAAGGAAGGCACAGGAAATACAACACAACTTACTACAACTATCACTGCTCTATAAGGCCCGGGTTTGACAAATGCACAAATAATTTAGTGTCAAGAAAGGAAATGGAAAACACTTTAGAAAGCAACATAAAAAACAGAGTAAAGCAATGCATTGATCTTTCACTGTCAAAATTTGAAGAGCAGGGCTATAATATACAAAAAGGAAATTATGAATTAAAAGTCAGCATTGCTGTTGACGACATCAGTGTAAAGGTAAACTATCTTATGACTATAGTAAGAGATTCTACAACAATAAAATCAGGAGAATTCGGAGCAACATTCCAATATCCTTTAGGGAGGATGTATGATCTTGCAAACGAAATTTTAAATTCTGAATTAAGGAACGGATATTTTGATCAGGTTAAGTGGATTAAAGAGCACGGCGCAGAGGTTGTAATTGAAAAGCACAAGCCTTATCCGGATATTTTGTACAAATTAAAAAAATTAAATCCAGAAACAAGGGAAATATATTTCTTTAACTTTGGCTTGCAGGGAAAAGACAAGATGAAAAATCTTGCAAATCCAGAACCGCAGCCTTCTCCAGATCCTGATGCTTTCCTTGGCTGCTGTTATCTAGCAGATGGCAATGTTTATGAAAATACACAAGAAGATTTGTGCACAGGAGAATTCAAAAAAGGATTATGCGACTTGGGACGATATTTTCCTGCAGCAAGCTTTGAGGAAAAAGAGCTTTGCAATGGCTTCCCATGCAAAAGCTGCGAAAAGACTTATTCCCATGAAGATGACCCAGCCAACAGGGAGAAATGGACAGGGCCTTTAAGAAAGCACAGTGAAAGCTGGTGCGTTTACGAGGGTCCAACAGGCAATGGAAGGGATTTTGTAGGAAGCAGGCACTACAGACATTACTGCGCAAATGGAGTTGAGTATGTGGAAGAATGTGGCGATTTCAGGACAGAGCTTTGCGCAGAAGAGCAGAATAATGTTAACGGCTATAATTTCAGGACAGCAATATGCAGGCCGAACAGATGGCAGGAATGCCATTCCATTACAAACAAAGAAGAATGCCTTGACAGGGAAAAAAGAGACTGCAGCTGGAGCGATTTGCAGGATCAGGTAATTTCTTATGGAGATTTGAATCCACCACCACAGACAAAAGAGCAGACAAGAAAATGCATTCCAGAAGTTGCTCCAGGATTAATGTTCTGGGATACTGCTTCAGCAAATGATGTCTGCAACTGGGGAAATGATGTAAGGGAATGCGACCAGACAGACTGCCCGCAGAAATGGACAGACTTCACTGCCTTGTACTGCAGTCAGCTTGGAGACTGCGGAGTGTCAAGAAATCTAAACGGAAGATTGAACAGGGAGCGAATAAGCGGAATAGGGGCAAGCATTGACAACACTTTGTTTACACCAAGCTTTACAACATTTCCTAACCAAATCCATCAAAATGTTTTTGAAAGAATTTTCCCGAGCCAGGATGCTGCATGGGATGAATACTCTTACAAATTAAATCTGCCTGTTTCCCCTTCAAAAAGAGATCCTGTGGAAATAACAAAAGGAATGTTCATAAATCCAGGCTATACTCACAAAGATATCTCTGTTTTTGTTCAAAAATATGCAGAATGGGTAAAAAATCTGGACATCGGAATGTTCATGTGGCAGCTAGCATTTGGAGAGAAGATAGAGCTTTACACAGTCGGAGCTTCTGTGTGCAATGCATGGAGCGCCCCAAACAGGATAGACGACTGCGGAGTCTGCAACAACAACCCATTAAGGCCTTGCACTCCATATAGGTGCTACAGCTTGGGAAGAAGCTGCTTTTACGAAGAGGATGAAAATGGAGTAGGGCTGTGCAGTTTTGGAACAGCTGATGACAGGTCTTATTACATCAAATTCAAAAGCCAGATTTCAGAAGGCTATGAAACAGAAAGGACTTTCCTGTCAAGCTTTGAAGGGCTTACGGTTACTCCTCCTTTATTCAGCGATTATGCTTTTGAGATTGAGACAGTAGATGCAGGAGGAAACCCTGTAGCGACACAGTGCATGCTGACAACAATGCCAAACATGGACATCAAGTATGCGCAGACACTGCCTGGAACAAATATTGATTATACTTTTTCCTCAGCACACAGGATGGGCATTCCTTACAACAGCGTAGAGGTGCTGCAGACTTTATTGCTTCCGCTTGACGCAATGGCAGGTATTTTCCCTATAAACGTTGACAATATACAAAGAAGATATGAAGAAGAGCTTGAAAGAATAAAGAAAGACACTCTTGAAGAATATGACAAATGCGTTGAAAAGCTTGGAGACGACTGCAAGATGGATCCTAATAAAGTAATAAAAGAGCTGGACGAAAACAAAAGGATTTTCAAGGAAGAAATTCTTCCAACGCTGCGAGATACTTTAGGTTATGCAGCGCAGAATGCAATTGAAGACATACTGATGTCTGCTGTTGATCCGAGAAATGAGTATCATGCGTTCATAACATGCAGAGATAAAAACGGAAAGAGGCAGGTTGGCGGAGTTACATTCATAAGGTTTAAGATAAACCCCAATCCCCCATTTACGCTTCCATTAGTTGACACTGCTCCAGAAATATACGCGTTTTCAGCAGCTGATAAAGGCGCAGGAATTGTTTCGCTGCAGGCTTATGTAAGCGAGCTGGCTGAATGCTACTATAATATTGGAAGCGATGCAGAGATAAACACAATGCTTAGCAGCCCAATGCAGTGCGATTCATCTTTGTATGATGCTTTGGCAGGATACTTATGCCATGAAGACTTTACACAGGAAGAAATCAGCAGCAAAGTGTATGTAAAATGCATTGACCACCCTGAGCATTATGAAAGCTACTCGATTAAATTAAGAAAGTCAGAAGATTTTAATGTAGTTGGTGATCCTTCAGGCTTTGTTTTAAGGGAGAATGAAGGAAATAACAGGATTACGGTAAGAGATTTGTCAAAAATAAACATCTCACAAAAAACAATAGGAGTAAACACAGAAGCAGTTGAGGTAGTGCTTAATATGTCTGCAATCGGAGAAGAGGCAGAGTGCAGGTATGCTAATGATGATATTGGATTTGACAGCATGACGCTGAAATTCACACAGCTTGGTGGCATAACAACTATATGCACAGAGTGCTTTGCCGGATTTGCAGCTCCGGCCGATGAAACAGATGTATATATCAAATGCCGCTTTGCCACTTCGCCTGAAAACAGGAACATAATGAAAGAGAGCGAGGTTTATCCTGAAGAAAGCTAAAGAAAGTAAAACTATTTATATAAAAGAACAAGCTAAAGAGCAAAACAAAAAACAAACAAAAATAAAAAACAAAAGCAATGAGGGCAATAAAAGAGGTTGGAGTTGTATTCCTTGATGAATGTATGCAGGCATTAAAGAGCAGGAAAGCCATTGTTCTGATTGCTGCTTACATCCTGTTCATGGCTATTGGAATAAAAATAGGCAGCTTTCTTGAGCTGTTCACATTGATATTCACCCAGGGAAGGATTCCTTTTTCAATATCCCTGCCTTACTATATCTCTGTTTTCATGCTTCCTTTGTTTGCGATCTTCATAACACATGACGCTATTTCAGATGACATAAGCACAAGATCGATAAGGTTTGTTGCCTCTAAAATAGGAAGGCCTGCAATAATCTTTGGAAAATTCTTTTCAGCAGCTTTGCTTACAACAGTTATGGTTTTCCTAACTTATATCGGGATTGCATTTTATGTTTATTCAAAACTAGGGGAATTTTTCTTTTACGAAGCATTCATCTCATGGTTTTACCTGAGCCTGTATGCAATATGCCTATTAAGCATTGTTTTGCTTGTTTCTTCTGCAACAAAATCTCCTGCATCAACAACAAGGCTTGCATTACTGGTCAATGTTGTTTTGGTAGGGTTCCTGTACACAGGCTATACAAAATGGATAAGCCCGTTCAATTATTTTAAGGCAGGCCTTGATTTTTTAAATAACGGAGCCGTATTATGGGTGGGTGTTTTAGTGCTGTTGTTGTTTACTTTAATATCATTGGTATTGACATTAAAAATATTCAAAAGGTGCGACTTGTGATAATAAATACAAGTTTTACAAAAGTATACGGAGGAAGGTTCGGAAAGAAATTTATGGCAGTTGACAATCTGCAGCTGAATGTTCCTGAAAATGCAATGTATGGGTTGCTTGGCCCTAATGGAGCAGGGAAAACAACAACAATAGGGATGCTTACTACATTGATCCCTCCTACATCAGGAGATGCTTCTGTTTATGGCTTTAGTGTTGTGAAGCAGCCCCATAAAGTAAGGGAAGTTACAGGATTGATGCCGCAGGATGCGGATATCCCTCAAAATAGGACATCCTTGGATATTGTAACTTACTACGGCAGGTTAAAAGGCATGGCAAAAGACAAGGCGCATATTGAAGCTTCCAATCTGCTGGAGGATGTGGGGATAGGAAGCAGAAAAAATGACAAGATAAAAAGCCTGTCTCATGGAATGGTAAAATTAACACAGATAGCGCAGGCATTGATTGGAAAGCCAAAGGTAATAATTCTTGATGAGCCTACAGCCGGACTAGATCCAAAGGTTGTTTATGAAATAAGAAAAATAATAAAATCCCTGACAAAGAATGCAACAGTCATATTTTCTTCGCATAATCTTGATGAGGTGCAGAGAATCTGCAATTATGTGGGGATTCTTGACAAAGGAAAGCTTGTAGAGGAAGGAAAGACATCTAAGCTGCTAAGCAAAGGCAAAACCCTTGAAAAGCTGTTTATAGAGAAGGTAAAGTAAGCAAAGCAAGGTTAAGTCAAGTAGTGTTCGTGCCAATGCTGCGCTCTGTTCGCTTATGGAGCAGGATTGAACGCAGTGAAATCCTGCACTAATCTCGGTGTCAACGGACGAAACCGTTGCTTGGCAGCATTGGCACTTAACTTGACTTAATCGCAAAGCAAAAAGCTTTATAAACACCCCTTTTCTCTCTCAAACCATGTCCAGGAAGAAAGAAAGAAGAGAAAAGGCAAGGCTAAAATATGCCAAGGGGCTTGCAGAGGGCGTAGAAGAGCTTCAGAAAGAGGAAGCACCCAAAATACAGGAAAAGCAGAAATTAACAAAAGCAAAGCTTATTTTTGAAAGAGATTACAAAAAGCTTCTGATAATTCCTATATTGCTCCTTATCCTCACAATAGCTCAAATAGGATACCAAATATCAACAACAGGCGATTTTGTAAACAAAGGGATTTCTTTGAAAGGAGGAATTACAATAACAATACCGAATGCAGACTATCCTCCGCTGGCTTTGCAGGAGGCCTTGATTCAGGAAGTCGGGGTAAATGACATTGCTGTAAGAACCATTACAGCAGCCGGGAAGCAGGCAGGTCTGATAGTTGATGCAGGGATAACTGAAAGCGAAAAGCAAAGGGAGCTTGCAAGCGCAATTGAAAGCCAGCTGAAGCTAACAAAAGATGATTACAGCCTGAATATGATAAACCCCTCGCTTGGGGAGAGCTTTTTCAGGCAGATTTTCAAAGCATTGATAATGGCATTTGCATTTATGGGAGCAGTTGTTTTCCTGTGCTTTGCAAACAACACAATGGCAAAAATAATTGTTGTTGCCCTTTCATTCACTGCCGCATTGGTCGTTTTCTTTGCTGACAGCATATTCTCATATGCCATTGCCTTGGTGCTTGGCATAGTAACATTGTACTATTTCATAAAATATAGCATCCCAAGCGTAGCTGTTATCCTTGCAGCTTTTTCAGATATTGTAATAACGCTTGCAATATTCAACCTTACAGGAATGAAGCTTTCAACAGCAGGCGTTGCAGCATTTTTGATGCTTATAGGATACTCTGTAGACACAGACATACTTCTTTCAACAAGGGTATTAAGAAGAAAAGAGGGAACTGTAATGGACGCAATCTACAGTGCCATCAAAACAGGATTGACAATGCAGGTAATAACCCTGGTTGCATTGGTGATGGGGCTTTTCTTTTCACAGTCAGAAGTATTGAAGCAGATCATGCTTATCTTATTTATAGGATTATTGGTTGATATTATAAACACATGGATACAGAATGTAGGTATATTAAGAATGTATTTGGAGAAAAATGAGCAAGGCAAAAAAAATCTTTAAGAGTGCAAGAGTAATAATCCTTCTTATATTTTTGATACTTGCAATTCTGGCAATAAGGCCAACACCGGGGGCAGAAGGTGTTGCAATAAGGTCAGTAGTAAGAAACAGCTCTGCGGCAAGTGCAGGAATGGTAAATCCGCTTCCAACAGCTTCTCCTATGTCAAGGGAAGTCATCCTTACAATGAACAACAGGCCGATTGAAACAGAGGAAGACTACTATAACTTTGCCAACTCTTTGAGCATAAACGATACTGTTACAATCCTGACAACAGAAGGCTTGTTTAAATTAACAGTAAAAGCAGACATGGAAGTGATAGAGCTTAATGCGACAGAAAGAAAAGCAATTAATGAAACAGTTGAAGCTGAAAAAGAAGTTGATGGAGAAATAGTCAAGGTAAATGAAACAAAAATAAAATATATCACTGTCAAAAAAACAAAAACAAACATCTTGGGGCCAGAAGACATTGGGTTGAGGGTTTATCCTGCTCCAAAAAACAACCTTATCAAAGGATTAGAGCTGCAGGGCGGAACAAGGGTGTTGCTTAAGCCTGAAGTTCCCCTAAATGAAAGCGATATGGAGATACTTCTGGACAATATGAAGCAAAGGCTTAATGTTTTTGGGTTAACAGACATTATTGTAACAAAAACAAGAGACTTGACAGGAGAGCAGTTTATCCTTATTGAAATTGCAGGTTTTAATGAGGAAGAAGTAAAAGATTTGATCTCAAAGCAGGGAAAGTTTGAAGCAAGGGTTGGAAACAAAACTGTTTTTGAAGGAGGAAAAGATATTACTTATGTCTGCAGGACAGCTGATTGTTCAGGAATAGACCCAAGAACAGGCTGTAGCAGATTCCAGGAAGGAATGGCATGCAGCTTCTTGTTTTCAATTTCCCTAAGCCCTGAAGCAGCAAAGAAGCATGCAGACATTACAGCTGAGCTTCCTGTTATAACAGAAAACAATCAGGATTATTTAAATGAATCTTTGGTTCTTCTTCTTGACGACCAGGAAGTAGACAGCCTGCGAATAGGGGCAGAGCTGAGGGGAAGGGCAACCACTGAGATTGCAATTTCAGGCTCAGGGCAAGGAGCAACAGAACAGGATGCTATGAATGATGCCCTTAAGAATATGAAAAGGCTGCAGACCATCATGATTACAGGAAGCCTGCCTATCAAATTGGAGATTGTAAAAACAGATGCAATATCTTCTTCATTAGGAGAGGAGTTTACAAAAAACGCAATACTTGTCAGCGCTTTGGCAATCTTGTCAGTTGCGATTGTTGTTTTCATAAGGTACAGAAGCCCTAAAGTTGCTGTTCCGATGGTATTTACAATGGCATCTGAGATTGTATTGCTGCTTGGATTAGCAGCATTAATAAGATGGAACCTGGACCTTGCTGCTATTGCAGGAATTATTGTTTCAGCTGGTACTGGTGTTGATGACCAGATAGTTATTATAGATGAAATACTTGCAGGAACCACAGCTACTGTTTACAACTGGAAAGAAAAGTTGAAGAAGGCGTTCTTCATTATAATGGCAGCATACTTTACTCTTGTGGTTGCAATGATTCCTTTGTTGTTTGTAGGTGCAGGAATGCTGAAAGGCTTTGCCTTCACAACAATTGCAGGAGTTTCATTCGGAGTCTTTTTGACAAGGCCTGCGTTTGCAGCTGTTGTCGAGATATTGATGAAGGATAATTAAAATATTTAAAATGGAAACAATTGTTTTATCACTGGGCGGATCAATAATCGTTCCTGAAGAAATTGATGAGGACTTTCTCAGGCAGTTTAAAGACCTTGTTCTTGATTTTGCCATAAAAGGCAATAAAGTCATTGTTGTATGCGGAGGAGGTATGATATGCAGGCTTTACCAGAACTCTGCAAAGGAAATTTCCCATCCTTCAAGAGAGGATTTGGATTGGATTGGCATTGCGGCAACAAGATTAAATGCAGAGTTGGTAAGGGCGATGTTCGGAGAGCATGCATATGAAAAGGTTTTGGGAAACCCGGAAGAAAAGGTTGAAACAGACAAGCCTGTGCTTGTTGCAGCTGGATACGAGCCAGGATGGAGCACTGATGTTGACACTGTGCATTTAGCAAAGACTTATCGTGCGCATACTTTAATTAACCTATCTAATGTAAAATATGCTTATACAAAAGACCCTAAAAAGCATAAGGATGCTAAAAAGATTGAAAGAGCAACATGGCAGGAGTTCAGGAAGATTGTAGGCAATATTTTTGACCCTGGCGGAAACTATCCTTTTGACCCTGTTGCTGCAGGGCTGGCAGAAGAAGCTGGCTTAAGGGTCATAATAACTGATGGCAGGGATATAAGGAATCTAAGAAAAATTCTTGAAGGAGAAAAGTTTGAAGGCACTGTTATAGAATAGGCAAATTTTATAAATAAAAACGTCTTCCTAGCATTAATGGGGGCCAGTATATTAACTGTGGAAGACATAGTTCAGCAGCATAATGGTATAGGTAAATTTCTTGATAATGCCGCAACAATTTATAGTGCAAAGAAGCTTGATCATGGCTCAAAAAATCATGCCGAAGCAGCGGCAAGAAAACGCGGAAAAGAAAGGAACTCAGAAATTTTACAAGCATTTCATAAGAGATTTGCTGCTGCCGTGCTTTTTGAAAGATTAGGTGATTTTAAAAGTTCTGCTTATTCTTTTGAAAGAGCAGGAAAGTTTGCAGATAATTTAAAACTAAATTATGAAGGATTAGTTGTTTATCTAAAGGCTGCTGATATTTACAGAAAGGCTGATATTGCAGAAGCAGATAAAAATACTTACATAGCCTTTTCATTGCTTAAGGCTGCAGCATGCAATTCATGGGTAGCCTGTGAAAATCAATATAAGCTTGAAGATTACATACCTGGAAACAATAATCTTATTACTTTTTTTGATTGTCTGCTTATTTATGCAAAAATAAAGCTGTTTAATGACAGAACAAAGGAATGTATAGAAAAATCACTTATGGAAGCAGAGAAACAAGACCTTAGAAGGAGCAATCATATTTATGAAAATCTTCTGGGAATAGTCGATACAAGAACACATTTAATGATGGAATTCTTGGAACCAAGAAAAGACTAAATGCTAAACTTTATATATGGGTAATTTTTTCACTCCTTTGAAATGGACAACACAGCGTCAACTATTGCAGAAATAATAAGGAAACATGAAGCAAATAACCCTTTTATTGTTAGGCTTGATCTTGCAAGGAGCTTTGATCGACTTGCAGATGAATATACCAAGCGCGGAGACAATAAAAACGCATTTGAAAGCCAGCTTTGCGCAGAAACAATTGCCAGAAACCTAGGCCACCGTGCTATGGCTGCTTATTACTCAGCAAAGGCTGCAGGATACTCCGATAATCCAAAGCACATAGCAATGCTGCTTGATCTTGCGGTTATGAATTATGAAAAATCTAATCTTCCATATGTAGAAAAAGAGAAGAACGTAATGTATGCTTCATTAAGAGCAGCTGAAGCTTATGGGAGAATATTCAACAGCAGAGATGCGCTTAAAGAAGCATATGGGTTAATCAGAGATGCAGAAGCTATAGCTAAGAATGAAAGGATGCATGGTGATCCGATGTATTGCCTGCTGCATAAGGGAGTTTCTTATGTAAGGAAAAGAATAAGGGAAGCAAAAAATGCAGAATGGAAAGAAAGGAGAGAAGATAAAAAGCAGCAGATAGAAATAAGAAATCCAAGAATACAGAAAATGGCAAAGAAAGTTATTGTTGAATACAAATTTCCACATATAACTAATCGCAATTCTCAAAATTTATAAATAATAGTTAATTCTGTAGATTGGATATGGTTAAAGTCATAATTAGTACTTTGGTGGATGTTATAAACAGCTTTGGTATTCGTATTCCTGTAAATAAAAGTGAAGAAGAAATTAACAAAATTGATGTTCAAGGGAAAAACCTTGCTATGAATAGGGAGTACAAAAACGCATTTATCAAGAGAATTTGCGCAGGCATTTTATACGAGGAATTTGGTCTTTTTAAAAGAGCCGCAGGAAGTTTTGAAGATGCAGGCCGTTGTGCAGATTCTTTAAAAAGCGATTTAGCAGCTGGCAAAGCTTATGAAAGATCCGCATTTAATTATCAGTTTTCCGATCTTCCTGAAGAATTAAAATGTGCAAATATTGCTTTTTGTTTTGTAAGAGCCGCCGGAGCTTACTCCAGAATGGAAGATTATGTTGAAAAGGCTAGGCAGTTATTGGAAGAAGCAGAACATATTGGAATTGAGCTTGGCCTTTTTGATAATAATAACACCTCCAGGAATAAAACCTTCATGAGTTTATATGCTATTGTTGCAGCAAGAACTGAAGGGACTTTTCATGCAGAAAATCCTGTATCTGTATCATCGATCAATACTCAAAGATGGCCAACTGAAGCAATAATAAAAAGCCTTAGCAGATCTCGCCCTTAAGCCACTCCCCATACTCCTTATTCACCTTAGCATTTATCTTTAGGATGCAAGGCACTTCATAAGAATGCATCTTCTTTGTTTCTTTTTCAACTTGTTTGAATTTTGCACTTGTTGTCTTTGCCAGCAAAACAACTTCCCTGTCATTCTGTATTTTCCCTTTCCACCTGTACATGCTTTCAATAGGGAAAATATTAGCGCAGGCGATAAGCTTTTTATTCAATAAAGAAGAGGCTATCTCCTTTGCCTCTTTTTTGTTTTTGCAGGTTATATAAGCCAGTACCATAAGCTTTATTGTTTTTGTTCTGTATTTATAATTTTTATAGTTTTTCTAAGGAAGCTTTATAAAGCAGTGTTTTTTACGAAAAACCATGACAATACTATATTCCAATGCGCTTGGAAGCTTTGTATTTGAAGATGGAAAGCTGAAGGACAGCAGGCTGGCTAAGAGCCCCTTAGATTATTCCCTGGAGCTGGAGAAGGGCGTTTTCACAAGCGAGGAAAAAGAGCTTATCAAAAAATACGGAAAAGTTGATTTTCTTGGATTTAAGGAAGAGAAAAACACAAATGTTAATGTTGTTTCTGATATAACAAAGCTAACAAAAATCTCACAAACATTGGTAGAGAAAGGCTTTTTGAAACAGCTAAGGGAAGTTACTATAGCAATTGCAAGGAAGAAGATAAAACATTCCATGAAAAGGGAAACTTTCATTATCCAGACAATAAACAACATATTGGAACTGGACAAGGTTACAAATGTTCTTGTAAAAAGATTAAGGGAATGGTATTCTTATTATTTCCCTGAATTATCTGAAGGCATACAGAGCCATGATAAGTTTACAGAATTGCTGCAGCAGAAGGACAGGAGCGCATTGATGAAGGAGAGAAAAATAAGCGAGACAATGGGAGGGGAGGCAAGGAAAGAGGATCTGGATGAGATGAAAAGGCTGGCAAAAAGGGTCGAGGAATTGTATAAGCTAAGAAAAGAGCATGAAATTTACCTTGAAAAGATAATGAAGGAGGAATGCCCTAATATAACAGCGATAGCAGGAAGCCTGATTGCAGCAAAGCTTTTGGCAATTGCGGGATCTTTGCAGAAGCTTGCGAATTTTCCAGCTTCTACTGTGCAGCTTTTGGGTGCAGAAAAGGCATTATTCAGGCATCTAAGATCAGGAAGCAGGGTTCCGAAGCATGGTGTTATTGTTGAGCATCAGCTGATTGTAAAGGCAAGCAAAAACAACAAGGGAAAGGCTGCAAGGATCTTGGCGGACAAATTAAGCATTGCAGCAAAAGTTGATTATTTCAAAGGCGAGTTTGTAGGAGAGAAGCTAAAGAAACAAGTGGAGGATAAGATAGGCAAATTAAAATGAAGCAGCACAAATTCCAAGGGATTTATCAGGATGGAAAAGATATTTATACGAAAAACCTTGTTCCAGGGCAGACAGTTTACTCGGAAAAATTAGTTAAAGCAGGCAAGGAAGAGTTTAGGGAATGGGATTTAAGAAAATCCAAGCTTGCTGCCGCCATTATAAAAGGAGTATCTCAGATTGGAATAAAGCCAGGAAGCAGGGTTCTTTATTTAGGCGCTTCCACAGGAACAACACCTTCCCATGTCTCTGATCTGGTAGGAAACAACGGCTTTATATTTGCTGTTGAGTTTGCACCGAGGGTTGCAAGGGATTTTGTTTTTCTTTGCGAGAAAAGAAAGAATCTAGCTCCTATACTAGCTGATGCAAACCACCCTGAGAAGTATTTTGACAAGGTTCTTGCAGCTGATGTTGTCTACCAGGACATTGCGCAGAAGAACCAGGTCGAGATATTTCTGAAAAACTGCGATGCTTTCCTGAAGAAAGACGGCTTTGGGATATTATGCGTCAAGGCAAGAAGCATAGATGTTTCCAGAAATCCAAGGGATTTGTTTAGGGAAGTAAGGAAAGAGCTTGACAAGAAAATAACTGTTGTTGACTACAGGGAATTAGACCCCTTTGAAAAAGACCACTGCATTTATGTCTGCAAGAAAACATAAAAATTTACCTGAACTTTCCTTCTTTTGACAGGCCTTCTACTGCCATTCTTAGCTTTTCCATGTGCTTTTCAAGATCATGCTTCATCTCCTCGCACATAACATGGCAAAGCTCATGGCCTTCTTTTTTTGCATCTGCCTTTGCATGCTTGTCAAGATACCATGTAATCCTGCTTAAGTCATGCAGAAGCCTTACTTTGTTGTAGTTGCAGTTATTAAGCATTGTTTCACCTCTTTTATTTCACTTTTTTTTCAGCCCTAATGCATCCTTCATAGAATGCTCGTCAAAGCCGACTATTACAGTGCCATTAATCGCTATCACAGGAACACCGCTCTGCCCTGACAGCTTTTGCATCTCTTCTATTGCATCAGGGTCTTTAGAAACATCTATCTCAGTATATTTAACATTGTATTTTTTGAAAAACTCCCTTGCATCCCTGCAGTGCGGGCATGTAGGAAGAGTGTAGATTTTAACCTTCATTGTTCACCTCTTTGGATTGCTATATTTTAAGAATTTAAAAATATTGCTGTTTACTCATACCATACAGGATAAGGCCTATGGTAAGGCTGCTGGAAGGCGTAAGGATATGGTTGATAGTATCTGTAGGCTGTGTAATAAGGAGGCCTGTAATAAGGTTGATAGGTTCTGTAGTAAGGATATTGGTATGGATCATTGTAATATGGTGCATTGTATCTCAGGCTTTGGTAAGGCTGGTATCTCGGATAATGCCTGTCACAATCCCCTTCTTCATCGCAGTCATAGCTGTCAAGGCCATAATCTGCAGAAGCAAAAGCTATGGTAAGGAACAGAAAGATTATGGCTATTATTGCAAGCAGTATTCTTTTCATCTTAACTATTTTTTATTTATTTCCTTTTCTCAACAGGAACATACTCTTTGTTTTTCTCTCCGATATAAACAGACATTGGCCTTATCAGGCTGCTGTTTTCTTTGTACTGCTCCAATAAATGAGCAGACCAGCCTGCCACTCTTCCCATTACAAACAGGCAGATGCAGGAATCCTGGCTTACTCCTAATGCTTCGTAGACCATGCCTGACAAAAAGTCAACATTTGGATAAAGGCCTTTTTGCTCTTTCATTATTCTTTCAATTTCTTTGGCTGTTTTAAAGTATTTTGGGTTTGCAATATTTTCTGCGTATTTTTCAAGAATAATTGCACGAGGATCCTTAACCTTGTAAACCTTATGGCCAATGCCCATTATCCTCTGCTTCCTGCTCAGCATTGCAAGCACTTCTTTTTCAACATTCTTTTTGTTTAGCTCCTTCTGCTGCTTCAAAGCCATGATATTTGCCCCTCCATGCAGAGGACCTTTTAATGTTCCGATAGCAGAAATAATAGAAGAGTAAAAGTCTGACCTTGTGGAAGCAGTAATCCTTGCAGCAAAAGTGGATGCATTAAAGCCATGGTCTGCATGAAGAATTAAGCTAACCTCCATAATTCTTTCTTCTTCTTTTGTTGGCTTTTTTCCATTTAACATATACAAAAAGTTTCCAGCCAAAGACAAATCAGTTTTTGGAGCAATAATTCCCCATCCTTTCTTATGCCTTTCAACAGCAGCAGCTATTGTTGGAATAACAGCAATCAATTTTAGCGCTTTCTTAATATTTGATTTTTCAGAAATATCGTCCTGTTCCATGTCATTCAAAGCAATATCAGAAATTACTTCCCTTAATGCAGACAAAGGTGAGCAGTTTTTTGGAAATGTTTTGATTAATTTTATTGATTTCGGAGAAAGCTTCCTGTTTTTTAATTCTTTTTTTGTATTTGCAAGTTCATTTTTATTTGGCAATTTCCCAAAAACAAGAAGATGCACAACTTCTTCAAATGTTGAATTCACTGCCAAATCCTTTATATCATACCCTCTGTACGTCAAAGCCCCGTTGCTATCAATATATGATATAGTTGTCCTGTTTTCCACGTTCATAATGATATTCTCCTCTGCCTTAGCTTTCTTGCAAGGCCTTTTATCCCTTTTTTAAGCCTTATTATCTTTGCATTTTTATTGCTTTTCCTTATTGTAATGACAGAGCCTTCTTTTACTTTAATTATTTTTGGGTCATTGTCATAAAATAAGTCAGCATCCTTTCTTTTTATCTTTATTTTTATTACAGCATTCTCTGAAACTATCAAAGGAGCGTGCTTTTCTGTTATGTTGTTGAAAGCAATTCCTATTCCTTTTTTGAAGGTTTTTCCTGTTACTGATTTGAAGTATGCAGTTGAGCCGAAAGGCGTTGCTGCTATTAATCCATCGCCTACAAACTCTTTATTTACTTTTTTTCCGTTAACATAGACTTCAAACCTTAATGCCTCCATTGGCATGTCATTTCTTATTCCAATATCGTTTACAGCAGTAATTCCTTTTTTTCCTAATTTTGCCTCCAGCTTAATATGCTCTTCAATTATGTAGTCATGTGTTTTGATATCTGCAAGAATATGCTCAAGCTTTTCCTTGTTGCACTTATGGCAGATGCTGCTGTCCCTTATAAGTATTTTAGGCGCTGAAGGGTAAGTCCTCATTGCGAACAGGTAAGTCCCATCCCCTCCCAAAGAAATAACAAAGTCAGGGTTTTTTTCTACCAACTTAAGCCCAAAGCCCTTCACCTGCTTTTTCAATTCCTTTGCTTCCCTGTTGAATTTGCTGACTATGGCAACCTTCTCCATAGGCTGAAAAATGCTTCCTAGCTTTATATTGTTTATGCTTAATCCTGCTCTGTCGTATTAAAGGGTCATTTTAATATTACCTCCTTTTTTGTCGTATTCGGGTGATTAAGGCTTTGTTTGAGTAGACTTAGCCATCTGTTTCTGCCTAAATCAATATCAATTTCTGCCACTTGAGAAGGTGTTGCTCC
>CAYWPA010000008.1:0-16421 GCA_964459835.1 uncultured Methanosarcinales archaeon
TTTTCATGCTTTCAAATTCCTTTTTTGTTATTTCTCCTTTGGCAAATCTCTTTTTAAACATTTCTGCCTAAGAACTTCACATCAAAAACCCTCGGCGGCTCGCATTCTGCTGTGTAATCTTCAAAGAAAGGGTATTTCTTGCATGGCTCTGGCCTTGCTGGGTAAATTGAGCAGGAAGACAGCCCATGCTCAACCTTCAGAAAGTAGCAGTAGCCGTTGACCTGCTTCAGCCTTTTTCTTCCTTTTCTGTCAACAGTGATAAAATCCTTATCGTCATACCCTACAGCCTTTATCCTTTCAATCTCTTTTTCAGTTGGAAGAACAGTTAGAGTGCAGCAGTACCCGCAATGGGTGCATTCAAAATTCTCTTTTTTTGGGATCATATCCTTAACTAAAGCAAAAATATATATAAAGATATCGTAGATTCAGGCAGAATGGGGTTTCAAAACATACAGAAAATAGAAAAGCCTGACTTTTACCTAGGCATTGTTTTCAGGGCAGCAGCAAATGAGGCAAGCAAAGAAAGAGGCAAGGGAAAGAAGCTAATACCTGTAAGCAAGGCAAAGAATGTTGAGCTTACAAGGATACACATAGTAAACAAGTCCTTAAACAAGCTGCTTAATAATATCCTCATCTCTTTTCCAAACTTTGAAGAATTGACTCCGTTCTACCAGGAGATGATATTGAACTTTATTGATTATGTTGGGTTCAAAAAATCATTAGGGGCAGTCAACTGGTGCAAGATAAAAGTGACAGAGTTTTCAAGAGAATATTCAATAAAAATAAAAAAAAGCCGTGATGTCAGAAAGATAAGCGAGTACAGGCAGCAGCATTATGGAAGGGTATCTTCTTTGCTGAAGAGGATAAAAAAAGAAATGCTGGTACTGGAAAGCATAAGAAGAACAATGAAGGAATTTCCTTCAATAAAAGAGCTGCCTACAGTATGCATCTGCGGCTTTCCGAACGTCGGAAAATCAACGCTGCTGTCAAAGATAACGACTGCAAAGCCGGAGATTAAAGCCTATGCATTTACAACAAAAACCCTTAATGTAGGGTATATAATAACAGCAAAAAAGAAGATACAAGTTATTGACGCTCCCGGAACACTGGACAGGTTTGAAAAAATGAATACAGTAGAAAAGCAGGCACACCTTGCAATAAAGCACTGTGCCAACCTGCTTATTTATGTGTTTGACGTTACAGAGCCATATCCAATAGAACAGCAGATAAGGCTGTACAACAATCTAAAAAAAGAAAACAAGCCAATGCTGCTGTACCTAAGCAAGACAGACGTCATAAAAAAAGAGGACATTGAGGAATTTAAGAAGAAATTTGATGTTATTGGATTAAATCAGCTGAAAGAAGAGATATTAAGAATATTATAGTATTCTTTTTATTTACACTGCTAATATTGCCTTTGCAAGCTTTTTAGGGTCGTGCCTGATCAGGCTTCTTCTTATTACATCACTTTTTGTCTTTTTTACAGTGCCAGATTTAAGAAGGTCTGCCCTTATAATCTTATATTTATTTTCATTCAAGCTATCCTCAACCAAAAATTCCTTTTCTTTTTTATATGCTTCAAGCAATTTCCTGCTTGGATTTTTTGTGTTGACTAAAACATAATCTAAAACATTCTTCCCAAGATATTCTTCAACGATATTGACAAAATCCTTTGACTTAAAGCCGTTTGTCTGGCCGAACTTTGTCATCAGGCTGCACACAAACACTTTCTTTGCCTTTGATTTCTTAATAGCGTTGTTAATTCCCCTAACAAGAAGATTAGGTACCAGGCTGGTGTACAAATCGCCAGGGCCAAGAACAATGATATCTGCTTTTTTTATTGCATCAATAGCATCCTTATTTGCCTTTGCTTTAGGGATTAAATAAGCATTAATAATTTTCAGCCTTCCATCATGCTTCGGAACATCGATATTATCCTCTCCCTTGATTATCTGTCCGTCCTCAAGCTTTGCAAACAATCTTGTTTTTTGTGTTGTAACAGGTATGACTTTTCCTTTTATAGAAAGCACTTTCTGAGCTTCAAGAAGGCCTTTCTTAAAATCCCCTGTTATTTTTTCAAGTGCAGCAAGAAAGATGTTTCCAAAATTATGCCCTTTTAGTGACCCTTCATTAAACCTGTAAAGAAATAATTTTCTCAGTGTTGTGTCAGCGTCGCTTAATGCAACAAGGCACTGCCTTACATCTCCTGGCGGCAGCACTCCCATCTCGTCCCTTAACTTTCCTGTGCTTCCGCCTTCATCAGCCATTGTGACAATAGCTGAAAGATTGCAGTCATAATTTTTTAAGCCAGAAAGAACAACAAAACTTCCTGTTCCGCCTCCTATTACAACAATGTTTTTATTTTTTTTCATTCTAAAGAAATTTTATATGTTTTATTTTATCTGTTTTCAATAATATCTATCTTGCATGAGCATGGAAGCTTATACGCAGCCCTTTTCAGGCTGTCTTTTGCAACCTGAATGTTCTGCTTGTTAACTTCAAGTGTAAAAAGTATCTGGTTTTTTCTTACCTGTGCAGCAGCTCCTATTACCTTTCCGAAAGCCATTGCCATTCCTGTGCTCATCCTGTCTGCTCCTGCTCCAGATGCCAATGGGTTTTCCCTTAAAATATGGTGAGGGTAAAGCCTTATCTTCATCCTGTACCCCGTAGTTCCAAGCTTTTTTTCAACAACCCTGTTGCTTGTTAGCCTTGCTGATTCAATAGCATTATGCCTTATCTGAAGATCATTCTTAGACCTAAGAACAAGCATTGTGTCAAATTTGCCGTTAAGGTCCCCCATATCATACCTTACTATCTTTATGTTGGGCTTGGCCCTAATATAGGACTTCTCCCTGTACTTGGAAACCCTGGTGTAAGGCCTTTCTATCCTTCTGTATGATACTCCTTTCCTTAGCTTTGCCATATTGTACGAGAAAAATAATGGCTTTATAAAGGTTTTGCTCTCTTAACTAACGAAATATTTATAAAGAATCATGCCAATAATCTCTAAAAAGAGGTGCAGGATGTATAAGATATTTTCCAGAAAGTCAAAAAAAGCTTCTCTAGACTTATCAATTAATGCAATAATAATCATTGTTCTTGCTATGACCCTGCTTGGATTGGGATTGGGATTTATCAGGACCCAGTTCAAAGGAATAACTGAAACAACCGGACAAGTGCAGGAGCAGGTAAAGCAGCAGATTCTTGAGGATTTAAGGACAGGGGACAAAAAATTAAGTTTCCCTACAGAAAGGATAACAGTTGCAAGAGGAGAATCAAAAGACATTGCAATAGGAGTTAAAAATACTCAAAATACAGGTGATTTGAACTTTATGATTGATATATTTACAACACAGGCAAAATATACAGATGGAACCAAAGTAACATGTACAAAAGATCCTAATGATTTTACGCTTGATGCTTCAATTACTTGTGATGGTGATGATATTGATTCAATTGATTATTTTTATGATATTGGCCCATTTACTTTAGGGCTAGATGAATCAAGTGTATATGGAATAAGCCTAGATACAAAAGATAAAGGGACATATATTGCTAAGTTAAGGGTTATTAAATTGAATCCATTAAATCCTGACCCGGACAACCCATTACCTGACAACCCATATGCAGAAAAGACATTTTTCGTGACAATAAGCTAATAGGATAATAACTAGGTGAAAAGATGAAGAAAAGGTTAACTCAACAGCAGGAATTTGAGATTATGAAATTAGTACTGGATAAATTCCTGTGGATTGGTTTTATAGTTATGGCTTATGGTGTTTTCATACTTTTTAATCAGGGTTTGGAAGCAATAACAACCGCTGTTGCACTATTGGCAGCAGGAGCAATAATATTAGTGCTGTTTATGATATTAATAGTAAAAGAATATGAAATAATAAAATGATTATTAAAGCAATTAGGCAGTAATTCTTTTAAAATGATTAAGGGCAAAAAGGCAATTGAGCTTTCTGTCAATTTTCTTGTGACTTTTATAATCGCAATAGTCATCTTCAGCATGGGAATTCTTTTTACAAGGCAGCTTTTTGGAGGAGGGGAAGAGTTGACAGACTTGACCTTCCAGGACCTTCATGCAAAGATAGGTGATTTGCTCTGTGGAGGAGGCGATCCTGTCTGCCTAAGCACAAAATCATTAGAGATTGAAAGAGGAGAGTATGAGGTATTTGGGCTTACAGTAAAGAATGTTCTTCCAGAGAAAGAGACATTTAATGTTGAGGTTAACCTGCAAGTGGGCTATGACCAGCAGGATAACAAGATAACAAGCTATACACCTGAGCAGGAATTAACAGTCATGTACGATGAAAGCGAATTCCAGCTTGCAAACAGGGAAAGCCAGACAATCGCAGTAGGGATACAGGTTCCGGAAGGAGCAATAAAAGGAAGATATGTTTTTGAAGCAAAAGCCCTAAGGCAGACAACAATAGGAAAAGAGCCATACCCTTCTGATGCGACATATAGGATATTTGTAAATGTTATTGGATAGAATTTAAACAATTGAATTTATTATTCCAATAAAGCTTTTTGTGTCCAGTGAAGCTCCGCCTGGCAAAGCGCCGTTTATATGAGGCTGCTTCAGGAAAGAAGAAATATTTTCTGCATTTACGCTTCCACCGTAGATTATTCTTGTGCTGGCAGCTGTATCTTTATCAAATAAATTTGCCAATAAAGCCCTTATGTATCCATTAACAGCATTTGCATCTTCAGGTTTTGCAGGCCTTGTTCCAATGGCCCATACAGGCTCATAAGCAATAATAACTTTTTTCATATTAACCCTGTTTAAATTCTTTAAACTTTCTTCAATTTGTATCTGGATAATATCTTTTGTTTTGCCCATCTGCCTTTCATACGCATTCTCTCCAACACAAAGAACAATGTTAAAATTATATTGCAACGCTTTCTTTACTTTTCTGTTTATTATATAGTCAGTCTCATTAAAATAGCTTCTTCTTTCAGAATGCCCTAAAATCACATACTCAACACCGATCTCCTTGAGCATTAAAGGCGATATCTCGCCTGTAAAGGCCCCTTCTTCATCATAAAACATGTTCTGCGCACCAAGCTTTACAGGGCTTTTTTCTATAATCCTGTGAACATCGCTTAAGGCTGTAAAAGGGGGGCAGATAACAACCTCAACATTAGGCTTGAAAATGCCTTTAGAGATTGCTGAAGCCAGCTCTACGGCCTCATGGTTTGTCTTGTGCATTTTCCAGTTGCCTATGATTATTGGAATCATAAGTGTATTCTAATACTCTTATTTTTAAATGTTTTTGTTAATAAGTATCGGCTTTTTCGTAAATAAATTTAAAAACCCTGGAAAAACACCAGCATAATGGCGCTTGATATTTTCTCAATGGTCTTGATAGTTGTTGGCCTTTCTCTCTTTGAAACAGTAAGCAGCATAGATAACGCTATTATTAATGCAGATTAATGCAGAAGTCCTTAAGACAATGTCTAACAAAGGCAGAAGATGGTTTTTGCTTTGGGGAATACTATTTGCAGTTTTTGTTGTAAGAGGATTGTTGCCATGGGTAATTATTTGGACAACAACACCTTCGCTTGGATTTATAGGGTCATTAACAGCAACCTTCAGCTCTGATGCTGCTGTCATAGAATCAATTGAAAAATCAGCCCCTTTGCTGCTGATGGGAGGTGGAGTATTCCTGTTATTCCTTTTTTTCCACTGGCTTTTTATGGAGCCAAAGATTTATGGCCTTCATGCAGAGAGATTTTTTCACAGGCAGGCTGTCTGGTTTTATGCAGTTATTTCTGTTCTTCTTGCAATAATAGTATGGCAAAGCCTTAAGATCAACCCATTTATGGCTTTCAGTGCTGTTGTCGGCTCAACAGCTTTTTTTTGGTGTTTTAGGAGCTTTTGCATTTACCCTTTCAATACCCTTAATACTGCTGGGCAATGGAATTGGAGCTATAGTTGTAAGGCAGCTAACTGTCGGCAATATTGAAAGAATTAAGAAGTACAAATACCTGAAAAATGGTGCTATGTATTCTGTGCTATCAATGGGGATAATAATGCTTGCTGAAAGCTTTGGAGTGCACATTCCTGCATGGCTTGCTCCCATCATAACAATGTTTTTCCTTGGATATTTCTTTTACAGGTCAAAAAAAGAGATAGATGAATAGCTGTAAAAAGTATAGATGGGCATAGTAAGCCTTTAAATTATTTTTTTGCTGCATTTTTTACTGCTGCAGAAACTTTCTTAACAACTTTTTTATCAAAAGGAGAAGGAATTATCTTTTCTGCAGTTGGCCTTACACAATTAGCAAGCGCTTTTGATGCCGCAAGCAATACTTTATATGTTACATCTCTTGCTCTTGCATCAAGCAACCCCCTGAATATTCCGGGAAAGGCAAGGACGTTGTTTAACTGGTTTGAAAAGTCGCTTCTTCCTGTTGCAACTATTTTTGCCCCCATCTTCTTTGCAATATTAGGCATTATCTCAGGAACAGGGTTTGCCATTGCAAATATTACAGGATTTTTTTTCATTCTTTTTATCCATTCAGGCTTTAATGCATCAGCAACAGATACTCCGATAAAAACATCTGCATTGACAAGCGCATCTCCTAAATTTCCGCTTAGCTTATTTTTGTTTGTGAATATTGCAATCTCTTGTTTTGGTATGTTTAGGCCTTCCCTTCCTTCATAAATCAAACCGATACTGTCACATACAAGAATGTCTTTTGCCCCGTAATTATACAGCATTCTTGCAATAGCCAAGCCTGCTGCGCCTGCTCCGTTAATGATAATCTTTACATGTGAAATCTTCTTTTTGCATACCTTAAGGGCGTTTATCAGCCCTGCAAGAACAACAACTGAAGTTCCATGCTGGTCGTCATGCATCACTGGAATAGGAAGCTCTTTCTGCAGCCTTCTTTCAATCTCAACACATCTTGGAGAGGATATATCTTCAAGATTAATGCCGCCGAAAACAGGTGAGATAAGCTTTACTGCTTTTATTATCTCTTCTGTATCCTGGGTGGCAAGGCATATTGGAAATGCATCTATATTGGCAAATTCCTTGAAAAGTATTGCCTTCCCTTCCATGACAGGAATGGCTGCTTCAGGCCCTATGTTTCCAAGGCCAAGAACTGCGCTTCCGTCAGTAATAACAGCAACAGCATTGCCTTTTATTGTATAATCATAAACCTTTTTCTTGTCCTTTGCAATCTCCTTGCACGGCTCTGCAACTCCCGGAGTATATGCAATGCTCAAGTCGTTCCTGTTCTTAAGCGGAAACTTGCTTGCTATGCTTAATTTTCCTTTCTTTTTCTTATGCTCACTAAGGGCTTTCTTTTTTATGTTCATTTTCTAATGATCTTTGAAGAATTATTTTATTTTCTTAAGAGTGACTAAGCGCTTTTCTGTTTCCTGCCTAAGCACCTGGTTTTCTTGTTTTGCCAGCATCAAAAATTCTTTCAGCTCTGCCTTCACTGACTCATTTGCATCAGCATGAAGAATCAAAAGCAGCAAAAACAATATCATGAATATCGAATGCACCATTGGCCATGAAATCTGGCCTTGAGAAGCGTAAAGCTTTTGTATAAGATAGCTTCCAATCAGCAAAGCAGCTACCCCTACTATCAGCAATAGCTTGCGGAAGATGCTTGATTGTTTAAACGTGCGTATCATTTTTATTCTTTATTTTACTCTTTACTAGATTAATTTTTCTTGGTTTATTTTTCTTTACTTCCTTTTAAGAAGCTTTAATTCCTCAACTTCTTCCCTTGCAATTTTCTGCATCAGCCTTGTCTCAACAATCTGCTCCTGTATCATGGATTTAAGGTCTTTTTTTACAGACTCATTGCTGTCAACTACAATCACCATGAAGATAAGGACCAGCCATAAAAAAACAGCCTGAATCAAAGGCCACGTCAGCCTGTTGTCATACTGAAACAAGGTATTTATCATACTGAATCCAACAACAATGATAAATAATCCAAGCAGAAGCAGAAGCCTTTCAAACCAGTTTGTTTCCTTGAACTTCTCAAGCAGCCTTGCCATATAATAATCTTAGCATAATCACTTTATAAATGTTTTGCTTGAGGTTACATTCTTTCATTACATCCTTTCTATGGCTTCAATTCCAAGCAAATCAAGGCCTAAAGCAAGAACTATTCTTGTGCAGTCAGCAAGAGCAAGCCTTGCATCCCTTATTTTTTCATCTGCTTTTAGAATAGGGCATTTCTGGTAGAAATTATTGAAGGAATGTGAAAGTTCTATCAAATAATGCGCAACCAATGAAGGCTTGCAGCTGTCTACGGCATTCTTTACAATTTCAGGAAATAAAGAAAGCCGCTTTATAATTTTATTTTCATGCTCTTCAAAAACAGAAATGTCAATCTTGCCTGAAGCCATATAACCGAATTCTTCCTTTGCTTTGCTTAGCAGGCTGCAGCACCTTGCATGAGTGTATTGCAGATAAGGGCCTGTTTCACCATCGAAAGATATTGACTCTTCAGGATTGTAAGTTATGTCCCGTGCAGGGTCAAACAGCAATATGAAAAATTTCAGGGCAGCCATTCCTATTGATTTGGCCCTTTCCTTTTTCTCATGCTCGCTTATGCTGCCGTATCTTTTTTGAAGCTCTTTTGCCGCCACAGCTGTCATTTCTTCCACCAAATCATCTGCATCAACAACAGTGCCTTCCCTGGATTTCATCCTTCCGTGTGGAAGGTAAACCATGCCGTAGCTTAAGTGATGGTATTTGTCTGCCCATTTATAGCCAAGCAGCCTAAGTACAGCAAAAAGCTGCTGGAAGTGCATATTCTGCTCGCTTCCTGCAACTATTATTGAAGAATCAATCTTATAATCCGTAAATTTCTGTGTAGCAAGATACAAATCTTGGGTTATGTAGATTGAGGTTCCATCGCTTCGCAAAAGAATCTTATTTGGAAGCTTAAATTTCTCAAGATTAACCTCAATTGCCCCGTCATCTGTTTTATGGAAAATGCCTTTTTTCAGGCCATCTTCAACTATCCCCTTTCCTTTGGAATAATAATCGCTTTCATAATAATACTTGTCAAAAACTAAATTAAACTTTGCATATGTCTCTTCAAACCCTTCATAAGCCCATGTGTTCATCAGCTTCCACAGAGCTACTGTTTCCTTATCTCCATCTTCCCATTTCTTAAGCATTTCCTTTACTTCATCCTCTAGTTTTTGGTCTTTCTCAGCCTTTTCGTTAAACAATATATAGAAATCCCCTACAAAATGATCTGTTTTTTTGTTTGGCTGCTTTCCTTTGCCAAATTTCTTGTATGCAAGCATTGACTTACAGATGTGAATTCCACGATCATTATTTACATTGGCTTTGATCACTTTATTTCCTAAAAAGCTGTTCAGCCTGCAAATGCTGTCTCCTAAAAGCATGTTTCTTATATGCCCAAGATGCAGCGGCTTATTTGTATTGGGAGAAGGAAACTCAACCATTATTGTTCCTCCTCTTTTTTCTTTTCCATAGCTTTCTTTTTGCTTTTGTATTGTTTTGATTGTTTCTTCTGCAAGAAATTTCTTGTCAATAAAGAAATTAATATACGGTCCGCTGCTTTCAATCTTCTCAAACGGGGCTTTTGCTTTTGCTTTGCCTGCAATATCTTTTGCAATAGCGTTTGGTGACTTTTTTAATTCTTTTGCAAAAGAAAACATCGGCACTGCAAAGTCCCCTAATTTATCGTCGGGTGGAGCCTCTATCATGGCCTCTTCTGCCTTCAAAAAAGGCTTCAGAATTTCTATTATTGTTTTTTTAGCATCCATATTATTTCATTGTATTTTTATTACATATGCCTTGCAACCAGATTTATAAATCTTTCTTAGAAGTCAATGATCATGCATTAGATCAGCATCAGGCTGGCCTTCTATAGGAACTAAGTAATTAAGCTCTCCGAAGTGCTCCTTCCCACAGCCTTTGCAATAGAACTCAGAGCTGTCTTTGATGCAATATTCTGCTTCCGCTTCGCAAATAATGCATTTTTTAGCCATGTACAGCAAAACTGCTGCTTTTTATTTAAAAATATTTCTTTTTTTGCTGCAAAATAATTTTTGTACTGTGTGTTGAGCGTCTTCAAAATTCTTGCTGTGTTCTTTTAAGGCTCTGTTTCCCCGGATGGGGCATCCCCCAACAACGAGCCAGAATTTTTGTTAGAAGGAATTTTGACCTGATGACGCCCAACACACCTAAGCTGACTTAACTGCTTTTATCTCTGCTGCAGAACTTTTTCTATATGTTCAAGCTGGTCTTCAAAAATATGTGCGGATGTTGAGAAAGTTGTCAAATCGCCTGGCTCCAGATTCAACTTATCCCTCACATAATTCTGCAGAAGGTAAAGCTGGTAGATATTTGCAGGCCAGCCGAAGAATATATCATTGCTTCTTACAAAGCTTGTCAGGTGAAGCTTGTTGTTTCTTACTTTAAAGTCAACAAGAAGCAGGCCAGGCATTAATGTTTTGTGAACATTGGAGTCCTTATGCGGATTCCACAACGATACAACAGCCCTTCTTGAATTGCTCTCTCTTCTCAACAATGGAATCACAAAATCATCTACTTGGTTTATTTTTTCGTCATAGTTGAATATTGCAGAGCCGTAAGAATAGGAATATGCAGGAGAGAGCTTCTTTCCAAGCATTATTGATGATATTTCCTCCATAGAGGGGTACATCCATTTGTTAAAGCCTGTAAGCGTCTCAATAGGCTTTGAAATATCGATAAAAGCCTCTTTTATCTGCAGCTTTAAGTCCATAACTTCAATGCTATTCCTGCTGTTGTTATCTTTAAGCTTCTCTCCAAACCCCATTATGTAGCTTAAAGCATCCTTCCATACTTCTGTTGTTGTATTCTTTATTATTTCCATTTTAAACCGCTTAAAAAAAGCTTGTAAGCTTAATCTCCTTTCCTCTTATTTCACCGAAGTCATAGCAGATAAAAGGTATGTTGAAAGAGCTTAGTATGACATTAACTTCGTGCAGCAGCTCTTCTGCATTGCTGCTGTTCCTGTATACCCTGAGCCTCTCTCCTCCATCTAAAATATTAAAAGAGTCTTCATGAATAGAAAGCTGCTCCATTATCTCTTTTGCATGCATATCAGATGTATTTGTAATATGCACATATGAAAATTTCTGCTCTTTAAGCTTTTCCTTTGCAAAATCGTCAAAAGCACAGGAGAATACTGTTTTGAAGCGTGTCGGCATGCCGCATGCCTGGTATATTGTTTCCTGCGACAGGCAGAAATTGTCTATATCTTTTTTAACGCTTTCCAGAAGCTTAAGCATGTCAAAATTCTGGTTATTCTGCGCAGAGAAGTAGTTCCAAAGCCTTATGTAGTTCCTGCCAAACCAGAAAATTTCTTTTGCCATCTGCCTGTTCATATTGATAAGTTTCCTGAAATATATTTCTGAATTGCTTCTTTGCATTGAGTCTGCTGTAAACAATGCCTGCACTGTCTTAAGCATGAAAGACCTGAAATCAGAGACTGAGTTTCCAGACTCAAAAAACTTTGCTATATCAACTGCAACAGAAATATGGCCGCATGAAAGGCATGGTACTTTTGATGACAGCTCATTTGCATACAATTTCCACTCATCTTCATTAAAAGTGTATGGCCCTGCTTTGCCAAGTATGTATGGAGCTGTATGTACACTGTCATTTTTTATGTAAAGCTTTATCTTTGACTGTGAAAACAGCTTTATCACGCCTTCAAAAAATCTCTGGAACCTCTGCAGGTCTTTTCTCTTTAAATCAAATATAACCCTTATGTGCTTTGGCTTTATGATGCTATAATGCCTTACAGCAGAAAATAAGCTGTCCATATGGCCTTCTTTGAAATTCTTTGCATCAAATATCAGGCATGCTGTTTTGCCATAGTCATTGCAGTCCTGCTCTATTTGAACTAGAAATTTTTTGAACCTGTCAATTGGATTATTGAAAACAATATGCTCAAAGTCATTCAGTGCAATAACATCGTTTATAATTGGAAAGAGACTGCTTACTGTTTTATAGAGCACATCAATATTGTTGTAATGTTTTGAGCTTATTAAGATAGAATTAAGCTTGCTTGCCCATGCCTCTTTATCATATTTGAAAAAAATATTTTTCTCGCTGTACCCATCTAAGCTTGGAGAGGATATTTCATGCTTTATTATAGTTATATGCCTTTTGTTTCGCTCAAGCTGCAGCTCTTCAAACTGTGAAATAGAAAGCGCAAAGAACTTTTCTCCCTTATTCCCCTGCCTCATTATCTTCAGGATATCGTCATTTGCAAGCTTATTTAGGTAGTATAGCACT
Source organism: uncultured Methanosarcinales archaeon (assembly GCA_964459835.1). Lineage (GTDB taxonomy): Archaea > Nanobdellota > Nanobdellia > Woesearchaeales > UBA12501 > CAYWPA01. Next base: position 12,312 of record CAYWPA010000008.1, read on the forward strand.
TTTCTGTGAAGGCTTGCTTTTTCTCTTTTGGCTTCAAAAATCCTTGCTTTGTCGCTTAATGGGTTGCTGAATTTATCCTTGATTCTTGAGAACTCTTCATCATACACTCCTTCAACAATGTCGCTTGTAGAAAGCTCTGTATTTGGCTTTTCCTTAAATAAAGATAATATATCATACTCTGTAGATGACATATAACCATACCCCGATACATATTATATGTTTTTTAAATTTATAAATGTACTTGTTTCAGTGTATATAGAAGCATATACCTCTTTTTAGCAAAGTTTCTGAGTTTATTTAAATAAGTTTCAGGATTTTCCTGAAGCATACAAAATTCTTTCAAAACCAATGTTTATATCTTCTGAAGCTATACAATACCTATAACTTTGGGGGTGTTGATTATGCTTGACAAAAAATACCTTTTGATCGTGTCTCATATGAGGCAGAATGCAAGGAAGAACCTGACAAAAATCTCCAGAGAGACCGGCATACCAGTATCAACTATTTTTGAGAAATTAAGAAAGAATGAAAACAGCCTGATAAAGAAGCACACTGCTCTTATTGACTTTGCAAAAGCAGGGTTTAATGTAAGGGTAAAAATGATTATTAAGGCGGACAACAAGACAAAAGAAGAGCTGAAAAAATTTCTGACAGTGGCTCCAGAGATTAATTCTGTCTATAAAATAAACAATGGGTACGATTATCTTGTTGAAGCAATATTCGAGGATATGAAGGAAGCAAATGATTTTTTTGAGAAGCTTGACAGCATGGTGAAGTCAAAGCAGGAGTTCTATGTACTTGAGGAGATAAAGCAGGAGAGCTTCATGGCTGATCCGAGCCTGTTGGAGATGGTAACTAAAAGAAACACTATTTTATAACATAACTGCCGACATCTTTTGCCAGGTCTTTTGCATACTTCAGCTTTACTTTGCTTTCAGCATAAATAGTGAACAAAGTTTCGCCTTTTCTTACTTTGTCAAACTTATGCTTGTGCAGGTAAAGCCCTGCTCTGTGGTCCTGAGGGCAGCCTGCCATTCTTGCAATCTTTGCAATGGCTACGTTGTCAATATGCGCGATTTTGCCTTTCCTCTTTGCCTTCACATTGAAGGAATAGCTGCCGATTTTTATTTTGTCAGGGTTTGTTATCTTCGGCCCCTGTGCCTTGATAATATCAACCATCTTCTTATAAGCTAAACCTGATTCAAGCACATCCCTAGCTATTCTTAATCCCATTCTTTTTTTTGCGCAGCATTCCTCAATAATTACTGCAGCCATTCTCAGGATCTTGTTCTTTAGGTCCTGCGGCGCTCTCTTGTCATTTTTTAAAACCCATAATACATCTCTTGCTTCCAGAGCAGGGCCAATGCCATTTCCAATTGGCTGGCTTCCATCTGTTATAATGACAAAAACTTTCATGCCAAGACCTTTCCCAATCTTTTCAAACTGCTTTTTCAGGTGCAGGGCTTCTTTTCTTGATTCAACTTTTGCCCCTTTTCCAATAGGAATATCAATGATAACATGCGTTGCATTAACAGATCCTTTCTTTGCCATTATTGAAGCAAGAAGCTGGCCTTCTGCATCTATGCTTAAAGGGTGCTCAACGTTTATGATGGTATCATCAGCAGGCGCAAGATTAACAGCCCCTCCCCACACAATGCAGCCGTGATGCTTTTTTACAATGGCCTGTATATCTTTAACGCTAAGTGAGACATCTGCCAAAACTTCCATTGTATCTGCTGTTCCTGCCGGAGAAGTTATTGCTCTTGAGGATGTTTTTGGAGTAAGGATTTCAAGAGAAGCAAGTATAGGGACTAAACCCATTGTTGTCCTGTTTCCAGGCACACCTCCTATAGAATGCTTGTCAACAATTATCTTGTTTGAATTCCAGTTTATTTTATCTCCTGTATCAATCATTGCCTTTGTCAATCCAACGGTTTCTTTCATAGTCATGCCGTTGGTGTAGTTTGCAGAAACATAATATGTCAATTCAATATCAGTAAGCTTATTGTCAACAGTATCTTTTACTATTGCGAATATCTCTTTTTGAGTAAGCTCTTTTCCATTCAGCTTTTTTCTTATAAACTTGACAGATTCTGGCTTTTTTTCAAGAAATATCTCAACTCTGTCGCCGCTTTTTGCGTGCAGCTTATCGATGACTTCCTCAAACAAGCCTACTTTGCCGTAAGGAACTGCTTCTTTTGACTCTGCAATATCAACAACAGCAACTGTCTCTTTCTTTCCTTTTTTTATCTTTAGCCTGTCCTCTGAATGAAGGTCCAGCGAAGCTGCATCTTTTGCATTAAGTATGACTACTTTAATGCCTCCTGTTGCAATGTCCATGTCCTTTACTGTAAACTTCATCCTATTCCTCGCTGTAAACCCTTAAGAATGATATGAAAATAGCGATAATAAGCGGCCCAAGAACAATCCCTATAAAGCCGAAGATAGTCAACCCCCCAAGCACTCCGAGAAGAATGCTTATTGGGTGCATATTTCCCCTTTCTCCGATAACCTTTGGCTTTAAGACATTATCAATTGTTGAAATAACCAATGCGCCATAAGCAAGAAGTATAAATCCTTTTGTCATTAAAGTATTATCATTTTGAAGATGACCTGTAAGAATCTGCATAACTGATATTGGAAGCCACACAATTGCAGAGCCTACGTAAGGAAGCAGCGCAGCAAAAGCAGTTATCAAGCCCCAGAAAATCGGTGAGGAAACACTGCCCAGTATTAAATAAGCTATTGCTGCAAGTATTCCCTGCATTAAAGCAATAAGCAGGTTTCCATAAACAGTTGCATATATTACATCTTTAGTTTGCTTTATCAGGTGAGTTTTGAATTCAATATGGAATGGCATTATATCCCATATGTAATAATAAAGCCTTTTGCCGTCTTTTAACAAATAAAATACTATAAAGAAAAGGATGAAAATGCGCAGTGCAAGCTTTGGAATGGATACTATAAAATCCGACAAAGTTCCGAGGAGCTTGTTTGGTATGGCAGCGACAGAAGACTGAAGCTTATCCCTTATCATAGGCTTGTCAGCAAGCCCTTCAAATAGCTCGTTTATCCTACAGCCATAGCTTTCATCTTTAGTATTTTCATTTTCAGCACATTCAACATTGAATATGTTTCCGCCTATCTTCTGCCTTGCCGTAACAATAAAAGCGTTTGCATCTTTGTATATCGTTGTTACTGCAAATAGAAGGGGAATTGTAAAAGTGAGTATTATAACAAGGGTTACAATGGCCGCCCTTGCTGAATCATTTTGTATATATTTTTTTAATTTGCTGTACAAAGGATAGAACATGTATGCAATTACAGCCCCTGCAAATATTGTTGTTAAAAAAGGCCATACTACAATAAGAGCCAAGATAAATGTAAGTAGAAAAAAACTTAAGAAAACAATGTTTTTTGGCTGAGCCTTGGTAACCAATTTATACCCCTTTATTTTCTTTATTTGATATACGATAATGTTTATAAAGTTATTGCTAATAACTTACTGGTATGCTGATTTGGCCCTTAGAATAAGGTTTTGAGTGTAGGAGTAAAGCTGCTCATAATTTTCCATTCCTTTAAGCTCAAAATGGCCAAGCTTTATTGTTCCTGTTTTGAATATTCTGTCAAAAAAGCCCCGTTTCAGCTCTGCGTTAGTAACTTCATAAAAGCTTAATTGCCATTGCCTTGGCCCAATCTTGCTTACGCCTGTTGAAAAGAAATTGTATGATGTTTTTTTTGCGTTGAAAATTGATAATAGTAGTTGAGCAAGGAATAAAGCAATAAGTACCGCTATTAACAGCATATTTACAGAAGCTTGAGGCGCTAATTTCAGCAAGTCAAAAACCAGCTGAAACAAGTAATAAAAAACAGCTAAAAGAATCAGCACAAATAATGCTCCTGGGATTATTATCCTTGCCTGCTTTGGCCTGACTGTGTATAATACTTGCTCCAAGTTACGCCTCTTTTTGATGTTTTGTTGTATTTGGGCCATTCTCTATTTATTTTTATTGTTTTTAAAACAAAAAAATAATAAAAACCACAAAAACAATGGAAATGGTGGGCCCGCCCAGATTGTCACCAACCTTTTTGGCGAGCAAAAAGTTTGAC
>CAYWPA010000008.1:16521-44257 GCA_964459835.1 uncultured Methanosarcinales archaeon
CAAAATACATTAGTGTGGGGCATGAAGCCCCACTCCATATGGGCCCGCCCAGATTGTCACCAACCTTTTTGGCGAGCAAAAAGTTTGACCAAAATACATTAGTGTGGGGCATGAAGCCCCACTCCATATGGGCCCGCCCAGATTTGAACTGGGGATCTCTGCCGAGTCAAGGCAACGTCATACCGGGCTAGACCACGGGCCCGCAAATATAAGAGAAATCAGGCTATTTTAAAAGTTTTCTGAAAGAAATACAGTAAATAGAAACATATAGTAAATATAAAAATAAAATATTTACAGTTTCAGCCTTAGCTTGAAGTCGTCTGCTTTGAAATCTTCTGCATCCTTTGCGTACTTCTTTCTTAATACAAAATACACAATTAATCCTCCAAGGATTATTGCAATAGCAATTGCTGCTCCTACTGCAGGCGTTCTTGCCGGCTCTGGAATAACCTCGCTGACAATCTCAGCAACTGTTTCTATGATAGTTGGCTCAGCTGGATTAGGCGCTGGTGTAGCCTTAGGTATGCTTATTGGCATAGGCGCCTTAGCTTCCACTACATCGAACAATAGCCTTGCTCCTCTTCCAGGCAATGCCTCTTCATAGACAATGACTACATCATCTTTGCCGTCCCTATTCAAGTCCAAAGGCACTCTGCTGCCAAGAGCAAAGCTTATGTCTCTTGCAGGTACAGGGAATATCCTGTACTTAAGGTTTCCTGGGTTGAATATCATGCTGAAGAATGTATATTCTTCATCATTGAACAGCACATTAAGGTTATTGTTAAACCTTACGTCAGCTCTCTGATCTCCTTTTGAAAGGTCAATTATAATAGGTGGCCTGTAGCCGGAACCTCCTCCGCCGCCTCCACCACCGCCTCCGCCTCCTCCGCCGGATGAAGGTGTGTTTACTGTAATTACAACAGCGTCTGTATCATTGAATACGCCGTCGCTTACTGTTAATGTAAATGTATATAATGTTCCGCCTCCTACTGTTGGTGTAAAGGTAGGCATTGCAATTGTTGTATTTGAAAGCGTTACATTAGGCCCTCCTGTCTGTACCCATGAATATGTTAATGTTGCATTATCTGGGTCGTAGCTTGCTGAGCCATCAAGTCCAACTGGATTGTTAACCAATACAGTCTGGTCTGGCCCTGCATTTGCCACTGGTGGCTCATTTGTATCAATAAATGCTGTGATTACAAAAGAATCTGTGCTGTTTGCTATTCAGTCAAATATTGTTAAGGTAAATGTGTATGTTCCAACAACAGAAGCTGTAAAGCTTGGTGTTGAAGTTGTAGCTCCTGTAAGCACCACTGCAGGCCCTCCTGTCTGTGCCCAGCTGAATGTGAAGCCAGGCCCTCCATCTGCATCTGAAGTTGCTGTTCCATCAAGGTTTACAACTACTGGGCCATTTGTTATGTTTACGTTCTGGTCTGGCCCTGCATTTGCTGATGGAGGCAAGTTTGTAAGGATTGTGTTTATATTCTTGCATCCGTAAATATTAGCATTGTATGTTATTCCGCCAAGTGTTATTGTGCCTGAGCAGATTATATTGTTTGTTATGTTTGCATTTGCCACTATTGCATTTGTTATTGTTGAATTTACAATCAAGCTGTTTGTTACTGTTGAGTTTGTTATGCTTGAGCCTGTTACATCGCTTCCTGTTATTGTTGAGCCTGTAACAGTGCTTGTATTAATTTCTGAATTTGTAACAACACTATTTGTGACTGTTGAGTCTGTTAAGTTGCTGTCTGTTATATTTGCGTTGCTTATGTTGACTCTTATAAGTGTTGACCTTATAATTCTTGAATAGGTTGCTGTTGAATTTATTACAGTTGAATTCATTATTGTTGAGCCTGTTGTTACGCTGTTCTGTACTGTTGATGGGTCAACATACTCATCAAGGCAATTTGCGTTTGTATATAATGAATCAATTATTGTACATCTTGTCATTGTTGAGCTTACAACAGTTGACCTTGTTATTATTGTGTTGGTTATGCTTACAGCTATTGTTACATTTGAATTTGTGATTGTTGAAATATTATTTATAGTTACTCCAGGAACTTCTGAAGAGAAGTTGAATAGGTAGTACACTCCGTTCACTGTTGAGTTGATTATATTCTGTCCTGTAGGCGAAGGTGTAACCGTTATTGTAACCAAGTCAGAGGCTGTAGCAGCTCCATCGCTTACTGTTAAGTTAAAAGTATATGCTCCTGGCTGTGTAGGTGTAAAGGTAGGTGTAGCTGTTAAAGCTCCTGTTAATACTACTGCAGGCCCTCCTGTCTGTGTCCAGCTGAATGTTAAAGGTGATACTGGGCCATTGTCTGGGTCTGAGGAGTTTGAACCATTAAGTGTTACTAAAGTATTGTTTACAACAGTCTGGTCTACTCCTGCGTTTGCAATAGGAGGTATATTAGGCAGGCTGTTGTCAAATGTGAATACTCTTGTTCCTGTTGTGTTTGAGTTTCCAGCCAAGTCTGTAGCTGTTACAAAGTAGGTATATGTTCCGTTTGCTGTTATAAGAGATGAAACATCAAATGTAAAGGATGTTCCAACTGATAGGTTTGTCAGTATTGTTCCATTGAAATTCAATGTAACATTGTTTACTGGCTCATTTATTGTAACATTGATTATTACAGGCAATCCGCTTACTGTTGAATTATTTACTGGTGTAGGCGGAACAACAAATATGATTGCTGGTGCTATTGTGTCAGGCGGCACAGATCCGATGTAGAATACATGGACTGTTGAAGCTGTGTTGTTGTTTCCAGCAATATCCTGGCATCTGTAGTACAATGTAACTGTACTATTATCTACTAATCCTGTCAAGTTGAATGTATGTGTAGTTGAGTTTGTGTTTGTAAAGTATGTTCCGCTTCCGAATGTAAAGTCAGCTGCATTGTACTGGCAAGCTGCTGTTTCATCAGTTGCTATGTTAATAATTGCTGATGTTGTTCCTGACGGCAATGTTGAATTGTTTACAGGCGCAACTATTGTAATTACCGGAGGGATTATATCAGTAAACTGAACTACTACTGGAATTACGATTGAAGCTGTGCTTCCATCGCTGTCTGTAACAGTCAAGTTAACATTGTATGTTCCATTCAATGCAAATATATTGCTTGGGTTCTGCAATGTTGATGTATTGCCATCTCCAAAGTTCCAGCTCCAGCTTACGATCGGGTCATAGCTTGTGCTTAGGTCTGTAAAGTTAACCTGCTGCAGCATTACTGGATTCAATGGCATGAATGTGAAGTTAGCAACTGGCGCAGTATCGTTTACAATGACTGTTACTGTTGTTGAAACAGCTGAATCTTCGTCGTATACTGTCAGGTTAGCAACATATGTTCCATTCTGGATATATATATGATCAACATTTGTTATGCTCATATTTGTTGTTGTGAATATATTTCCATCTCCAAAGTTTAGCGTGAAGTTTGTTAATGGGTCTGCAAAGCTTCCTGCTGCGCTTCCTGAAAAGTCAAATGTAACATTCTGCCCTTCTACTGCTGGATTAGGAACAGCTGTCAATGCTGCTGTAGGGTTAACATCTGTTACAGTAATAACTACTGTTGCACTGTCTGTGCTTCCGTCAGAATCTATTACCGTAAGATTTACTGTGTAAACTCCCTGGTCCATGTAGATATTGCTTGGATTCTGCAATGTTGATGTATTGCCGTCTCCAAAGTTCCATAAATATGTCAAAGGCTGGTCATATCCAGTTGAGTTAGCTCCGCTGAATGACAAGTTTGTTCCTTCTGTTATTGTTGTTGTATTGACAATAATTCCTGCTGTAGGAACAGTGTCTGTTACGTTGATTATTAATGAAACTGTATCAAAGCTGTCTTCATCAAATACTGTTAGTGTAGCATTGTACAGTCCATTCTGAATATATATGTGGTCAACATTTGTTATGCTTGTTGTGTTGTATGGTGTTGAATTGTCTCCAAAGTTTAGCAAGTATGACATTATTGGGTCAGCTACTGCATCTCCAGGCATACTGCCAGAGAAGTCAAATGTAATGTTCTGGCCTTCAACTACCGGATTAGGTGTTGCATTCAATACTGCTGTTGGATTAACATCAAGTACCTGCATCAATACCGTTGTTGAATTTACGCTTCCATCATTATCTGTTACTGTCAGGTTAACTGTGTAGTTGCCCTGATCCATGTAAACATGGCTTACAATAGCTCCTGTAGCATTGTTTCCGTCTCCAAAGTCCCAGAAGTATGAGATTGGTATGTCATAAGCAGTGCTGTTTGAGCCATCAAATGTAATGTTCTGTCCTTCCATTACTGTTGTATTATTTACTATGATAACTGCTGTAGGAACTGTATCTGTAACATTAACTAGCACTGAAACTGAAGCATTGCTGTCTTCATCAAATACAGTCAATGTAGCTGTGTATAGTCCATTTTGAGCATATATGTGGTCAACATTTGTTATGCTCATATTTGTTGTTGTGAATATATTTCCGTCTCCGAAATCAAGTGTGAAGTTTGTCAATGGATCTGCAAAGCTTCCTGCTGTGCTTCCGCTGAAATCAAAAGTAATATTCTGCCCTTCAACTACTGGATTTGGAACAGCTGTCAATACTGCTGTTGGGTTAATATCCAGAACAGTCATAAGTATTGTTGCGCTGTCTGTGCTTCCATCTGCATCTGTTACTGTCAGGTTAACTGTGTAGTTGCCCTGATCCATGTAAACATGGCTTACATTTATGCCAGTAGCGTTATTTCCATCTCCAAAGTCCCAGAAGTATGTCAAAGGCTGGTCGTATCCAGTTGAGTTAGCTCCGCTGAATGAAACATTCTGCCCTTCAAGAACAGTTGTATTGTTAACTATAATTCCTGCTGTTGGAACTGTATCTGTAACATTGATTAGCAATGTTATTGAAGCAGATGAATCTTCATCAAATACTGTCAAGTTTGCTGTGTATAAACCATTCTGAGCATATATGTGGTCAACATTTGTCACACTGGTTGTATTAAATGCAAGTGTGCCGTCTCCAAAGTCTAGTGAATAGCTTGATATTAAGTCTGCAAAGCTTCCAGGCATACTGCCAGAGAAATCAAATGTGATATTCTGACCTTCAACAACTGGATTAGGTGTTGCGTTTAGTGCTGGAATTGGGTTAACATCAAGAACTGTGATATTTATCATTGCAACTGCAACGCTTCCGTCATTGTCTGTTACTGTAAGTGTAACTGTGTATATTCCCTGATCCATATATATATTTGAAACGTTCTCTCCAGCAGCATTATTTCCATCTCCGAAATCCCATGAGTATGTTAAAGGCTGATCATATCCAGTTGAGTTAGATCCGCTGAATGAAACATTCTGGCCTTCAAGTACTGTTGTATTATTAACAATTATTCCTGCTGTTGGAACTGTATCTGTAACATTAACTATTAATGAAACAACATCAAATGAATCTTCATCATAAACTATTAATGTTGCTGTGTATAATCCATTTTGAGCATATATGTGATCTACATTTGTAACACTTGTTGTGTTAAACAATGGAGAACCATCTCCAAAGTCAAGCAAGTATGACATTATTGGGTCAGCTACTGCATCCCCAGGTGTGCTTCCTGAAAAGTCAAATGTAATATTCTGTCCTTCAACTACTGGATTAGGCGTTGCATTCAATACTGCTGTTGGATTAACATCCAGAACTGTAACTGTTAAAATATCTGAAACAGTGCTTCCATCAGCATCTGTGACTGTCAAATTAACTGTATATACTCCCTGGTCCATGTAAGTATGATTTACAGCCTGTCCTGCTGCAAAGAATCCATCTCCAAAGTCCCAGAAGAATGTGTAAGGAACATCTCCTCCTGTAGCTGTTCCGTTGAAGAATACTAGCTGTCCTTCCAGTACTGTCTGGTTTAGGCCAGCATCTACTGTTGGAGCGGTATCGTTAATTGTAATTGTAATTGAATCGCTTGCTGAAGTTCCATTTGAGTCTGTAGCTGTTAAAGTTATCAGGTGCTGTCCATTTGATAGTGTTGATATGTTAACGCTTGTTCCAGTGCCAAATATTCCGTCAATACCAGATGTCCATACCAATGAAGCTCCTGTTAAAGCTCCGTCTTCAGGGTCATTTGCAATTCCTGTAAAGTTAACCTGTGTTGCATTCTCAAAGAAGCTTCCATTTAAAGGAGCTGTAATTGCAACTACTGGAGGCATATTTCCAGGTAAGGTTGAATTAGGCAATGAAGTATTAACCAAGAAAGCTGAAAGATCAGCTCCTACATTAAATCCATCTGTAGCATAAGCTACAAGTGAGTTAATCTGCATATCTACAAATGTGTTTACAAATGCTGATGTGAAAGGAAGGATTGGCCCTCCGTTTACTGAATAGAATATTCCCAAAACTCCAACATTGTCTGTAGCAAAAATATCAACTAAAATGTCTGTAAAGTTGTACTGAGCTCCGTCTACTGGGCTGTTGATTGTAACCAAAGGAGATGTGGTATCATTTACTCCTGGCAATATAGTTGTGTTTGCTGAAGTATTGACTGTAAAGGTAACTGAATCTGTAACTGGCGGGTATAGCAAGTCAGAAGCATTTGCTTCCAATATGTAAACTCCATCAGCCAAGTTCAATAGGTTTATTCCTGTGTAATTCTGAACAGCTCCGCCATTTATTGTATATGTAACAACAGGTGTTATCAGGTCATCTGTTGCATTTATGTATATTGGGATTATGTTTCCGTTGTATAATGCTCCGTCTACTGGGCTGAATATTACTATTGTAGGCGGTGAGTTTGTAGCAGGGTCTATTACATAAACTGTAACTGCATCACTGTCGCATAGGTTGCTTGGGTCGCAAGCCTGGAATGTGATGACTTCGCTTCCTGCAAAATTTAATACCGGTGTAAATGTAACTGTGTTGTCTGAGTTGATTGTAACCTGGACATTATTGCTTCCAGCAAAAGTCCATGTCATTTGAGCTGGAGTATTATCAGGATCAACTACAAAATTATCCAAATCAAATGGTGTTAATACGCTGTTCATAAACATATAAACATCAGGAATATCTCCGACTACTGGTGTCTGTCCTGCTCCTGAACCCTGAGGCTGAAGAATAACTGTTATGAAAGTATTTGCTCCATTAACTATTACATTTCCTGTTCTTGAAATAAATCCTGAAGCAGAAACATTGTAGTTGTAGGTTGCGCTTGGAATGTTGAATGTAGCAATTCCCTGAGCATTTGTTGTCAGTACATTTCCCAATACCTCAACTGCTGCTCCTGAAATAGGGTTTCCCTGTACATTTGTTACTGTAAATTCCAAATCATATGTCTGGTTCTGCAGGGTTACTCCTGTTGTCAGATTAACTTCCTCAGGAAGATTGCTTATAACACATCTTGAGTCATCTCCAATACCATCTACTTTAATTGTGAAAACATCCTCTTTTGAAGGTGTCCATGTAAAGCTGAATGGCTCTGGAACATCCTGCACTGCAACTGGTGGCAGTTGCTGAGATGATGTTAATTCCAAAGCTCCTGTAGAATCATAAATTTCCAAAGTTAAGTTTGTTGGAAGCTGCTCTAAGTCTGTTCCTACAACGCTTCCATTGAATGTGATATTCTCTGAAAGCTGGCTTAGCCTTGCACCGCTTATTGTTACCTGGCTTCCTGGCTGCGGAAAAATAGGCGATAAGGTCAATCCGTTCAATAGTGTGTAGCAAACTCCTCCTTGTGGTGAGGTAGAAAGCACTTCAAATGATTTTGAAGCTGATAGAATCTGCTTGTTTGTCTGGTTGCACTGGCAGTCAATAGGGTCTGAAGTAACATGAACTGTGTAGCTTCCTGCTTCTGTAGGCGTAAATGTAAAGGAAGCTGTTACTGACTGGTCAACCTCAATATTTGTTGTTTGTGTATCTGAGAATACAACACTTCCTGTTGCATTCCTGATTTCGATAGTGATTAATGTCTCAACTGAGTAAGCATCTGTCATTTCTGTTGGAAATGAGTTAAGAGGGCCTTTGTTTTTGAAAGCTCCCCTGATATCAGCGCTTAGGTCAGCAACAACATCAATCTGCATAGGCTCGTCTTCGTTTACTGTATTCAATAAAATAAGGTCTGTTACCGGAGACTTGCATCCCTGGCCTACTTCTAATGTGAAGTCCTTAGGCGGGAAGTTGAAATTAGGCTTATTAGGATTATAGAAGTAATTTGCCTGAGCAAATTCAAACGGCAAATAACAGCCTGCATCAAACCACAATCCAAAATCTGTTGAAGTCTTGGTTTTTGTAAACCTTACTTCTGCTGTATTAGAATTTCCTGTATTTTTAACTCCTGTCTTAAATGTTCCGAACGGGCCATTTAAGGTGTTGCAGGCATCATCAGAACACTTGTAACCAATAAAATCAATATTATTAACTGCACTTCCTGTCTGATTAAAGAAAGATAATGTCTGTTTGTATCCGTTTCCGCCTTCAACTGCTGCCATAGCCGGAACTAGCATAATCATGAACATCAATACTGCCATTCCGATTTTAAGCAAGTTTTTCATTTTTTATTATTTTTATTATTTATGGGCCAGCTCCTGTTCCACCTGTTCCACCTGGTGGTAATGAACTGTCTCCGCCTCTTGGAGCTTGTCTTGCTGTACCTTCTCCTCCATCACTTTTCAGCAAATCATTTATTAGTGCACTTAGTGAAATGTCAGCAGCAACAGCGCCTATTTCTTCTAAAATCTCTTCAGTAGTATGAAGTTCTCTTTCTGGTGATTCTTTATGTCCTTTTGGTTCCTTAGCAACATGACCAACAACAGGCAATGCCTCTACTCTTTCTGTCTTATCTTTTGTTGTAGCTAATGTTGGAATATCTCCGTGAACTGAGCCGCTTGCTTCTCCACCAGGAACAACTCTTTGAGTATAGTTTATTCCCATGTGAACATTATCGCCAGCAAAAATAATTCCTTCCTGTACTGGCTGTAGATTTGCTAAAGGTGATGCATTTGCAAGTGTCTCGCCAACCTGATATGTACCAGCAACTGTATTAGCAACTGCTGTAGTTGTACCTCCTATAACTCCCCCAGCAACATTTAGTGGCAAGAACACTGTATTTAAAACTCTTTTGCCTGCATTATCCTTTTTCTTGTCTCTGTTGTTTTTTCCGAAAGCTTTTTTTGCAGGCTCTACAAAACCGCTTCTCCATATTCCTGTGTGCCTAAGTGGGTTTTCTGTTTTTTCAGTTGTAAGGTTTCCTTCTTCATTAATGTACAAAGGCCTTCCTATATTGTCAACCCTCTGCGCTCCATCTACAATAGATTCAAGAGCTCTTTCATACCCTGTTGCAATTCCTCTTGCACTTTGTGCTGTTCTTGCTCCTGCAGGCAAGTTGTTTCTGTCTAGTTCTCCTGCTCTGCCAAATAAAGCATGCCTTGCATCATCAGAATAATTTCCTGCCCTGAGTCTTGCTGAGTATCTTACATTTACCATATCGTTTTCAACAGCAGCATTGGGATCAAGCTCTGCTCTGAACCTCGCCCTTACTCCTCTGTTCGTAGAGAAAGTATTTTCTGCTATAGGATCAACTGTCCTGAAAACAGCATCTCCTTCATGAACTCCTAAATATTCAACAGGAACATTAACATATTTCTTTAGTGGGTTTTTAAGATCTAAGGTTCCTTTTGCACCTTCAACCTTATTCAAATCATAGCCGCTTAGTTTTACCCTTATTTCAGCGCGTGCTCCTTTTTCAATAGGGCTTATCCATACCCTTCCTCTATCTGCTGCATTAGGAATAGCAGCCATAGGAACGTATTCTTTTCCATTAACCTTAGGCGCATTAGGGCCAAAAGAAGGTATTGAATCTTTCTGGCCTTTCAAATAAGGCAGCATATTTGCTTCAAGCTCAAAGTTTAGCCTGTCTCTTTCCCTGTCTGTATCGATTGCTGTTTTTCCGTTATCACGCAAAACAGCCCCTTCAATAATATCAGTCATCCTTTCAACTGTGTAAAGCTTTGACAAATCTTCTAGTGAACGTCCTTTTTCAGCATTTGACAAAATCTCCTCACGAAGCTTACCCAAAGCTAGGTACATCCTTTCTATATCTCCCTGATGCTCTGCAAACTCTCCAGCAACCTTTGCTTCCAGCAAAGTTTTAGCATGTGGTGCAAGCTCTGCTGGTGAAGATGTTCTGTAAGAGAAAATCTCTGATAAATCCTGGTGGGTAAAAGTAAGCCATTCAGGCTGAACCTTATCAAAACTGCCCACTCTTGGGTCTTTTGCAATTCCTTTAAGAATATTATCAACTTTCTCTATATTTGTATCGGTTGAAGTTTCATCTCCTAAATATGCCTCTTTTACCTTGTTGTGCAATATGTTTTGCAAATCAGCTAAAGTTTCTCCTTGTTTTATTGTAAACTGGGCAAGATGGAATCTATTAACTTCATCTTCTACAACATCTGCAACATTGTTTTCATTCATATCTCTCCATGCATAAGCATCTGTTTTCAATAAAAGGTTCGTAACCCACCTAGGAGTATATTCTGGATTATCACGCTGGTTTAGAAAGTTAGAATAATCAATTTCAATTTGCTTTTCCTTTCCTGCACCCCAATAAGTCCTTGTTGTTTTTACTTTATTAGGGCCTATAGTGCCCTGAAGATGGATAATATTTGGGTCTACTTTTTTAGGTTCGTGATTTCCATCATTTCCAAGATATGTAAACCTTGCACGATCTCCTGAGAAATTATTTTCATTAAGAAGGTATACCAAATCTCCTTCTGTAACTTTGCCGTCTCTATCAAGCTGATCCCATTCTCCTTTGTCAGCTTTGCCATTATTGTTTAAATCTTTAAACTCATAAACATTTCCTGTTTTAGTTGACTGCCATCTTCCTTCTTTAATATTCGGATTTACTAAGTCAGCTACAACGTTACTAACACTATCACTGATACTAGTCTGTGCATTAGCTGTTTTAATAGTGCCTGGGAATAAAGAAGATGCGTAAAGCATAGATCCTACTGCTAGGCTTTTGACTAGATTACCTGGTGTAAGAATTTTACCAACATCATAAGTTAGAAAACTATCTATTCCTTTATCAAGCTTTTTCAATGCTGATTTATAGCTCATTTTTTTATCCAAGGCGTATTTAGCCTTATTTTTACCCCAACTTTGTTCTACAACCCTTAAACCGCAAAAAACATATATTAAAGCTGGTTTTTAGGCAACCACGCCCCACTTAAATATTTAAGATTTACTATGGAGTAGTAATGCCCCATATATAAATGTTTCGGTTATTTAGCATTATTCAGTGACAAAAACACTACAGTTTATGCCTATAATTTTGCCTATAACTTTCTCTGATATCTCTTACAGTAAGAAGAGATAATAGTTATATATTCCTGATGAAACAATAAATTTAAGCCCACCACAAACCTTTTTTTAAGCACAATTTTGTTTCAAATTGTTCCAATAGAGTTGTTTTTGTTTCTAAAGCTTAAATAACAATTTGGTAGAAAAATAAAGCTTTTTAATTGGTGTTTGAACAATAAGACCTGCCAACAATAGATATTCCTGTGCCATCTGCGCAATTTTCTGGCTTTTCAGGTATTTGTGGCTCTATTGGATTAGTAGGGTTTGGAACTGTTGGTTGAGCTACAGGTGTTTGTTTTTTTGTTGATGGTGGATGTGATGGTGTTTTTTTCTGTGTTGCAGGCTTTGTAGCAGCTGGTTTTTGTGGCTCACATGGTGGCGCGCTCTGCTTTGCAGCATCGTTATTTGGCATTTCAGGCCCATATTCAGCACACTTTACTGGCTCCTCAGGCAAGCAAATATAATTTCTTTCAACAGTTAAAGGAGTATAAGTTTCGCATTTATCATCGATAGTAGAAACAGTAGAAACTATAGCTGGCTTATCTGGAGCTTTTGTCGCAGCGTCTTTGTAAGCTGTGCATTGTCCTCCAAAATAAGCCAATGCTGCAACTGCAAGCCCTCCAACAGCACTGTATATCCAATTGCGCCTTTTCTCCTCTTCAAGCTCTTTATTCTGGTTTTTTTCATGGTTAAGAGAAATTACATACTCATCGTTTTCTTCATTTATTTTATGGATCTCAGTTAAAAGCTCTTCATTTTTTGCCAACATAACTCTTTTAGGTAATACAACCGCAAATTTATTGTGAAATTCAATATCATTACTGTTGTAAGCATCTACAAAAGCTCTAAATTCTCTTTCATTAAGAGCATTTGGGTCACCATGCATACCGTCTATATAGAGTTTAAACACACCATCAAAACTTTTTTTAGACACAGTTGTATTTGGATCAGAATAAGCGTGTTCATTTAGAACCCTGTAAACTTCCCTTCCTTTTTCTACTGGAATACCCTTTAGTCTATCGTCAATGGTCATTTTATTAGGAAGTTATCAAGAACAACTATATAAATATTTCGTTTTTTAGCATTATTCAGTGATAACACTAAAAGCCCTTAAGAATAACCAGCTTTTTCTTGCCCTGGAGCTGCCTTTTTATGATGTTTCTCTGCTCTAATTCCTGCAATAGCCTGCTTAATTTGGCCTTTGAAAAGCTGCTGGCATAGGTCAAAGTGCCCTGCTCACACTTTCCTTCCCTTGTCTTAAGGATATTGACTATAATCTTCTCATCTTCCTTAAGGAACTTGTCCATCTCGCCTTCATCAAAGTCTATCTCAACCTCAGGCTCTGAGAGCTCTATTCTGCCCATAGCTGTTTTTGGCTCTTTTTCATCTTTTTTCGGAGCCTTTGTTTTTTTGTAGTACCATGTGATATAAGCAATAGCTCCGACAACAACCAAAACAACAGATATTATAGTTAAAATAGAGCCAAAAGAAACAGATCTAACAGGCTCTACTGCAATGTTAACATTCTGGGCAAATGCAATATTTGCCATGATTGCCCCTGTTAAACCCCATAATACCTTCTTCATACATGCTGGTATTCTTTCTGAGTTTAAAAAACTTATCCAGTCTCAAGCAGTATCAGAGAAATCTCTGAGACAGAATTGAGACTATTATGAATAAAAGCCCCTGATGGGATTTGAACCCACGACCTCCACCTTACCAAGGTGGCGCTATACCAGTCTAAGCCACAGGGGCAAAATGCGGGGGATGGGATTTGAACCCACGAACCCACTAAGGGACAGGATGACTTAGCCCAGCACCCGCTGGTTATCCCTCTTAAGTCCTGCGCATTTGACCAGGCTTTGCTACCCCCGCAAATGTAAATATGTTCCGTGCCGTTTGCCTCTGGCAAATGGCACTTGAGGTAAGTGTCAACGCATTAAGGCGTTGCTGAACTACCCCCGCAGCTGCAATGTCAGCTGGCACCATGATTAGTGTTGGGTTTCACTCTGTTCAACCCAACTCCATACGATGCAGCCACAAATAAATTCGAGCAAAGCCTTTTACCGTCGTAAAAATTTATTAATAAAGTCTTTATGGTTTTTAAATAGTTTATGGTTTATATGGCTTATTTCTTAATAGAAAACGCCTAAAAGCAATTTAGCGGTGCTTGCCTTTCTTGCCTGAAATTCTGTATTCATAGCTTTCCAGAAGCCCTCTTAGCTTGCTTGCCAAATCCTTTGCATCCCCAACAACCTTTCCTGGAACTTCAGGACGATTAATCTTATAGATAAACTTGTCAATAATGCCCCTTAGAAAATAAAACGATGCCTTTGTTTCCCATCTGCTTTTTAGGCTTGTCAATAGCATGCCGGAAATACTGGCAACAACCTTGCCTTTGTTCATATTGGTTTTTCTGCCGTCAACCTCAACAATCTCATCAGTCATGCCTTCGATCTTAAGGTTAAGGTCCATAACTGAATAATGCACTGTTGTAAACTTTGAATGCATTAATATCTTATACTTCTTATTCTTGCCTGAAGATGTAACTTTTTCATCTGACTTTGCATACTCCAGATAATAATTCTTGTCCTTTGCCCACTTTTCTATAAGCTTAATTAGCTCTTCAAAGTTAAAGAACCCATGATGCTCTACTTCAAGATCATGAATATATATTTCCCTTTCCATGTCCTCAAGCAATTCTCTTTCTGGCATTTTACCTTGCTTTGAATGTGTTCAGATAAGTATTCAGAGTGTTTATCAAATCATTTACATCATCAACAGCCATATTATAATACTTCTTTGTAATGTATGAATAAATGAACTTGTCGTACAAATCCCTGATGAAATACAGCAACGGTGATTTTTCCCATTTATTCTCATAGTCAACAACCAAATATCCTGTAAATGCAATTCTCATTTTTCCCTCGTTCATTCTTTTTTTCTCTCCGTCAACATCAATCTCTACTTCTTTTAGGCCGGAAATCCACAATTCTATCTTTATTACTATCTTATGATAATGTGTTGTTTTCTTCCATGGCGTAAACTCGAATTCCATGGTTTTAGTGCCATCGGGGGCAACATATTCCTCTGACCTTTTCTCCCATTTATCATAGAACTTATCCCTTAGCCAGAAGTCCATCCTTCTGAAGAACTCCTTATAGTCAAACAAGCCCTCATAGCTTATTTCCCTTTTGATGATCTTCTGCTTTTCTCCCATACTTACCACATATCGTCGTATACATCGCTGTGTGTTTCAATGCCTAAAAACTTTTTTGTTTCCTGCTGCAATAAGTTGGTTTCATACCACAGCTTATCTTCCCAAACATCTTCAATATCATGTCTTATTATATACTTATTGTATATGCCCCTGAGCTTTCTTTTGAAAAAGCTGTCCTCCCACATATCTGCGTAATCCAGAACCAATGTAGGCGTGAATTCTATAAGCATCCTTGCACTTACTAATTTCTGCTTTTTTCCTTCTTTGATAACTTCTACTTCCTTAAAATTCCATATATGGAAATAAACATGAATATCATCCCTTGCATATTCATTGATTTCCCTTTCCCCTTCCCAGTCAATCTCAAGCTCTGCTCCCTCAGCAGGCCTGAATTTGTGCTTGAACCTTGTTTCATAGAAATCATACTCTCTTTCTGTAAACCATAATTTCATCATCTTGTATAATCCATCAAAATCAAACAATCCCTTATACCTTATCGTTGACACAGCCGGAAAATGCCTTTCGTCTGACATGCTTTAAAAATGGCTTAAAGAGTTTATAAATATTGCCTTCAGAACTAATACTTAACAAGAACTTCAACATCCTTTCCGAACAGCTTTTTCAAATCCTCAAAAATAGGCTGCTTGATAAAGACTCTTGACGGTATTTCGATCTTTGCAAGGTGCTTTTCAAGCTCTTCAAGTGAAGATTTTACAGGAGTTCCAAGGCTGCCATCTTTTTTAATCTCTGCCTTTGAAATCTCCTTTTCCTCATGGTCCAAGTCATGGATGATAAAGGCAGTGTCTTCAAGCATTATGACTTCCCCATACCTGTTTCCATGCTTTACCCTTATCTTTGTCCTTTCTAATTCTCTTCCTCTTTTTCTTTGAAGATACTCAACAGTGAATTTGATGAATTCTGCAGAAAGCTTCTTGATAGTCTCAACTTCTGATTTGGTTAATTTGCCTTCATCATAATCCTTCTTTGCTTTTACAATCTGGTCAAGCATTCTCTTATACTTTTCAGGGATCTTTCCAAGGTGAACCATCTCTGTCTCAAATAATTTTATGACTTCTTCTGCTCTTACCCTTTCAATGCCTTCCAGCCTTAGGATGTCCCTTATTATCGTAACAATAGTATCATAAATATGGATTATTGATTCCTCTTCTTTCATCTTTTCTATCTGACTGAACAGCTTCTTTATTCTTTCAAGATATTTCTCTGCTCCTGTCAGCAGCTCATCCAATTCTTTTCCTGATAATTCTTTCTTTGTCCCATGCTCTATATTTTTCCTTATGTCAATTACTTTCTGCAGAAGATTAACATGGCTTTCTTCCATAAGCTTTTCTTTTTTTACAAAAACGTCCATCATCAGCTTAGGTGTTTCCTTTGGCGTTGGAGGAGGAAGGCCGTAAAGCATCAAAGCTGCCTGCGACGGTGTTAAGATAGCATAGAAAATATCCTCCATTACCATATCCTTTAATTTTAAATGCACCCTCTGCAGCATCTGCTCTCCTGAATTCATGTACATATCTATTGCTTCTGTGGAAGGCTTTATCTTTCCCATCCTTAGAAGCTGTTTCCATGGCATAAAGATTCCCCTGTCGTAGAAAGGTACTCCGTCCCTCAGGAAAGTGAAGATTATAGGGTTTGCTTCCCTTATTGAATCCCAGAAATCCGTTAAAATGTAAACCTGGATGTTTATTTTGTTCCTTACCCCTGTTATCTCTCCGGCCTCAATGCCCATCCCTATGATTATTGCCCTCAGCTTGTCCTTTAGTTCTGCTCTTGTCATCTTTTTTACATCTGTATCATCTATTACCATAAAAACATCAATATCTGACTCAGGCGTAGCTTTCCCCTGCACTAGGCTTCCTGCAAGAACATAGCTGACGATATATTTTTCAAACTTCTTCAGGACCATTGTCTTGTGGATTTCTGCAATCTTTATTGCAGCAAGCATCCCCCTGTCAAACACAGGAGCAGACATTGCAATCAATTGCAGCAAATCATACTTTGCATCATAGCAAGACTGCCATAATTCTGAAAGAATAATTGTCTGCGGCATTAGGTTTTTGTCAATATCCTTTGCTATTTTTTCTATGATCGCTGTGAGCTTTTCCCTTAGCTCTTCCTTAGACATCTTCTGGCTATCCGTATCATCTACAAGAACTAAGATATTTATCTGGTCTTTTTCCTCAGGCTTTGGCTCTTTTGGCGGCGGCAATAAGGCTATGCCCATGATGTATTTGTCAAACTTCTTTAGAGACTGGTCCTTAAACTCATCAAGCTGCTTTTTTATCTTGTCAAGCTTTTCCTTGACTTCTTTTGGCAGCTTTTTCTCAATCTCTTCCTGCTGGCTTATCTTGCCTTCTTTGCCCTTTTTTTCCTTTTCCTTTGCCATTTTCCTAGAATGTCACTAAAGCAGTAGTAACAGGTTGGCTTTTATAAATAATATTGGGTTAAAGTATACATAACTGTGACAAAAAAATCATATATTCACCATATAACTATTCAGAAATAGCGAAAGATTTATAATCAGAGTAAGCAAAAATAAAGCTACAATGGCGCATAACGGGCACGGCGAAGAACATGGAGGCCATGGCGGACTGCATGAACACATAGAAAAAGCGGTAAGGCAGCTGCAGAAAGCAAAGAAGATAGTTGATACTACTGCAAAAAGCCATGCTGATGTCTACAGCGCTGCTGTTGATGAGCTTCTAAAAGATAAGGAAGGCCTTGTTGATTATGAAATGCTGGAAGATGAAGCTGTTAAAGATAAGTTTGCAGAGAAATTAACACAAAATTATATCAAAAGAGCAAAAGAATATCTTGGTGTTTCTAAAGATCCAAAAGACCAGATTGAAACAGATACATTGCTAAAGGCTTATGCAGGAGTTACAGGCAGCGAGCTTAAGAGACTGGTAAAAGAGCATGGAAAAGAGTATACACATAACCAACATATGAAACAAATGGCAAATATATTGGAGAAAAATATACACCCTACTTTAATCAATGCTGCTACTTCTCATCTCAAAGATGAGCATATAGAAGGAATCGTTCACCATACAGAATCAGATAAATTTATTGATAGTGATAAAATAAGGCTTGAGGAAGCAATAGGGATACTTGCAGAAAAAGTATATCAGGGAAGAGTTGATACTAAGGCGCACGAAAAAGCGATTTATTATAAAAAAAGCCATGGCCATAAAAGACATGGAGATTACGGCGGTCATGCAAGCCATGCCAGCCATTAAACTAGAAGTTCTTGCAGCATTCTATAATATACACTCTTAACCATGCGCTAAGAGGCAGGTAAATGATTAACAATAATATAGCAAAGTATTCTGGCTCTAATAAGAATAGTTGTGTTATGTAATTAATAGCATAATAAGGCAAAATAAACGTTAAAGCTGCCAAAATATACATAGGAATTAAGTCTTTGTATTTCCTGAATGGAACTGTAATTGACTTTTTTATCAATTCCTTTGCCTTGTACTTGTCTACAATGCCGTAAGAGAACAAAGCGCAGTAATCAATAACAATCAAAAAAGCCAAAAAGCCGTATTTTAAGGTCGTGTCTGAAAACAGCTTTACGCTTGATAAGCTTAATACAGCTGCCTTTGCATAAAGAAAGAATAAAATAAAAAGAATGACAGCAAAGAAAATATTTATGGCTGCAAAACGCTTATAGTATTCTTTTAGGCTTACTTTTTTACTTAGCCATGAATGCATATAGTTCCAGTTGTATCCCTGGGTTATAATCCACAATATGAAAATAACTAAAAACATTCCTAAAAAATAAAGCATGACTTTCTCATACTGTGAAAATAATATTTCCTGCTGGGCTTTTATCAGTTCTATCTGAGTGTAATCTGTTTCCAGATCCTGCAGTTGCATAGTGCTCTCTCCTATTTTAGCTCCTGCAGATATTGCTATTGTCAACGGATCAATCCATTTCATAGCAAAGAAATAAAACACAATTATGAACAAAACAAAAAAAGTAAAGTCTACTAAAATTGGCTTTACTAGCTTTCTTTTATTCTGCCAGCTGAACCTAAAGCTCGGCAGAAATTTGTTTATTGGTGTCATCTTGGACCTAAAGCTCCTTGAAGAGGATCTGCTGCAGGAGGATCAATGCACTCTGCAGTTGGCCTGTCTCCTGTTGCCCTTGCACAAATCTTGCCTATGCATTCCTTTCCTTCATTTTCCAATACCCTGCTGCCGTCGCAATCACAAGGATTGTCATTTACAATGCCATCTGGCTGGCATGTGCTAGCAGCATACAGGCACTTAGCTGTTCCTTCCTGGACATTGCAGTAAGCCTGAGCAGTAGGACCTCCACAGTCTAGCTTGCAAGTTCCTCCGCTACAACTAAGATTTCCACTTATTAGTTTTGCGCTCTCGCAGGCGCATAAGTTATTGAACTCCTTATCTTCGATTAGCACATTTACAGGGCATAGCTCAATGTCTTTAGGATCAACCTTGCCTTCATCGCTGCATACAACAGGAACAGTGATTGAAAGCTCCTGCGGCTGCCCCTGGTAAACAACAACCTCATCAGAAGGCTCTGAATTAGCCAAAGACAAAGACTGTTTAAGGTCTCTTTGCTTTGCATAATACAAGCCAACCTTAAATGTCCATCTTGAAGGGTTGTTTCTTGTTATGTCATTGCAGGTTGTAGTTGATATGCCTCCTGCTGGAGATTCTGGAATTCTTCTCACGCATTTTATTCCAATCTCATCCCCATGTTTAGGTGGATTTTGTGTGTTTGATAAATACTGCTGAGTTATTGGTATGATTATCCTTCCGCCAAAGCAAGTGACTTTCGTTTCATTATCATTAAAGCTACATCTTTCTTTTGTAGATTTTACTTCAACAGGATTTTCACCTTCTAGAACAACAGGCTCTGCAATGAATTCAAAAGCGCCTGTGCCTTTTGAAAGTATTAATGCTTTATCAATAGTGTTATATTCCTTATCTGTATATTTGCATATAACAGTTCTTGTATCAACACCAATTATATTTGTTTTAGGAACTTTTCTCAGGTCAACATTATCAAATGTCAAAGGAAGTATTCCGCTTGCTAATTGTGATGTTGTTGCTGTAAATAGCCTTTCCCTTTCTGTGCCTGTTGGAAGCTGGAATCCTGGCAAATCCCCTCTTGAGAAAGGCGGATTATCTGTATTGATTACAATAAGCTTTTCATAAGATGAGCTAGGCGCTCCTCCTTGAACTATGCTACTTGCTAATTGCTCGCTTACTAAAAGCTCACCCAAAGGCAATAGTGCTCCAATCTGGTTTCTTAATGAATATTTCAAATAGAACGGAATCTGCTTTTCTGGGTTCCTTAATTTAGGGTCATTTGACTGAACATCAAAGTCAGGGCTTTTTTTCTCTACCTTAAGATTATATTTTATTGTTTCGCCAGGATCAATAACTCCGTTTCCGTTTGCATCTCCTAAAAGAGCAGGTGTTTCAACAAACCTTGCAAAGCCTCTTCCGCCGATAACCAATTGGCATCTGAATTCCAGGCTTCCCAAGTCAAACTTGCATCCTAAAGGAGGCGATCCTCCAACCTGTGAGATATAGCTTTCTATCTTGTCCTGCACCCTCTGCCCGTTATTGTCTGTATATTCCCATTCCAAGACAGCCCTGTCAAACCTTACGTCTGCTTCAGGAATCTCAACATAAATATCACCAATATCAGGCCCGATTAATTCTCCTGCCGGCAGGAATCCTCCGCCAAACTCTCTTGTAATGTCGTAGTTAACCTCTTCTCTTTTCTGGAAGCAGTCGCACTGGCCGCTGATAAACTCAGCAGGGTCGCAGTCATTCTTTGGACTGCACACCAGCCTTAGCCTGTAATTGATGTCAGCTCCTGCTATTAATCCTGCCCCTATGTGATAGACAAAAGTAGCCCTTCCTGTCAAAGGATTGCTTCCAAGGAATCTTCTTGTTGTTGGATACAAGAACCCTTCTGACTTCAGAGGAATTGCCCCTGCTCCTGTAAGCATGCTTTCCAAATCCAAATCAAACTCTCCTGTAAAGGCCCATAAGCAGATTGCATGTATCAATTGCTTTTCAACAAACAAATTCTTGAACAAGTTTGTTTTTCCATACCTTCCTGAAACATCCTCCCTTACATCTTCAGCAGCCCCTGCTGTAATCTTTA
The DNA here is from genome assembly GCA_964459835.1 of uncultured Methanosarcinales archaeon. GTDB lineage: Archaea > Nanobdellota > Nanobdellia > Woesearchaeales > UBA12501 > CAYWPA01. Next base: position 37,255 of record CAYWPA010000008.1, read on the forward strand.
GGAAGTCTCCAATTCCCCTGTCTGTCTGCCTGCTTTGGTCTAAGTTAGAACTTCCGCCAAACCTCTTCATCAAACACCTTATTGCTGCAAAGACCAGATCGCAGATGTAAGTGGTTAATACAGCCCTGCATGTTCCTGAACTTCCATCTCCTGTAATTAAAATTGTCTGGAAGCAGGCTTTTACTGTTGTCAGAACATTTTTCCATAAAATTAAGTAGCCGTTGATTGCTGGCAGGCAAACGCATTGTATTGATCTTATTAAGCCAGAAGTCGGATCAACAACAAACTCTTTATCCAATAAGTAAGCAAAGCCTAATTCCCTCATTTTTTCTTCGCTTACTTCTTTTCTATTATCAACTTTAGCTTTCCAAGATCCCCAATCAACACATTTTCCTGTATTTTTATCAGTTATCTCACACCCAGCTTCATCCCTTATATCAACCTCATACACTTTTCCATCTTCATATTCGTAAACTTTTTCATTTCCAAATGCGTCTTTCTTTCTTATCAGATAATTTCCTTTTTCCCTTGAACTGCAGAAGTTTGAGACTCCGTATATTCCTTTTCTTAATGGGTTCGCGCATTTTTGCTCTGCCTTTGCCCTTAGTGCTGGGGGTTGTCTTCCCTGCCTTTCTGCCTCATAAACAGCCAGGCATTGCGAGTCTAATAATTCATCCATTCCCAGGCAGACAGAATCATATTCATTCAGATAAGCCTGCCCGCATTTTTCTTCTCCCCCTAGTTTAGTCAAGTCGCCTGCTTTTATCGGGAAGAAAGTGCTTTTTCCTTCCAACATACCAACACGATCGGCAGACAGACCTGCACAAACATCACCCGATCCCCTATGCTGCAGCATAAATGCTTCAGCAGTCGGAGCCGGTGGGCAGAATATCCTGTCGCAGACTAATTGCAGTTTAGCCTTAACTTCCCTGTCGCTCTGCACTGCCCTTTTGCATTCATCTGTTGTTGGATTTTTAATATTATCTCCTCTGCACTGATATCTTGTCTGTATTTTCTTTGCAAAGTAAAGTATCCAGGATAATAAGCATGTTACAAATGTAACCAGAATCAAAGTCTGCAGCGGCTCCAATATCACATCAATTGCAGCAATTGTTGAATTGATAAAGCCAATTGAAAATAATAACAAATCGCGTGGAACAGTATCAGGAGGAACCCTTACATCAATTGCAGTTGTCACGTCCCAGCACTGCCTCTGCACTGATGTGAACTTCTTTCCAAAGCTTTCATACTGGTAGTTTAATTCCAACAATAAAGGAATTCTTACCATAAAGTCAGAAGGAGCCATTTTCTGCTGCTCTTCCAATGTCAATTCTTTTTTATTTAATTTAACAATAACGTTTCCATACTTGTATCCGGCATCATCCCATGAATCCTGTATGTTTGAAGCGCCTACTAATTCGTTTGGGTCAAAATAATAGTTTTCCCTTACTTCCTGGCTTAGCTCTATAGGCCTTACATCAGGCCTGTCTAACAATATAGCCTTGTTTGGGTCTCCAGGGCCCTGCCATTTAAGCGTAACAGGGAAGCTTATGCTTGCCATTCCCCTGCTCATTAATTCAGGTGTTATAACCCCGGGCGACATCTTTCCGATGTCAACTTTCCAGTCCCCCCCATACCCGCATCTTGCAAAGGTTATTATCTTGACTTCAGGATCATTTGTCCTTCCTACCTTATCTATAACTAAAATTCTGACCTTATTGTCAAACGCCTGCGTAATTGCGGCTCCCAAATCAACAGTTGTTCCTAAAGCATCCAGATTTCCTTTCTGCTGCTGCAAATTGATTGTGTCTTCTTTTTCAAACATATTTGTTGCAGAGCCTTTAGAGCCTTTTACAGGAGCAATATATCTTGACTGGTTTACAACAACTGCCTGCGATAAATAAATAGGTATTGCAAACTCTCCGTTCTCATCAGCAATTGCTGTATAATCAAGGCTCTGCCCTGAAACTATCTCAGCAGCAATGCTTCCATACTTGACTAAAGTATCCCTCAAGCTTGTGCTGAATCCTGCTGCTGATATTGTCTGTTCGTTTACAAAAATAATTACAGTTGCGCCTGGCTCTGAAACCTGGCCCCTAATAGTTACATCTGCAATATAAGAAGGATTTAATGCATCAATATTATCCCATATGATAGAAGGGTCTTTTGTGTCAACTAAAATAATCTCCTTGAACCTTACAATATTTCCTCCCTTGTCTTCAAAGATTATTTCAACCCTGTTGTATTCATCAGGCGTTAAAGGAACTGACAATGTAAACACGCCGTCTGCATTCAAAGTTTCAGTCGAGCTTGTTACATTCAAGTTGTCAGGAACATCAACAGTATACGTGATATTGACAGGCTCGTCTACTGTTCCTTCAATGTCCAGAGCAGCCTCCATTGATGTAGTAGGCAGTGCCTGGAACTTTGCCTCATTTCCCTGTATTTTTATAAGCTTGACTTCCGGAGGCTTGCTGTCTATTATTGTGATGTATCTTGAAGTATTTGTATTCCCTGCAGCATCCCTGCTCCATATGATTATTTCGTTTAGTTCCTGGGTTAATTGAAGGTTTACAAAGGTAAACAATCCTGTATCATCTGCTGTTGCTATTCCATCATAATTTATTGTTCCTATGTCTGACTGAGGCCTGTTTACATACACTCTTACCAGTGATCTTGGCTCTGTTGTTCCTGTAAAGCTTACCCTATTTACATTAACATACTGCGGAACCCCTGCATGTATTGCTGGCGGGGTTGTATCGTTTGAAAGCGTTGTAAAGTTATAGAAATTTCCTCCATTATTATTTTTGAACTCAGTTGTTGCATTGGAAGAAACAACCTCATAAAAATACAAAGTGTTTGAGCTTAAGCCTGGCAATACAATTGAATGGTTTTGTGTTGTTAATGGTGCAGTTCTTGTTAATCCCAGATTTCTTGTTGTTCCGTAATTCACGCTTCCATTTGCAGCTTCATCTGTATTCCATGTAACTGTTGCTGCGTTTGCAACTGGAGTAACAACAGGAGTGCTAATGGATAAGGCAAAAACAGCCGACATGCTTACAACTAGGTAAATGCAGAACATTGCAATCGTTATCTTTTGCTTTTTTGTCAGCTTCATTTTGTTTTCCTACTCAAACTTATGTATTGCCAGATCCTTTAGCCGGCCTTCCATTTCCAGCACCAGGCTAACCTTGTCTGCATCTGTCAGAGGATGCGGGATTTTTTCAACAACATTGAAGATTATCTTATTATTGTCAGCAATATCTGCTTCATCAACTTTCCACTCTCCTATGTAGCCTCCAATCATCTCGTCATTCTTTCCTATCAATATTATATCAAGCTTGTACTTTGCCTCTCCCACAGGCATGTCTATTGTCGGAGACGGTGTTGCTCCTGTAATGTCAAACTTCCTATATATCTCAAAGTCTTCAAAATCATCAGTGACCAAAGATAAAACTGCTTTCTCCCCTTCTTCCAGAGGCTCAGAAGCCTGAAGCACATCTTTTGTCAGCCTCTGCTTTTTGATCTCAAACTGCATTGTTTTCATAGGAGTCATGTACACTTCAATTACATCGTTATCTGTTACATCCTTGCTTGCTTTTGTAAAGCCGGTGTGCTCTGCAATAATTGTTCCAGGAGAGCAGAAGCTTGGGAGGTATGCCCTTAGCCTGTAAACTCCGCCGTCTGCAATTGTCTCTCCCAATGGGCAGGTATAAGTTCCGACACATTCAAACGTTATATTGCTTCCTTTTATGTCTTCAAAAGTCCTTTTGTTTCTTGTCAGCACCTTTATTTCCCTGTCAGACAATGCTTCGCAGTAATTTCCCGGCTTATCAGGAACATTGTAGATAGAAGTTACAAAATCGCTTCTGTCAGGAGCATTGTGGTTTATCATAACAGGGAAGGCAAAGCTGAAGTCATAGCCGTCTCCTTCAAAAGCATCATTGTCCCTTATTATGACCTGCACAGGATATACAACATCGTAAGTGAAGTGATAGACATTGATGCATAAGAACCTTAGGAATTCCTGCATCCCCTTTCCAGAGCTTGCTTCCATTATGTTTCCATCGCTCGGCCTTGCTGCTAGCTCCAAACCCCAGTCTTTCATGTAAAGCATATTTGCCTCTAAATCCTTGTAATCTTTATCTGTTGCTTTCCAGTAAAAGTTAAAATAATCATAGGCATCTTCTGGAACATATTCAGGATAAACATTCTGCATTATCAATTCCGGAGGATACCCTCTTAATTTTTCATAAACAGAGTCTTTGTCTATGAAGGGCTCATGATTGGTGTTTTTGAATCTTACTCTTAACAGATTATAGTAAAGCAGGTTTTGTATATTCTCTTTGATGTCAGGAACAAACCACCTCGGCCTTGCGCATTCAAATGTGATGTCAGAGAAAGGAATCTGCGGGCCTGCTGTCATCAGGTCAATTGTCAGGTTTTCCATGAAAGTTTCCTTATTTTCAGAATCCATTATCTCAGTTGCCAAGCCGTAAATCCTCAGCAGGTCAACATTTACATCTGTCTGGTACTGTGAAATTTTTGTTGATTGCGCAGTTCCTCTCAAAGTTGCCAGTACAGGATAGGTTGTTGTAAGAATCACTCCTCTTTCCCCTAAAACTGCCTTTGTTGAAACATTATCCAGCTTTACAATCTCATACTTGTCTTCAAAATCTGCAAATCCTTTTACGCAATTCTCTGTATTGAAAGAAACATACCTTCCTATCTGGCTCTGCATGTCTTCAATTGTAGGAACCCTGTTTTCCCCTTTGTAATACCATAATGGCAATTTTAAAAATCCGTCAGGCACTATTTCTATATAGCTTAACGGGTTGAAGTTTATTTTATCCGGCAGATAAATATATCCGCCCTGCAATCCAAGCCTGACTATTGCTTCCCTTGCAGCCCTTCTCTGGCATTCCTGAACATAGTTCTTTATCGGCAAAAATTCCTGCGGTACTGTTTCTGTCACGGTTATCTCCTCTTCTATCACTTTTTGCTGCTTGATGTACAAATACATTGCAACGCCTGCAAGTATCACAATCCCTATTATTATGAAGATTGTAACCTGTCCTTTCTTTTTCATTACTACCTCTTTTTTACAGCCTTATATGGATTTTGAATTGCTGCGATAAGTAAATCTTGATCCATGCAAATGTTCCGAATGATATTATGAATGAAACAATCATCTTCGGCGCTTCCGGCAGATCCTTGAATATGTATGAACCGAAGAAGATTATCAGGAAAACAATGATTGCCAATATTACCGGCACAATAAGCTTTGTGAAATACTTTCCTCCGTTTATGAAAGCATGCTTTATTGATGTTTTCAACGGGCTTTTTCCTTTTCCGTATTTTTCTAAAAATCCGTAGTACAACATGTATGTGAAGTATGCTGGGATTAAAGTGAAAACAGGCACAGCCAAAAGGTATAGCAGGCCGGTGAATACATCGCCCTGGCTTGCCAGCCTTATTGCAGGGTAGGTTACAATAGCATAAGGTATAAACCAGATTAAAACCCATAATAAGTTAAGGAAAAAGAACTTTCTGAAGTTCTTCAGGTCTATGTTTTTCTTTAATAATCTTGTCCAGACTAAATATCTTGATATTGTCCATGAAAGTATTGTTAATAAAATGAATATAATAAAATACACTGCAACATAAATCATTGCTTTTTTCATCATAGAATATTGCTGTTCTATTAAAGCTGTATCCTGTATCTGCAATGCAAACATGTTCATTCCCTGGACATTTGGAGATATTTTTGCAAATACTGTTGATAATCCAATTGCAACTAAGTATATTAATAAATAAAATAAAGCATCGTACAACATTAACACTAATGTATTTAGCTTTGGAATTTCCTTGAAGCTGTTCTTGAATTCTGTTAACTCTCTTTTTAGCATCAGTTACTCACCCCTGGAACTCCCATATTTACCGGAGGGGTTCTTCCTCCGCTGTCTCCGCTGCTTCCGCCGCTTCCTGAGCTGCAGCTTCCGAAGAAGAAGCAGCCTGCTCCTGAACTTGGAATTTCCTGCTTTGTTCCGACAAAAGGAATGTCCTGGCAAAGCTTTCCTCCGCTCAGCTGGTCTGCCATTACATCTTTTAAGTCTCCCAATCTAAAGAATTGTAAGCATACCTCATCAACATTTCTTTTTGTCTTTTCAACAATTGTCTTTGTTCCTGTATAAGTAACTGCACTTGCGTCACACCATACTGCTATTGTATCTGTCTTATTGTCTCCGTCAATATCTATAGGCTTTCCTCCTAATAATATTTGGAACTGCACAACATCTGTGCATTTTCCAGCCTCATTGTCTTTTGCCAAGCTTGAAGGGATTACTTCCATAGTGATCCTGTATAGGTATTCTGTTTCCATTTTATTTGGGTCTTTTTCAGACGGATGCTGCAGCCTTGTCTTCTGCGCAGCAACCCATGCTCCAATCTGCAATGATTCCGGGTCTATTAAAGCATCTTCTCCATTCAGGAAGTCAGTCTTGATCCTGCAGATAGCCTCCTCCCAATCACCTGACAAAAACTGCCCGAAAGTATTTTCCTCAAAGAATTTGTTAATTGCAAACATCGGATTGTCCTTCTCGCTCCACCATCCCCAGCTTGTCCCCAATGTCCAGATGTTAGAGCCTAAATTTATACCTTCTAAAGCTGTGAATTGTCTTTGCTGTTGTAGCCAGGCTAGGTATTTTTGATGTTTTTCAAAAGTATCAATATTGCTCTTTTTTGCAAGATCTTCTTTTATTTTATTTTTATCAGAAACTGTTAAACCTAACTTATCAATATTGTCTATATCCGAACTCCTTATATACCCATAGTTTCCTTTTTCATATTTTGTATAAAAATTATATTTACCTTCATCAGAACCCCTAGGTTCTAAAATTACAGTTTGTAAAACACCCTTTCCGTCTTTTTTGATTGTATATGATAATTCATATCCAGCAATATACTTAGATTTCCCACTCTCAATAATTTTGATTATAGAAGC
>CAYWPA010000009.1:0-43465 GCA_964459835.1 uncultured Methanosarcinales archaeon
GTTCGGAACGACCGCTTCGCTATTTTGCCAAGCAAAATTCGTTCCTCTCCCAAATCGCCTTCGGCGACTTCGTTAAATTCCCGAGTTAAACTCAATTTTTGTCCCGCCTCCGACGTAAAGATCGTAGGTAAACAGAATTTTTTAACGTTGCGAGTTTCGCTTAACTCCATAAGAGTAACAGATATAAAAATCTTTTGTTTTTAAAAACCGCTTTATTTATATATGTAATAGTTCTGCAAATAGATGATGGAAGAAATCGTTGTATGTATTAGCCCAAAAAGAGATGAGCTTATAAAATTTAAGAGATTAATGAGAAATATCTCTGAGGGAGTTGAATCTAAAAAAGCCCTCACTCTGCCCCCGCACATAACACTAGTTCATAGAATCCATACAAAAAATTACTCAAATATTAAAAAGGTTATTAAAGACCTTGTTAAGCACATAAAACCATATAAACTTGTTTTTCAGAAGATAGGCTTTTTTAATGAGCCTCCAATTATTTATATAGAACCCGAAGATGCATCTAAATTAGTCGATTTGCATAATTTACTTATGCCTGAAGTTACCCAATTTAAGGATGAGTGGGTGCGAGACTCTTTCTTGAAACTAAAATTAAATAAGAAGCAAGAAGCATACCTAAAGAAATATGGTAGCCCATATGTGGAAGAATTCTTCAACGCTCACATGACTCTAGCAGGTCCTGATGTGAACTCAGAAAAATTTAAAAAATTGATTACGCAGAAAATAACGATAAAAAATGCATTCTAACTATAGATAATATAGCTATTATGAGAAAAAAAGATAATAAATGGAGTATTGATAAAAGGATTAATCTAAAAATAGTTTGAGTGTGCCCCTTTATTCTTGTTCTTGATGTATCGCATTCGCTCATTAAAAAGAGAGCTCTCAGACCCCCAGTGCTACGCACATTTACACTCGGCTTCGCCTCGATTTATTAGCAATTCAAAAACTCTGTGGACGCAGGTCGCCAGAACTTCGTAACTGACGACGAACTTAACAGGAATTTAACGAGAAATTCGGTCGCTGTCGCTAAAACGCCAAGCGTTTTCCCGAATTTCTCCAAATTTTTTCTCATCTCTCAAAATCCTCGCAACTCTGAAAAATGCGGGTTGCCTCATTTTTCGAGGCTTGGATTTTGGAGGAGAAAAAACTTCGTTAAATTCCGACGTTAAATCCAATAAAGTTTGGCTCCCTTAAGATATGCAATAGCTTTAAAAACAACTATTTTCTCTCTATCCCTATGCTAAGAAGCCCTATCTGTTCGGTCCTTGGCCATGTTGACCATGGGAAATCCAGTATACTAGATAAGATTAGAGGCACTGCTGTTGCAGCAGGCGAGGCAGGGGGAATTACGCAAGCAATAGGTGCAAGCATTATTCCTTTAGATACAATAAAAAAAATATGCGGCAGTTTGCTTAAATCCCTGAATATAAGTTTTACAATACCCGGAGTTTTATTTGTTGACACCCCTGGGCATGCTGCTTTTACAAACTTAAGAAAAAGAGGAGGAAGCTTAGCAGATATTGCAATAGTCGTAATAGATATCAACGAAGGCTTTAAGCCGCAGACAGAAGAGGCAATTGAAATTCTAAAAGCATCAAAAACGCCTTTTGTAATTGCTGCAAATAAAATTGATTTGATCCACGGATGGAAAAAAAAGGATATGCCGATACTTGCTTCAATGCAGCAACAGGCTCCTGAAGTCATTACAGCAATTGAAACTAAGCTATACCAAGTTGTTGGCCAGGTTTATGAATTGGTTAAGATGGAGGCAGAAAGGTTTGACAGAGTAGAAGATTATACAAAAAAAGTTGCAGTCATCCCTTGCAGCGCAAAGACAGGAGAGGGCCTTCCTGAGTTGCTTATGGTTTTGACAGGGTTGGCGCAGAGATATCTGGAGCAGGATCTTGGAGTCAATGTTAAAGGTGCTGCAAAGGGAAGCATTCTTGAGGTTAAGGAAGAAAAAGGGCTTGGAAAGACAATGGATGTTATAATTTACGACGGCACTTTAAAGGTTGGAGACCAGATTGTAATTGGAAATATAGGAGAGCCGATTGTTACAAAAGTCAAGGCTTTGTTTGAGCCGGCTCCTCTTGCAGAGATGAGAGAGAAGAAGACAAAATTCAAAGGGGTAAAGGAAGCTGTTGCTGCTACAGGAGTTAAGATAGCTGCTCCGGAAATAGACAATGTGATTGCAGGCATGCCAATAATATCTGTTGGCAAAAATATTGAAGAAACAAAAAAAGCTGTTATGTCACAGGTCAGCGAAGTCATAATTGAAACAGAGAAAGAAGGCTTAGTTATTAAAGCAGACAATCTTGGCTCGCTTGAGGCATTAATACACCTTCTTAAAGAAAAAAATATCCCTATAAGAAAAGCAAATATAGGAAACATAACAAAAAAAGACATTGCTGATGCTGAAAGCAATTATGAAAAAGACCCTTTGATGAGCGTTGTGCTTGGGTTTAATGTTTCTGCTCCTGAAGATGTGAAAAAAGCAAGCAGTATAGTATATGTTATAACAAATGATGTTATTTACCGCTTAATTGATGATTTTGAAAAATGGAGAAATGCTGCTGCAAAGAGCATAGAGGAAAAGGAGCTTGATAATGTTGTAAGGCCGTGCAAGGTACAAGTCTTAACAGGATATGTTTTCAGGCAGAGCAACCCTGCTGTTGTTGGCTGCGAAGTGCTGAATGGAACAGCCAAGACAGGAATGCCTTTGATGAATGCTTCAGGAAAGGAGATAACAGTTGTCAATCAAATGCAGAAGGACAAGGAAAATGTGAAAACAGCAGAAAGAGGCAGCCAGCTAGCAGTATCAATGCCTAATGTTACTGTCGGCAGACAGGTTAAGGAAGGAGATATTCTGTATTCTGCTGTTCCTGAGGATGACTTTAGGAAGATGAAGGAATTGAAGAAGTACTTAACGCGTGATGAGATTGAAGCTATCAAAGAGATTGCAGAGATAAAAAGAAAAATTAATGCTGTTTGGGGGATTTAGATTTATTGAGAATTATTTCTTTAAATATGAATGCAGCGCATGGACAATATGCCTTGGCTGATCTACATGCCCGACTACATCTGCAAGGCTTTTGCATTGAACCTTGCCATCACTGCCTTTGTATTCAAATTCCTTCTGAGGAGCTAAACGATCTTTTCTTTCAGCTAAATAAGCAGCTTTGTTATCACATTTGCTTACAGCTACAATTACTGTTTCTGGTTTTTGTTCTCTAATTGAACGCATCATTTGAGGAAGTTGTGAGGGGATAATAACATAAGGTAACTTTGCTAATCTTATTAGCTCTTCTGCACTTTCTAGAATAGGCTCTACACTAAAAGCTACACCGTGTACATGCTGCTCAATATATGAGTAACAATCATCAATGGATTTACCAGAGCCTACAAGCAGAATATTAGGCAAAACAGCTTCATTCAGAATGCTATCAAAAGCTTCCTTCTCACGGATACCATAGTGCCACTCTGCATAAAGCCTTAATGTAGATTGTTCCACTTCTGAAAAAACATTGTCAGCATTATAGGCAAACTCACAGAGAGCTTTAAAGTATCTGACTTTTTTAAGTCTTTCAAAACGCCATTCTTCTTCCGGTGTTCTTTTTGTTTTTGCACAAAGTTCCCTATATTCTTTATTGAAAGCCCTCTGTTCTGCTATGCTTAGTATATAAGCATCCTCACTAATTGCTTCCTGTGCAAGCTCATGTATGTCACTGACATCAAAGTCAAATAATTGCGTTCCAACTGACGCAGCTATGCCAAAATCATGGCAAGCAATATTTTTAATTATTGTCTTGGCATGACCTGTTCCTGACAGTTTTTTGTATGGTTGCGGCCTGTCTTTTTGACCAAAGGTATTTTTGCCGTTTCCATATTCCTCTATGATTTCACTCCTGTCCCTCAAAACTGCCGTAGGAGACAGCCCTGGAAGCTGGTAAAGTTCAAGAATTACTTCAAGCGCCCCTCTTGCGCCATTCCCTTTATTTTGTAATTTTTTAATGTCCGTATGCATCAATAACTTAGCAATGCCGCTCCAGTTGGGAACAATATAGCCCAGAGGGCCCAAGTCAATATTTGCATATTGTTCCGCCCAAGCGGCTTTTTTATGCAGTGTTTCAAAAACATGACGAAGCGCTTCGTCATTGAAATTCAAGCAAGTAAGTCCTTCTAATTTACTATCACGTGCTCTTTCCAGTTGATTTACTACGCCTTCTATTCTGGTGCCTTCAGGCTTTATGCCAAGGTACTGGAGCAAATTTCTTGCGTTTGAATATGAATTAGGATTAGATGAATCTGGTCCAGACTGTTTTGATTTTTGCTTCCATTCGCCTGTTTTTAAATCTCTGATCATGTTGTCAATATTTGCGCGTTCTTCTGCAGAAAGAAGGTATTTAAACCCGTTATTTACGCTAATGGAAAGGTTATCAAATATATCTCTTGTAGTTAGAATACCATGGCCTACAATGTCTTTTCCAAGGCCCAGCAACTCTCCAAAAAAATATTCATGCATTTTTATTTTATCTTTTACTGCTGCTGCTTGAAATTCTTTGATTTTCTCTGTATCTGTTATGTCTTTTGGAACTTTAATGCTATAGAGCTTACGCACAAAAGAGCGCAGCAATGAATCAAGAATAAATTTATCTGTTTCTTCTGGAGGTATTACACTTTGCAAGGAATAGGCAAGAATGTTCATATCCCTTCTTATCAAAATTGGGTCAGCAGGTTGCATATCTTCCCTAACTTCCGGCTGAAAATCTTTTGGGTCTACAGCTTCTTCAGCTGGTAAAGCCTCATGCTTGCCAGTATCTTCAGCTAAATCTCCTGTAAATTCTTCATGTGCAATACGATCAGCCAATCTGTCAAACGGTTTAACAGCTACTCTAGTTTCCTTACCTTTTCCAGAACCATCCTTGTCTGTCATTTTATCCCTTCAATACCTTTTCCCTTTATAAATCTTTCGTTTTTTAACCACTAGTTAGTAACTACAATAAATGGCTTATTTTTGGCTATAGGGCTGTAAATAGGCGCTTTAGCTAGCTACCTTGCCAATCAAGAACCCTAAGGTGCCTGAAATGATAAAAATATATAAACCTTGCGGTAGCTTTTAGCAGCATGAACCTTAAGATACTCAACTCAAAGGAGAAAAAGGCTATTTTAAAACAAATAGAAGAGCAGTATGGAAAGTTTGAGACTGAGCTGGCTTTTCTTATGAACAATAAGGACAATATCTATCTTGTGAACAGGGACTTTGCAAAAGTAGAAACTGAAAAATTAAGGATCAATTCCATTGGAATGTACTTTGGAGAGGTTATGAAAAATCATTTAAGATTGAGCATTGAAGGAAGCCAATTAGTTGGGAAAACAGCAAAGAAGAATGTTGTTGAAGTTTCAGAAGAAGAAGCTAAAAAATGGATGAATGGACAGGATTTGGAAAAAGAATGCAAGGCAGAAGGATTTGTAATAGTAAAATGCAAAAATGATTTTCTTGGAACAGGATTGTATAAAGAAGGGAAAATACTTAATTTTGTCCCGAAGACAAGGAGGATTGCTTTAGGCTAATTTTTTTATATGTGTAAAACTCTGCCCTTTAACAACATCAAGCCCCTGCATTTCAGCATACCTTTGTGCAGCCGTTGTAGACTTAACATAAGCCCTTATTTCTTTAACGCCAAGAGCTCTGTACAATTCTTCAAAAGCCATAGAGATAATTGTACCCAAGCCTTTTCTTTTATTTTCTTCTTGAAATATTGCTACATGTGGCTCGGCTACATATATCTTTTTATTTGCATCCTTGATTATGTTAACAATAGCATAGCCTATTGAATTATCATAAAAATAAACCCCACATGCGTATTGTCTGCTGACCACTTCGTCTTTACCACTGTATTTTTTCCGATTATCGCATAGCCTGACTTCTAGCGATTCTCTTGGTCTGCCAGGGTATTCTACAGCCATGGCCAAAAAACCATTATTATTGTTTAATTCTATGCTTCTTGGCTCTACATTCTTTCCAGATACGCTTATGGTTACTGGAAAAGTATAGCTTCCTTTTAGAAAAAAACAATCAATATCCTCTGCCGATGCCTTATATCGTATTCCAGGAGTTCTTAAATCCCTTAGAGCACTGATTAAACCTACATCCCCTTTTGAAGCCAGCAATTCATCTATCCGATTATTTATAGAAGAATATGGAAGTATTCTTCTGAATCGTGATAGATCCTTTTCCTTAAGCTTCCTAAGAAGTTCTATTTCCTTTGAACAATCAATGTTTTCCATTTTATTCTTGTTTTAGCCAGCAACTTGGTGATAAGTGCCAATAAGCAGATCTGCTTCTTTCATTAATCTTTGCCCTATCGGATGTGCATATATAATATTTAATCTTCTCGTATCTTTATTCTGATGGCTTACGACACTTTCTGAGCCTTTTCCAATAAATTCGTAAAGCAGCACTTCACGAAGTGTTACTAATTGCAATTCCATATAATCATCCTGCTGAGCAAGCATGAATGTGTCGTGCCTTGCCCTATAATCTTTATTTTGTGGATTTGTCTTAACAGCATAATCTTCTGTTTCAATGTGACGTCTGGTGTGTGTACAGAAATACTGTGAAAACCTGTCATATTGTGTTCTGTCGCTGAAAAAAATCTTTATCCCGAAAATATCACGAAGCGGGACTTTGGTCAACAAAGTGGGGTACTGATCCTCTTGTCCTCTTTTGCCTTTTGCCTTTAACTTATCGCTTTCTTTTATGGTTTTTCTAATTGTGCTGTAAATAGCGCTTTCAATTGTCTTTACCCTTGATATTATCCCCCTAACACGGTATGAAGGAAGGATATTCTCCGGTGCCAGCATCAACATATCAACTGAAGAATCTTTTAGGCTTTCATAAAAAAGCGACTTCCCTCTTTTATAATCATCTATAAATTTGTATATCCTTCTGCTATCTGGGTCATTTTCTTTTTTTAATGCCCTGACAAAATTTGGCGGCAGATTTGCAATAAGAAAGTCGCAGCAAGCACCCATGGAGCGGACTCTTTTTCTTTTAAATCCAACATCATGATACATTAGTTCAGAGACTTTCTTAAGGTCTGTTACAAGTTTGTTGAGCTCTTTTGCCCCTTTTTCCCCTTTTTCATTTATTGTCTTAACAACTTCCTCTCTTTCTTTTTTGGTCGGGGTGTATCCAAACCTGCAGGCATTTAGGTAATGAAACATTATTTCTCCGATAGTCATGCCTTCTATCTGGCTTATATTAAATTCATCAATTGCCATTTGAATCACCAGACAGTCCTTTTAGTGCCTTTTCTACATCCAAGTATGATAATCCGCCTTTTCCCAGCCCTTCGATCTTGAATTCTGGGTCTCTATACCTGTATAATGCTTCCGTCAGCACTATAATACACACATACTCATCTCTTGGTGTTCTTATTGCTCCTCTTACTCTCCCCATGATAGTTGGATGGAAATACCTCTCAAGGACACCATCAAATATGCTAGGACCTTCAGAAGATGTAACTTTGTTATAGTCTGGATACTCCCTATTTTCTGTTTCTATGCCATAAGCCCTTGCAGGATTTATCCTGTACATTTTGATCCTGTTCCTGTGCCTTGCAGCTGTCCTGAGTGTAGCTTCACGCAGCAGGGTAAATTCTTCAGGTATTTCCTTGTCAAGACCCTTTGACCTTAGCTCATTTATCAAAATAAGGTTTTTGTATAGCTCGTTAAACCTTGCCCCTTTTCTGAGGCCTGGGAATTCCCTAAAATAATACGCAGTCCTGTTTTTGCTATAATCTAAAAATACTTTTGCCTTTTGCTTCAAGCTAAGAGACGGCCTGTAATTTAATGTTTCTATCTTGAGCCTTTCTATTAGCGGATCGTCTTTATTATTATCATAAAAATGTGACAAGAGCCCATCTAATTCAGTGCCAAATTCAACAGCTGGTATTTTTTCGCATTCAAATGACATGGAAGGGTATAGTAACTGAAAAAATTTTCCAACATTATAGCATTCTTTAAGCCTCTTAAGTTTTTCTACAGCTTCGTTATTTAAGTTAGTTAGCTCCATATCTGCTTCATAAATATTAATTCCATTATTTTTTATCTTTTCGTGCAGCTGTAAAATTGCATCCCTATAAGGAATTGTTATTTGCAATGAATGTGCTGATTCTTGGGTTAAACCGATGTTTTTGATAAAACTATTGTAAATTTCGAGAATCTTTTCATATTTTCTAATTTTGTATGATCTATACACATCACGGGCTTCTGCCAATGAATCTTTAAGGCTTTTTTCCATGAATTTTTCTTTGTCAATAGATTTAAGAAGATTATAAACAAGTACAACATTAGCCGGTACGCTTTCATCATCAATATCAACTTCATCTTTTTTGTTAAAAGAAAAATGATACCTATGTTTTTTGTCCCTTTCTTCATTGTAGCCGGTTAATATCCTTTTAAGATCGTCCCTGAAAATTATTTTTGTTTCTAATCTACCAAGCAGTTCTTTTCTACGCAGAGTATATCCTTCTTCAGCATCCCTCTCGCTGCCCAAAGTAAGTATGTTATATGCCCTGTCAATGGCCTTTACTCTTGCAGCCCTTACAATATCTGTATGATGTATTTCTTTTTCTTCACCGAAAATAAGACGTATATGCGGATGTTCTGGATTAGAAATTTCTGCTACATCAGAATAATAATCAGAACGCTCATCTCTTGTCAGCCTTGCGATTGTACATAAAACACCAGGAATAATTCTGTTGAATTTAGTTACATCTCCCCTGTCCCCTACAACATCTTTTGCAATTCTTTCAAGAACCGCCTTAAATTCAAAGTATTCTTCTTTATATATTTCATTAAGTATACTGTCAAACCTATTGCTCTCTGTTTTTCTCAACTGTTTTATTCTGGCTTTTTTCTGCCACCATCCCTTAAGCTCTTTAAGCTCAAGCAAACCATCAGCAGTTCTTTTAAGCTTAGGGATATTTTCCTGCATTATCCTTTCATCAACACTGTCTTCAATATAATCATGGAACAAAGCTGCAAGTATGCCCATATAAGCCGTATCATCATTCTGTGGATTTACCCCACCCGCCACACCAAGAGGATGCTCTGTTCTATATACTATATGCTCTATACCGTCAATATGCCTTCCGTACTTTCTTTTTTCAGTTTTATTTGAATGTATAATGTAAGCAATTGCTTTTTTTATAAAGTTGCGAACCTCTTTTCTATGGATAACATCATTTTCTATTTCCTTCTTTTTATCATCATAAGAACCTATTGCATCCTCCAGATCATTAAATTCCGGAAGCAGCTGCTCAAGCTTATGCAAAAATTTTATTACAGCGCTTCTATCATAATTCTTTGCAGAAAGTTTGCTCAAATCAGGAAAAGCCTGTCTAAGATCAGACATTAATGACTCCCTTACTGTTCTTTTTTCAGCATATTCTTTTAATTTTTCCCTTAGTTCTTTTTTGATTTTATCGAACTCTTCCTCAGCATTTGCAATGGAAGCATTTGTCTGCTGTTCAAACCTCCATAGATAAGCATTGTATAAAAACTCAACTGCCTCTGCTTCCTGCGTGGATCCTGGCATGCTTTTTAGTATATCTTCTACAGAGACTGTTGCCTTTCTTTTTTTAATAAAGCCATACTCATCGATATTAACAAGCTGTTCTAAAGGCAGTACAGGCTCGACTATATCGTGAGATAATTCTTGCTCCCCCATAAACCATATGAATAAGGGCTCTTTTTTAAATCTTTCTTAAGAAAACTACTATTTAGTAAGTACATGGCCAAAAAAACAAAAGAAGTTGCTATTTCTTAACTATATCCTCAATAGGCCTTGCCTTTGCGCTTTTGGCTTTCTCTGCTTCTTTTACCAGGTCAACTCCTAAATCCTTCAGAGCCTTAATATGCATCTGCATAAGCTGCTCTACTATAGAAAGAATCTTGCCCATTTCCTCTCTTTCTTTGGCCAAAGTGCTTAAAGCTCCTTTATGAAAGCCTACCTGCTCGTCCTTGTTTGCTTTTGTCATATTGCATGAATAACAAGATATTTATTTAAAGCTTCTGTTTTTATGGGCTAGGATGTGCGGCATAATAGGGATATGGGGGAAAAATATTGACCTGGCCAAGGCAGCCAGTATTATTTCCAACAGGGGAAAGGATGGCTATGGCTTTGCAACAGAGAAAGAGGTTTTTCACACCAAATCTAAGTCTGTTTTTTTGAGAGAGTTAAAAACAATAAAAAATAATGAAAGCAAAAACATACTAATCCATAACCTCCATTCTGTTGTTGGCTATGAAATGCAGCCATTTAGAAGCAATGCAGCAAACACTGCGGTATTTTCTGCTAATTGTGAAATATACAACTGGAAGCAAATCAATGATAAATGTAGGTTTATGGCCAAAAACGATGCTGAAGTCCTGTTTAAGCTATTAGAGGATTATAGAAAAAAACAAAAAACAATAAAAAATTTCATAAAAAAAATTCCAGAAATACTTGAGCATCTTGACGGGGCTTTTGCATTCTGCTACTGGATTGATGATTATGTAATTGCAGCAAGGGATTATTTCGCGGAAAAGCAATTATGCTAAGGCACTAAGGCCGGATTTTAAAGTGCTTCTGAAAGTAAAGTTTTTATGGAGCAAAAAATGACCTCTGAGCTTCTGCCTCCAAATGAGATTTTGATTTATAATCTTAAAACAAAAAAACTGAAAATAATAAAAAAGCCCGGCATGATAATAGGAAAGGAAATTAAAGATAAGGAAAAAATAAAGCATGAATTAAAGAAAAGCCTTGTTGAAGCTGTAAAGTCAAGGGTTGAGGATGTTGACAAAGTAGGCGTTTTGTTCTCCGGGGGTGTTGATTCTACGCTAATAGCAATTATACTTAAAAAATTGAAGAAGGATTTCATCTGCTACACAGCAGGCTTTGTTGAAAAAGGCCTTAAAGCACCTGAAGATCTGGAATTCGCAGAAAGGGCTGCAAAAGTTTATGGATTTAGGCTAAAAGCAAAAAAAATCGGCTATAAGGAAACAGAAAAAGCGATAAAAGAAGTTTTAAGGCTAATAGAAACACCCAATCCTGTAAAGGTTGGCGTTGCCCTTCCATTTTACCTTGCAGCAAAGGAAGCAAAAAAAGACAAGGTAAAAGTGATCCTTTCAGGGCTTGGAAGCGAGGAATTGTTTGCAGGCTATGAAAGGCATGCAGAAGTCATGAGAAAAAGAGGAGACGTAAACAAGGAGTGCCTTAAAGGATTAAAGAATATGTGGGAAAGGGACTTGTACAGGGATGATGTTGTGATGATGGCAAACAATATTGAGTTAAGGCTGCCATTCCTAAGATGCGATTTAATAGATTTGGCTTTGAGGATTCCTGCAAAATATAAAATAACAGAAAAGCAGAATAAAATAATCTTGAGAGAGGCTGCAGAAGAGCTTGGTATGAAAAAAGAGTTTGCACAGAGAAAAAAGAGAGCTGCACAATATGGAAGCGGATTTGACAAGGCAATAAGAAAGCTTGCAAAAAAACAGGGCAAAACAGAGTACTTGGATAAACTTTATAAACAGGCTCTTTGAAAAAAGAAAGATGGCAAAAGAGCTTGTACTAAATGCAATAAGCTATGTGGACGGCATATTCATGGGATTTTATACAAAAATCCTTGCTGCCGTAGTGATGCTTCTTGTTGGGATTATTCTCGGCAAAATAGCAGGAAAGCTTATCATGAAGATTCTGCATGAGATAGAGCTTGACGAAATAATAAAGAAAGCTGGCGGGGTGGATATTGGGCTGGAAAAAGTTCTTGGAACATTTACAGCATATTTTATTTATTTCATTGCCGTCATAATGGCTTTGAACCAGCTTAACATCACAACAACTGTCCTGCAGATGATTTCAGGCGCAGTTATAATAATTGTTATAATTTCAATTGTGCTTGCAATAAAGGATTTTGTGCCGAATTTATTTGCAGGAATATATATCTACAGGAATAAATTCATAGAAGAAGGGGAAGTGATAAAGGTAAAGGGAATGGAAGGAAAGATTATAAAAATAAATTTGGTTGAAACAAAAATAGAGACAAAAGGAAAGGATATTGTTTACATTCCAAACTCAGCGCTGACAAAAACAGAAATCATAAAAGTCAAGAAAAGGAAGAAAAATTAGATTGTTTCCAGCAGGCTTACTAAATTCCATATTTGCGTTCTTGTATAAGGCTGAAGGTTCACATCATCTGAAATTTCTTCAAGATCATCCAAAGCCTTATTTACCTTAATTGAGACATCAGAGCCCTTCTGCAAAGTCAATGCGATTGCTGAAAGCTTTGTCTTTATGTTCTTAGGCACAGTATTGTCTTCCTGCATTTCGGTTATCGCCTGCAAAATCGTCTCTACCTGCTCCATTTTACTTCATCTTCTCCATAACTTCCTTTTGCGTCTGGGAAGCCTTCTCCTTTATCTTTTCTTCCTGCTTTTCCAGTGTTTTTATCTTAAGCGCAAGCATTTCTTTTTTGCTTTCAAGGTCCTTTTTTAAATCTTCTTTTTTTACAGCAACCATTATATTGCCGACAATCTTGTAGGCAGTGTCTGTCTTCCCAATCTCGTCCAAGGCAGACTCCACTTCTATGAGCTGCGACTGGAAGCTTTGCCTTTGCATAAGAAAAGTCTGAAGGTTCTGCTCAAGAAGCTGCAGTTGTCCTATTTTCTTCTGGGTTTCCTCATCAATGCTCATTTTATCTTCTCCATGCTCTGAAAAACTTTTATTAAATTAATAATTGAATTTTTTGTTGCCCTTAGTGCAGTTTCATCTTTTGCTATTATTTCAAAAACCAAGCTGTCATTCTTCTTTTTTATTTTGTAAGATGACCTGTCTCTTTTCTTTTGCTCTGTTTTCAGGCATCTCAGAAGCTTGTCTGCATTGCCTTTGAAAACTATCTCATCCTTCATCTTGCTTTTATTTTTGTCGCAACAGTTCTCGGCTTGTAAAGTAGTTTGCTTCCGCAGTATGGGCACCTTACTTTCTTTCTTAAGTAATCAGGACTTACTATTTTGTTGCATTGAAAGCATTTATATTCTGCCATTTTTCAGAAATTATACTGTAATCCCCATCTCTTTTTCTTGTTTTTTTCCCTGAAGCTTAGGCGCTTCAGCTTCTATTTGTATTGCCGGCCTTTTTCTTTCAATTGTGTAGGCTTTTCCTGCTATCTTTAAATTGCAGTGCCTGCACTGCCATATGCCGGCTGCTATTCTTCTTACTTTTTCCTTTGAGCACTCAGGGCACTTGTAGGCCTTTCTGTGCAGAAATTCTATTCCTGCAAATTTGTCCCTAAGCCTTCTTCCATACCTGGCTCCAAATCTTTTTGCAGCCCCGTGTACTGTGTTAGATGCCATTTTTGCCTAGTTGAAAGAGTTTTGCTCCTATATATAAAGGTTTTTATCCATAGAGCGTTGCTGCCTTTACTAATACTTTATTTATTTTCCATATAGAAGAAAATTAGCAAAAAAGTATTGTTTCCATTCTTCTATGCCAGAATGGGGCTACCCGGATTTGAACCGGGATCTTCGGGTCCCAAACCCGAAAGGCTGACCAGGTTACCCCATAGCCCCGTAATTGGAAAGATAAAGAACGTATTTTTTAAAGCTTTCTGTGGCAAACTTTTATAAACATACTAAAAAAATGATTAACCATGGCAATTGACTCATCAATAAGGTTCAAGCTGAAGAAGCTTGTGAAGGAGCTCGAAAAGCATAGAGGCAGGCATACTGAATTAGTTACTGTATATGTTCCTTCAGGCTATGATATAATCAAAGTGATCAACCACTTGGCTCAGGAGCAAGGAACTGCAACAAACATAAAGTCGACTGCAACAAGAAAAAATGTTATTGATGCTCTGGAAAAAATGATACAGCACCTAAAGCTGTACAAAAGAACGCCTGAAAATGGCTTAGCAGTTTTCTCAGGAAATGTTTCAGAGAGGGAAGGGCAGAGTGATGTCAGAGTATGGGCAATTGAGCCGCCTGTTCCATTGAAAATAAGGAGTTACAGGTGTGACAAGGATTTTGTTTTGGATCCGCTAAAAGATATGTGCGAGGAAAAAGAAACTTATGGATTGGTGATTGTTGACAGAAGAGATGCAAATATTGCTTTGCTAAAAGGAAAGGCAATTATCCCTTTGGTAAAAACGCATTCAGAAGTCCCGGGAAAGACAAGAGCTGGGGGACAAAGTGCTCAGAGATTTGAAAGACTAAGGGAAGGAGCAAAGATAGAACATTTCAAAAAAGTTGCAGAGTATATGAAAGAGCAGTTTTTGAACATGCCTGGGCTGAAAGGGATTATTGTCGGCGGTCCTGGGCCTACAAAGTATGATTTTGTAGATTCAAATTACATCACAGACCAGGTAAAAAGAAAGATAATTGCGATAAAAGACCTAAGCTACACTGGTGAGTTTGGCCTGCAGGAGCTTGTTGACAGGAGCCAGGATGTTCTTGCAAAAGAAGAGATTGCAGAAGAAAAGGAGATAATGACAAAGTTCTTTGAGCTGCTTTCCACAAAGCAAAAGAGGGTAAGCTATGGAAAAGACGAAGTCTGGAGAAATCTGGAGATGGGAGCTGTTGATACGCTGCTGCTGTCAGAAGAAACAGACGATGAAACAGTGGAAAAATTTGAGGCAAAGGCAGCAGAGCTTGGAACAAAAGTAAAGATGATCTCAACAGAAACAAGGGAAGGGGTTCAGCTTAGGGATATTGGAAAGATAGCGGCAATTTTAAGATATGAGGTAGAAAGCTAAAGGCTGTAAGGCTTAGCTTCTTCAGTTTTCCTTAAAACGCTTGGAAGTGCTATCATAAAATCTTTTGACATCAGTTCTTCAAAAGTTCTTAAGTCTTGTGGTTTGTAAGGAAGCCTGTCTAGCAGCCTCATCCCTAACGAAGGCCTGAACTTCCTATGCTCTGCCCTGCTTTCAACAATACGATAATTATTTATAACAAAATCAATCCATTCTGCAGTCAGCATAGAGTCAACAATCATAACATGATTTTCTCTTGGCAAAAGGATGTTAATGCCATCTGGCATAAGATTAGGAGGAAAAACAACATAATCATATGTTGGAACAAAAGCTGTTGTTTCAATATAATCGTGCAAGTGCTTTTTCCACAAATTCTGCGTAAACCTGCTTGCAAGCCTCATCTGCTCTCCTGATTGGCCGGGAACAATTCTTGCAGGCAAAGTTCCTAAATGAGGAGTTGCAAGAGAGATGCAAGATCTAACCTCTGTGCCGTGCTTTTCCAGCAAATAATATTTTCCAACCAATCCTCCCATTGAATGCCCTATCAGCACCAAAGGCTCTTTATGCTTATCATAAATTTCTTTGATATGCTTTTCAGCAATTTTTGCCTGCTTTTCTATTCTCTGCATAAAGGGAGTTACAATTTCATAAACCCTGTAGCCTAAATCTGCAAGATAATCTGAAACCCTGTTGATTCTTCTGTTGGATGCGTAGCCATAAAGAAACACTATTGGCGGCTTGTCTTCATCAACATCCCTGCTTACTTCTATTGTTTTTCCATTGCCGAAAAAAGCTTCGCGGGAATAGCCTCTTATTAATCTTGGAGCAAGCCTTAATATTGAAGCTGCTTCTTTTTCTAAAGAGACTACTAAATTTTCAAGGTCTTTCTTTAGGCTTGGCTGCTCACGCCGATCATTCTGCTCTTCAAAGCCTTCTTCACTTACTGCTTCTGCCGCTGCACCACCCATAACCATAATTTATAATAACCACATATAATATAAATACTTTTTCCAAAAGGTTTATTAACAGCAATTCCTAAGCTGTAGGCATGAGCATAGCAGAGGAAGCCTTTAGGCTTTTATATCCGGAAAAGGACTTCAATTATGATGTTTCCATCAGGTATACAAACCAGTTCAAAGACTACAATGCAAACATAAGGCTGACAGGAAGCCATATGGATTTCAGGCTGTCAAAAAAATGGAGAAATGTTTCCAAAGAAATAAGGATTGGCTTGATGCAGGAATTAATGCTGAAGGTGTTCAGGCATAAAAAGCAATCAATGTATATTGATTTGTACAACAGCTTTGTAAAGAATCTGCATCTGGCAATTCCAAAAGAAAGGATTGACCCTGTGCTGAAAGAATCTTTCGAGAGGGTGAACGACAAGTACTTTGTTGGACAGGTTGAAACGCCAAATCTTGTGTGGGGAAGCTTTTCAAAAACAAAGCTTGGAAGCTACGACTACAAAAGGGATGAGATCAACATAAGCACTGTTTTCCATAAGCTTGATCCGGTATATCTTGACTTTGTAATGTTCCATGAACTACTCCATAAGCAGCATTCTTTCAAGTCAAGACCTGGAAGAAGCCATTACCATGACAGTGAATTCAGAAAAAAGGAAAAGATGTTTGAGAACCAAGGATTTCTTGACACACAGCTTAAATATGAATTAGCAAGGGTCAGGGGCGGCGGAAGATTAATAAAAGAACAGGATAAAATAAAAGAAAAGCCAATATTGAAGTTTATAGAAAAGATATTTGGGTGAAAATAAAGATGGGTATTTCAATTAAGGAAGTCCGGATTGAAGAAGCACTGAAGGTTCATGAAAAAATACCTGAGTTTAGAATATGCAAAAAGGATTTCTTTGAAAAAAGATATAGCGGAAAAAACAAGCTTGTAATTGTTGCCTACATGAACAAAAAGCCCGCAGGGTATGCTGTTGCATATGACAAGTACAAAGATGGCTCGCTGTACTGCGCTATGGCTGCTGTTGTCCCTGAGTTCAGAAGAAAAGGCATTTATACAAAAATGATGGAATATAGGGCAAAATGGGCAAGGAAAAACGGGTACAGCAAATTGAGCATAAGGACAAGGAACAAAAGAAGAGAGGAGCTTGCATACCTTATAAATAACGGCTTTAACTTTACAAGCATCAAGAAAGGCAAAGACATAACTGAAAGCTGCATATTTCTTGAAAAAGATATCTGAAATCTATGAAGAAGCCATTGCAGATTAAGCCAAGCAGCGTTTCTTGTGCCAATGCTGCGCTCTGTTCGCTTCTGCATTTGTTTCCGCAAACGAGCAACTCTCGCAATCGCCTATTTATCCGAGCACGTCGCTTGGCAGCATTGGCACTTAATTTGGCTTAATCGCGCTTGCAAAAGCTTTATAAATGACTTGAAAAACCTTTGAATTAACAGGAAATAATGGTGTTTAGATGGCTGAAGGTGCTAGAAAACAAGTAAGCGTAGGAAGCTTGCAGAAAGGCAATTACGTGATCATAGACGGCGCTGCATGCAAGGTATTAGATACGCAGACCTCAAGGCCTGGAAAGCACGGCCACGCAAAAGTAAGGCTGCAGGCAATAGGATTATTGGATGAGAAAAAAAGAGATGTTGTAATGCCGGGACATGATATGGTTGACGTGCCTGTTGTTGACAAAAGAACAGCCCAAGTATTGTCAATTACAGGAAACAAGGCAAATGTCATGGATTCAGAGACATATGAAACATTTGATTTGGATATACCAGATGAATTAAAAGGAGATGTTGTTGATGGATGCCAGATATTGTATTGGCTTATCCTTGACAACAAAGTTATGAAACAGGTTAAAGGTGCTTAAAAATGGTAAAGTTTCCGGAAGCAAATGCAAGGCTATTCAAGAATATATTCATTTGCCGCAGATGCAAGTCTAAAATCAGGGCTCCAAACACCAAAGTTATTGCAGGAAAAGTCAAATGCAGAAAATGCAATAATAAAACCCTAAAGCCTAAGAGAAAGAAATAAATTTTTAAATCAATGAGTTTATCATTCTCACAATGGAATTCCAAACAAGAGCAGCGATCATTTTTGTGCTTATTCTTGCACTGTTGATATACAGAAAAAGGGAAAAGCTGCAGATACAGAAGATTCTGTTTCCTTTGATTTATGTAGGTATGTACAGGACAAGCATTGGTCTTAAGCTTATGGACAAAATGGCCATTAAGCTCAGAAAGCCAATAAAGTATCTTGGGTATACAGGGATTGCCATTGGCTTTATTGGTATGGTTATTATTTGCATTTTATTAGTGCAAAACCTGATTAATTTATTTTTAGTGCCTACAGCCAAAAGCGGTGTTGGGTTAGTGCTGCCATTTAAGGTAAAGGGTGGATTTTACGTTCCCTTCTTCTACTGGATAATTTCAATATTTGTTTTGGTTGTTGTGCATGAATTTGCACATGGAGTATTGGCAAGAGTGCATAATGTTAATATAAAATCATCAGGCCTGGCTTTTTTAGCCGTTCTTCTTCCTGTGATACCTGCTGCATTTGTAGAGCCAGATGAAAAGAAGCTCGCAAAAAGGCCTGTAAAAGAGCAGCTTAGTGTTTTTGCTGCAGGGTCATTTTCAAATATCATCACTGCTTTTGCCGCTTTCCTGTTCATTGTAATTGCAATAAACCCCTTGGTCAATGCTGCTGTTGATGAGGATGGCGTTTTGATAAGCGATGTTATGAACGGAAGCTATCCGATGACTATGACTGGAGCTGGAAAAGGAGAGGTTATCAAAGAGATTGACGGGGTTGAAATCCTGACTGTGCAGAACCTTTCTGACTATCTTGATGCAAAAAATCCAGGTGATGAAATAAGCATTGTTACAAACAGATCATCATATGATATCGTTCTTGCTGAGCATCCTGAAAACTCAAGCAAGCCTTATCTTGGGATATTTTTAGCGCAGCATACAAAAATGAATCCTGGCTTTGAGGAAAAGTATGGAAAGTTCACTGCTGGTGCTTTGATATGGGCTGCTGGATTGTTTATCTGGATTTATATTTTGAATTTAGGAATCGGGTTGTTTAATCTTATCCCTATTCCAATCTGCGACGGTGGCAGAATGATGCAGCTTGCTCTGGTAAAAATATTTGATGAGAAAAAAGGCATGATGCTGTGGAAGATTGTAGGCATGCTGTTCTTGTTCCTTATTATTATTAATTTAGGAGTTAGCTTTATTAGGTAAAGAAAAACTTTATAACTAATGCTTAATTCAGCTTTTCTATGGAGAAAGTGAATGTTGATAAATTCAGGAAGCCTGAGCATAAGATAGAGCATATCTTCATAGAAAGATGGTCTCCAAGGGCGTTTTCTTCTGAAAAAATAGACAAAGAAACCTTGATGAGATTATTTGAAGCGGCAAAATGGGCTCCTTCAAGCTATAATGAACAGCCTTGGAGATTTATATATGCAACAAAGGAAGAGGATTTGAAAAAGTTCAGGGAATGTTTGGTTGAGGGAAACCAGGCCTGGGCAAACAAAGCTCCTGTTCTTTTATTTGTGATTTCAAGGAAAAACTTCAAGCTTAATGAAACGCCGAATTCTGTTCATGCTTTTGATGCAGGAACAGCATGGGGCTACCTTGCTTTGCAGGCAACTAAATTAGGGTTGATAACGCATGGCATGCAGGGTTTTGTTGAAGAAAAGGCAAGAAAGGCATTAAAAGTTCCTGATAGCTATGAGATACATGCTGCAATTGCAATAGGAAAGCATGGGGATAAAAAAGACCTCCCTCAGAAAATGCAGGAAATGGAGCAGCCTAACAAAAGAAGAGCATTAAAAGAAACAATTGCAGAAGGAAAGTTTAATTTTAAATGATTCAGTATGATATCCGTAGTTCTGATTGGTGCTAAGAAATCTGGAAATGTTGGAAGTGTTGCTAGAGCAATGGCTAATTTTGATTTTTCTAACCTAATCCTTATTGAACCAAAGTGCAAAATAAATTCTGTTGAGGCAAGAAAGATGGCAAAGCATGCAGGGGAAATAATAAAAAAAGCAAAGGCAAAAAAAATAAGCTGCCTGAATGATTTTGACTTTGTCATTGGAACTACATCAAAGCTTGGCACTGACTACAACATACCAAGAACGCCGTTAAGCCCTGAGCAGCTTGCAGGGAAAATAGCAGGAATAAAGAGCAGAAAAATAGCCTTGGTGTTTGGGAGGGAAGATTCAGGCCTTACAAACAAAGAGATTGAATTGTGCGACTTCCTTGTAACAATCCCTACCTCAAAAAAATACCCTGCAATGAATCTAAGCCACTCTGTTTCTGTTGTTCTTTATGAGATATATAAAAAAATAGGAAAAGAAAAGGTTGCGCAGTATCCATTGATGGATAAGACTGACAAAAAGCATCTTCTTAAAGCAATCAATGATGCGTTGGACAGGCTGGAGTTTAAGACAAAGAACAAAAAAGAAACCCAGAAAAAATTATGGAAAAAACTCACAGGAAAAAGCTTTCTTACAAAAAGGGAAGCTTTTGCTTTGATGGGGTTCTTCAAGAAAATCAAATAGTTGAAATTATTGCAGGAAATAAAATTGTTACCATAAGCAATCCTAATCCTAAGAAAAAGAAAAATGCTACTATCCAGTCAGCCAATATTGTTTTTGCCGGCTTAAAAGCCTCCGGCTGCCTGAATTTCGCCCTGTAAAAATATATCATAGCATTATTTATAGCATCATCTGAATGCCCTGCGCTTTTCAGTGCAAGCTTAATATCTATAATAGAGTATCCCAAAGACTTGCAAGTGCCGATATAATTTATAATGTCCTGCATCTAACACCTACTTCTGCTTGTCAAGGTATTCTTTTAATTTTGCATCAACCTTTGGCTTTGCATTAGGGCCAAGAGAATAGTATATTTTTTCTGCCTCCCCTCCCCAGCTGTATTCCCCCTTTGCCTTTTCAATATGCTCAACCTTGAATTCCCCTAATTCAGACCCTCTTTTAAGATTGTAATATATGGAACGCAGGGTTATCTTGGGATAAACAGCTTTGTAGACTTTGTAGATTTCATACCCATACGCCTTGCCAAGAAAATGAAGTATCTCTATAATATTCTGCCTTATATCACTCTTTACAGGTCTTCCTCTTGCCATAAGATAGCTAAGGATAAGCCATATATTTAAATTTTTCCATATGGAAAATAAATAGATGCCTTAAACAAACTTTAAATAGGCATCCAGCTATCTGCTTTCTATGAAAAAAGAGGGCATTCTTGAGCAGTGGAAAGAATCCTATCTTGACTTTGGGAAAGAGCTTCTTGAGGCTTTCAGAAAAGTGCCAAGGGAAGAGTTTGTTATGGGAACGCTGAAGTACAGGTCTTATGAAGACATTGCCTTGCCAATACCTATGGGGCAGACTATCTCCCAGCCAACAACAGTTATGATAATGCTGAAAGCCTTGGATTTAAAGAAAACAGACAAAGTTTTGGAGATAGGAACAGGCTCTGCCTATAATGCTGCACTAATTGCGCAAATAGCAAAAGAAGTTTATACTATTGAGATTATTCCTGAATTAATTGAGTTTGCAAAAAGCAATTTAGAAAAAACAGGAATAAAAAATGCTTATGTTGTTTTAGGCGATGGGAGCATTGGCTATAAAAAACAAGCCCCATATGACAAGATAATAATAACTGCTGCATGCCCTTCTATTCCAAAAGAAATTATTGAGCAATTAAAAGAAGGAGGAATTGTTGTTGCGCCTGTTGGAGAAAGGTTTGAGCAAGTAATGATTAAAGCTGTGAAAAGAAATGGAAAGCTTGAACAGGAACCAATAGGAAGATTTATGTTTGTCCCATTAAGAGGAAGAAGAGGCTTTGGAATCCTATAGAAGGAGCAGAATTAAAACCAATGCAATAAAAGCACTGAATACAATAACTGCATTGAAAAATCTAGAATCAACCCAATCAGTCTTCTCTTTTATACGCATGTTCTCTATGACTCTTCTGCTGTATCCGCGCAAAGCACTCACTTATGCTTTTTCAAAAATCGTCTTTTTATAAAGTTAATTATTGAGAAAAATATATTATTTAGAATATACCGAATAAATTTCTATCCAATCCTTTCCATCTTGATTCTCGGGGATTTTTTAACCTTCTTTATGGCTTCACTCCACTTCAACAGGATGTTTTTTGCCCCGACATTTGAAATAACTGACTGGGAATTCATAAGTGCAAGCTTTAAGGCAAATCCAATGTTGTTTTTTCTTATCATTCCTGCCAAAAAAGCTGATGCAAAGCTGTCTCCTGCTCCTGTTGTTTCCACTACTTTAATCTTTTGAGGCACTATAGTGTATTTTGTTCTGCCATCATAGCAGTACGCGCCTTTCTTGCCGTCAGTTATAACTATGAATTCAGGTCCGAGCTTTTTCAGTCCTTTAAGCAGCGCATTTATATTTGCTGTTTTTTTCTTTAGTACAAGCGCGGCCTCTTCTTTGTTTAAAACAAGCAGATTTGTTTTTGAAATCACTTTTTTAAGATAAGAAAACCCTTTCTGAGCAAGGTAGCTGCTTGGGTTGAATGCAATCTTGATTTTGTTTTTCTTTGCAAAGGCAGCTATCTTTTCCAACTCTCTGTACTCTTTGTCAACCATAGCGCAAAGATAAAACCACTTTGCCTTTAGCATGCTCTTTTTTATTTTTGCAAATGAAAATTTTTCAGAAGCGTCTTTATACACCAATATTGTCCTGTCCTTTGCAATGCTGTCAAGAACAATAGAGATGTTTGTTTTATCATTTGATATTGTTCCTATAAAAGAAACTTTTTCTTTTCTTAGCTCGTCCAAAATCCTTTTTGCAGACCTGTCGTTTCCAATATTGCCAAGGTAGGCTGTCTTCAATCCAAGCCTTGAGAAGCTGACTGCTGTATTGGTTCCTCCGCCTCCTGTCATAATTTCCATGTGCTTCACAAGAATTTTATCTCCGACAGGATAGCATATATCTTTAGTGGTTACCTTCCTTTTAGTCAGCTTTATGACATCAGCCTTGGTATAAGCAAATATGTCTACTGTTGCAGAACCAATAGTTATTACGTCAAACATTTGGATTTTTATGGCTCTGCTATTTAAATAATTTTTGCAAAAGAAGGTTAAGTCAAGCAACTTTATGCCAATGCTGCCAAGCAACGTGCTCCAATAAAGAAGCTACTGCGAAAGATAACAAAAACCACCCTTGTGGTTTTTGGAACTGAAAATCACGCTATGTGTGTGATTTTAAGTAATCGATTGCGAGAGAAAAAGCAGAAGCGAACAGAGCGCAGCATTGGCACTTAACATGACTTAATCGTAAAAGAAGAAAAAAATAAAAGTTTACTTTCTTTCTGCCATGTCCCTTACGGCCTTTAAAGCCACAATGACTGCTGCCGGAGCCACAAATATGCCTATGTAAGCAAGGACCGACTGGATGTACTGCCCAAGGACAGGAACCATGCTAAGGTTTATAGACCCGGCTGCAAGCAATACAATGGCTGCAACAAGAAATTCTGTTGCTTCCTTTGCCGTAATGTTAAGCACTCCTACAACAAGCCCAAGAACCAAAAGCGCATACACTATATTTGTCTGCGCAGACATGCTTATCTGGTTTGCAAACAAACCAACCACCAATGCAAGCAAAACTCCTGCAACAAAAGCATAATGGCCAAGCCTTTTATCTGCCATCTATCCACCTCCTTATATTGTTTTTATATTGTTTTGTTTTTGTGATATATAAATATTATGCTACTGCCGGTCTTTGTGATATAGATCAAGAAAAATTATTTTGTCTTTAGTATATATATAAGACAACCTATATGGTGAAACATAAACTTCTCTTGTGCCTTTTCTGGAATATCTCATTGGCTTGCCAATTTCTGGATTGTCCCTTATCTTGGCAAATTGTTTTATTAATTGCTCTTTTAATGATCTATCCTTAATTTTTGAGAAGACCTTCTTAAAAGAAGGGTGAAAAACAGCTTCTACCATTTTTTAGCT
Organism: uncultured Methanosarcinales archaeon; assembly: GCA_964459835.1. Lineage (GTDB taxonomy): Archaea > Nanobdellota > Nanobdellia > Woesearchaeales > UBA12501 > CAYWPA01. The sequence continues at coordinate 23,814 of CAYWPA010000009.1, forward strand.
TTTTCTAGGAACTCATCAAAATCCATTGCAATAAACTCGCCTTTCTCATATCTCTTTAATGCTTCATCTGTTCTTTTTGCAAAGATTATATCCTCTTTCAGCTTTTTGGCAAAGTCTTTCATCCTTTTAAGAATTATCTGCTTTCCGCTTTTTATGATTACAAATTTCTCTCCTTCTTTGAAATCCGCCCTTATTTCACTTGGGATAACTATCTGCCCTTTTGAGCTCATCTTTGTTATGCCTATTTCAGCCATTTTTATCACTAAGTAAGATAAGTCTTACCTATTATATAAAGGTTTTGGTTTTTTAGCCTATGCTATCCAGCACAGAATGCGCGTTGACTGAGTTCAGATAAGACCTTATCTCCTTTGCCTTTTTTCCTGCTTTTGTAAGCGTCATTGTCTTAATGTACTCTGCATCCATGCTTGAAACCCTTGCCGTCCTGTCAGCATCAACTAATCCGTAAGGGTAGCCAAGGAAAATAGGATCACTGCACTGCATTGCAAGCATTGAAAGGATATTTTTGATATCATATTCAATGCTGTTTGCAGCCTCAAACCTGAAAACATAGTCAGACTTTTCATGCAGCTTTACAAAATAAATGTCTGCCTTGTGCAATTTATATTTGGAAAAAGCAACAGGATAGTAATACCACATTCCTTCAGGAGAAATAGAAGAAACAACAACACTTGCGCTGTTTCCTGAATTTGTAAATAAATCAGTTGTTTTTGCAAGGGCTGTAATTGCAATCCCTCTTTCCTTTGCTGCATTGTAAAGCCTTTCAAGAAACTTCTCCTCTTCTGTAAAGGTCGCCTGCAAAGTTCCGTCCAAAACAATAAAATCGCCGCTGTCCAGCAGATGGATTGCTTCCTCTGCCTCTATAAGCTCGCAGAATCTCCTTATAACGCTGCCTATTGACGATATATTGACCTTAAAGTTCGCCAGGCTCAATGTTGGGTCGTCAGAATCAAAAACAACATTGCTCAGCCTGATGTTTCCTTTCAAAGGGAAAAACTCAGCCCTGTATTTTATGCTGCTCCCTTCTGCATAAGAATTGACCAAAACATAAAATTCCTTCCTGTTTACTGAAAGCCTTTTGTTATTCTTGTAAATGCAAGAGCATATCCTTACAAACTGCATTGAAAAATTTGGCGCTTTTAGAATCTCTGCGTTTCCGCCGTCAATAAATGCAATCTTGCTGTTTGTATCTTTTCTGCTTATGATGGAAAAATTTTTCCTCTCTATATTAACCCTGTCGTAATTTTTAGATGAAAATGCAACAAAATCATCCTTAAAATCAGAAATATTTTTGTTAAGGGAAGCCAAAACTTTTTCTATGATTTCAGGTTTCATAAAGAGTGAAAACAGCAGGGATATATTAAAATTTTTGGGTTTTTCAAAAGTTTTTTATATCATACTCCTAATTCTGCTGTAAAACAGCGATATAAGGCTTATATTCATGGCCTGTGTTGCATGCAAGAAAATTGTGATAAAAAGTAATAAAATGGCAGATTACGAGCTTATTATATGCGAAAAGCCGAATTCGGCAAAGAAGATAGCTGAAGCTCTTGCAGACGGAAAGGCTGTGAAAAAAGACATAAATAAAGTTCCTTATTACGAAGTAACCCACGGCAACAAAGACCTTGTTATCGGCTGCGCTGTAGGACATTTGTATACTGTTGCAGAAAAAGATAAAGGAAAAGAATGGACCTACCCTGTATTTGATGTTGAGTGGAAGCCATCTTCGCAGGTAAGCAAGTCAGCTGCTTTTTCTTCAAAATACCTTACTGCTCTGAAAAAGCTGGCAAAGGATGCAAAGCAGTTTACAATTGCAACAGATTATGATATTGAGGGAGAAGTTATAGGGTTAAATATTCTGAAATATGCATGCAAAAAAAAGGATGCAAAGAGGATGAAATTCTCCACATTAACAAAAGACGAGCTTAGGAAAGCATACGACAATGCCTCTTCTCATTTGAACTGGGGACAGGCAAATGCAGGAACAACAAGGCACGTGCTTGACTATTATTATGGAATCAACCTTTCGCGCGCGCTTACCCTGGCAATTAAAACCACCGGTGGCTTTAAAGTCATGAGCTCTGGCCGTGTACAAGGCCCTGCGCTTAAGATCATTGTTGACAAGGAAAGGGAAATTAAGGCTTTCAAGCCAGAGCCGTTCTGGGATATAAGCTTGTTTGGAAAAATAAAAGGCTCTGATATAAAGGCTTTGCATAAGGAAGAAAAATTTTGGGAAAAGAAAAAAGCAGAAAAAGTGATGGAGAATGTAAAAGGCAAAAAAGCTGTTGTGGATAGTGTTGACAAGAATGAGTTCAAGCAAAACCCGCCGTATCCTTTTGACATGACAACACTGCAGACAGAGGCATACAGGACTTTGGGAATACAGCCAAAGGAAACTGCATCTCTTGCACAGACATTATATACAGACGGCTTGATTTCTTACCCAAGAACATCATCGCAGAAGCTTCCGCCTGAGATTGACTATAAAAAAATACTAAATGATATTGCAAAGCAGGATTATTATAAAGACCTTGCAAAAAGGCTTCTTGAGAAAAAGGAATTAAAACCGAATGAGGGGAAGAAATCAGACCCTGCACATCCTGCCATTTATCCAACCGGATTGATAAGAAATCTTGATGGAAGGGAAGCAAAGCTGTATGACTTGATTGTAAGAAGGTTCCTTGCAACATTCTCAGACCCTGCAACAAGAGAGACAGTAACAATCAATATCGATGTAAATAAGGAGATTTTTGTTGCAAAGGGAACAAGGACAACGGAAAGGGGATGGTATGAGTTCTACGGGCATTTTGTAAAGCTGGAAGAGATCGAGATGCCGAAAGCAGATAAAGGCGAAGAAGTAAAAGTAGATAAGATTGAGATGCTTGACAAGGAAACATCCCCTCCTAAAAGATACACTCCTGCTTCAATCATCAAAGAGCTTGAAAAAAGAAACCTTGGGACAAAGGCAACAAGGGCGTCTATTGTTGAGGCTTTGTACAACAGAGGGTATGTATATGATAAGTCCATAAGGGCTACTGACTTTGGGATAAGGACATGCGAGATTCTTGAAAAATATTCTCCTTTGATCCTTGATGAGGAGCTGACAAGGCATTTTGAAGAGGAGATGGAGAAGATTATTGAAAGCAAAATCAATGGAGAGCAGGTTCTGGAAGAGGCAAAGAAATTGCTTATAAAAATTCTTGATGGGTTTAAGGCAAAGGAAAAAGAGATTGGAAAAGAGCTTGCAGAAGCCAATATAGAAACAAGGGATGCACTAAGCTATATTGGAAAATGCCCTAAGTGCGATACTGGATTGCTGCAGCAGAGAAAGGGAAAATTCGGAAGGTTTATCGCCTGCAACAAATACCCTGACTGCAAAACAACTTTTTCATTGCCTGCCAAAGGATTTATCAAGTCTGCAAACAAGGAATGCGAAGACTGCAAATACCCTTTAATTTTTATACATGCAGCAAAGAGAAAACCGCAGATTGTATGCATTAATCCTGACTGCCCTTCAAAAGAGATAAAGAAAGAGGAGAGCAGGGAAGGAGAAGTTTGCCCTAAGTGCAAGGAAGGAAAACTTATTTTACGCAATAGCATATATGGAAAATTCTACGGCTGCAACCGCTTCCCAAAATGCATGTGCACAGAGAAGATAGAGAAAGTGCACGAGAAGGAAGAGGAGAAGGTTGTAGAGATAAGTTCTGAGGAAGATATATGAGGAAGTTCCTACTCAAGAAATTGTAAGAGAGTATAATAAAATATACAATGTTGGGGTAAACCTATGATGAATAATAAAAAAATAGATTTAACAGTAGGTGCATGCATCGTTTATAATGGAAAAATTTTGCTTATGCACCATAGAAAGCTAAACAAATGGCTTTTTCCTGGTGGACACATAGATCAAAATGAGACACCAGACAATGCAATATTAAGGGAAGTAAAAGAAGAAACTGGGTTAGTTCTAAAGTTTATAAACTTTAGCGAACTCAAACAATCTCCTGAAGAAATTGAAAAATTAGCTTTGCCATTTCATGCTAACTTACATAATGTGGGAGATCATGACCATTATTGTTCTTATTACTTAGGGACTGTTGATGATCCTAATTTTGTAAAAAATCATGAAAGTAAAGATTTAAAATGGCTTGGCATCGAAGAACTAGAAAAATTAGAAAATCTGCTTCCAAGCATCAAACAAATGGCAATACTTGCAATAGAAAAGCACAAAAAATTAAGATAAATTATGAGAATATAAGTATAAATATAAACCCTATATCCATAAATTATATATACCCATAAATATTCTCTTTGGTATGGACATAAGAAATGTGCAGAAGACAGGGAATATGTTCTATATGTATCTGCCTTCTTCGTGGTGCAAGAAATTCAAGATAGACAGCGACAGCAAGGTCCAGGTTGAGACAGACAGCCATGGTAACCTGACGATTCTTCCGACATTCCAGGAGAGAAAGCCGAAGCATATTGAATTAAAGCTGGATGAAAGCGATATTGAGATAATAAACAAGCTGATTGTTGCATGCTACATAAATCCTGCAAGCTCTTTTGAGATCAGCCTGAAGGAAAAGCTTGATTATGCAAGCTTGCTTGACCAGAAAAAGCTTATTCCTATTGAATTGGTGGAATTTTACGGAAAAACAATAAAATGCGAGTCAAGCGTCATGGTCACAGAGCCGCATCTTCTTCTCAAGACAATGATAAACAAGATTAAGAATATGCTTATTGTGATGACAAAGGGGCATAAGGAATTGATTGAAAGGTATGAAGAGGAAATTGACAGGAACAGGCTGCTGATAGATAAGTCAATCATCAATTCGCTGACATTCAACCAGCCGCAGAAGTCAAGAACAATTGACCTCTATTATATCTCACAGATGGCAAGAGACTTGGAAAGGCTGGCAGACCACTTGATACTTATCAATGAAAAGGAAACAGAATTTATTGAAGAAGTCATTAAGCTGATTGATGAGCTAAGAAATATAATTGAGATGGCAACAGAAAAAAGTAGGGAATTTGACTATAATAAGGGAATTGACTTTGCAAAAAAAGTAAAGAAGATGAAAGATTACAAAATAAAAGACATTGAAAGCTACTACAAGACAAGAATCAAGAATTATCTTGAAAATATTTCAGAAGTAATAATTGATTGGGCCATAACAAATGAAGTTGAATCTTAGGAGTGGAATCAGAAGCAAAATCAGCGCTTAGGCTTCATTAGCTCATACTGTATCGCCATTGTTATTCTTCCGAAAATAAGGCCAATGACAAAAAAGCAGAAATACTTGAAATACAGCAAATATGTGGGGTTCATTTTCAGTCACTGGTTATCTTTGCATGGTTGGGTATGTTGCCCATATCATTAAGGTATTTTCTGAAATTACACCAATAAATATATATACCATATATTATCTATAGACTATTTAGTATAGTGTTATATAGAGTAAAATCGACTTATAATAATGTAGTTAAAACTCTTTAAATCAGATAAAGGGGGTAAAAATGACAGAAACAATACATGAAGTGCTTGAAAGCGAAAAAAAAGCAGAAAGAATAGTAGAAGAAGCTAAAATACATAAAATAAAGGATATAGAGAAGGCTAAGCAGGACAGTTTGGCTGATTTAGCCAAAAAGCAGGCCAAAATAGACTCTAAGATAGAGGAAGATATTGAAAAAAAGAGGCAGGAGCTTGAAGCAGTTAAAGAAAATATCAAAAAACAGGGAGAAAAAGAAGTAAAGGCTATGGAAACAAAGGCGAGGAAAAACATAGACAAGGCAACAGAGTTTGTTCTTGCAGAGTTTGAGAAGAGATTAAAATGATGAAGACAGAGCACATGTCAAGGCTCGAGATCATAGGGCCAAAGATATATCTTAAGAAAGCGATAAGCAAGCTTTATGATTTAAATGTATACCACATACAAGATCATAAGAAATCAGATGAGTTTGACATAGGCAATCCTTTGGAGCATTCTGAGAGGCTGGCTGAAATCATAGTTAAAATAAGGGCTGTAATATCTTATCTTGGAATTGAAAAAAACGGCATAAGGCTTAAGGAAATCTACAAAGAGCTTGCAGAAAAGGATTTTTATGAACTAGGCAGGAAAAGCAAAGAGCTTTACAATGAAGTCACAAAGAACATCGATATGATAAAACAGGCGAATGAAGAGATTCCGAAAATAGATGAAAATATAAAAATGCTTGGCATTCTTAACAGCCTTAACATAAAAGAAAGCATGCTGAAGGAGTCTAATGCTGTTCAGCATTTTATAGGTGAGCTGAAGAAAACAAAGGGATTTGTTGAAGGGCTAAACAGCATAACAACAAGATGCGATATTGAAGATGCTGTCATTGAGGGAAAACATTATATTGCATTGTTTGTTGATAAAAAGAAAGCAGAGAATGTTTCTGGCTTATTGGCAAGGCATGATTTTGTTCCATTGGAGCTGAGCATTTCAGGCAGCAATATTGGCAGCCTTCAAAAGAGAAAGTCAGAGCTTTCTGAAAAAAGAGGAATGGCAGAGGATATGCTTAAGAAGATAAAAGAAGAAAACAAGGCTTTCCTTCTTACAAATGAAAGGCTGCTTGCAGAGGAAATAAAGAAGACACAGGCGCCTTTAAGGTTCGGGGCAACAAAAGACTCTTTTTTTATAACAGGATATGTGCCGACGAAAAAAGTCCCTCAGGCAAAGAGGGAGCTTGAGGAGATAACAAACAATAAGATATATATCAAAGATGCAGAGCCTGGAGAAAAGGAGAATGTTCCTGTAAAATTAAAAAATTCAAGGCTGGTCAAGCCGTTTGAGTTCTTCCTTGATATGTACGCTTACCCGAAATACAGGGAACTTGACCCTACATTCATGCTGTTCCTGACATTTCCTTTGTTTTTTGGAATAATGCTAGGAGATGTAGGCTATGGAATTGTAACTTTTATTTTATTTTTAGCATTAAGGATGAAGCTTCCTAACATGAAGCCGTTGCTTAATGTAATGATCCTTGCTTCTTTGGTTACAATAGTGTTCGGAATCGGATTTGGCGAATACTTGGGCTTTGAGCATCTGTCAGAGGAAAAAGGAGAGGCATTATGCAATGCAGGATTCTGCCTGCACAAGGAAACAATAGAAGTGCGTGGAGAGCAGCATACTATCTATGATTTCCCGAGAATACTTGACAGGCCTCATGGAACAATGAATGTTTTTGGATTTGAGATACTAAGTGTGCTTATAATAGGAGCAATCATTGGATTTTTTCATCTTAATCTTGCATTGCTGCTTGGATTTTTCAATGAGCTGAAAAAGCACGGATTAAAGGCTGCAATACTGGAAAAGATAAGCTGGATGGTTATGGAGTTAGGAGTAATATTAATGGCACTGGCAATGACAAAAGCAGTGCCTTTCAAGAAATGGGTCTGGATTGTTCCATTGGTTGGTGGAATTGCAATGATTGCATGGGGAGAAGGCGTCAAGGGAATGATAGAATTGCCTGCAATCTTCTCAAATATGCTGTCATACATGAGGCTTGGCGCTGTCGGATTGGCTTCAGTGGGCCTAGCAGTTGTAATAAACGAGCAGTTTTTAATGCCTTTCATGGAGAAAGGCGGAATATTCATTTTATTTGGAATAATAATTTTTGTAATAGGGCATTTAATAAATATAGCTTTGGGAATCATAGGGCCGTTCCTTCACTCGCTGAGGCTCCATTATGTTGAGTTTTTCAGCAAGTTTTATGAAGGAGGCGGAAAGCTCTATGACCCATTTGGGCTAAAAACTAACGGAGGTACATGAAAATGGCAGTAGACACAGGAGCAGGTCTTATCGCAATTGGTGCAGGACTTGCAATAGGGCTAAGCGCTATTGCAGCAGCAATGGCAGAGAAAACAATAGGAGCTGCAGCAGTAGGAGCAATGGCTGAGAAAGAAGAGCTATTCGGTAAGGGACTTATCCTTACAGTTATTCCAGAGACATTGGTCATCTTTGGACTGGTAGTAGCTATCCTAATCATTGGAATGGCTGGTTAAGAAAACTAATCAGCTAGCCAATGAAAAGAAACAAAAAGGAAAAAAGAAAGTAGAAAGAAAATGGGACTGGAAGAAGTAAAGCAGGAAATAATACAGCAGGCCGAGAAAGAGGCTGAAAGTATTAGAAAGGAAGGAGAAAAAGAGATAGCAGAGATAAAGAAAAAAATAGATGAAAAGCTGCAAGCATATAGGAAAGATGCAGAGGCAAGAACAAAAATGGTTCTTGAGAGCCTGGAGAAAAAAGAGACAGCACAGGCAGAGTTTCAGGCAAAAAAAGAGATGCTTGACAGGAAGAAAGACATAATCAATGAAGCAATGGATAATGCAAGAGAAAAGCTTGACAAGCTTAGCGACAAAAAAAGGGAAGCCTATATCAAGAGCCTTGTGAGTAAGGCAAAGGAGGAGATTCCTGTAAAAGTTGTTTATGCAAACCAAAAAGACTGCAGGCTTGCAAAGCATATGAAGGGGATTAGATGCATTGAGAAGGAAATGCTTGGAGGAATAATTGGAGAAACTGAAAACGGCGAAGTGAGTGTCGACTACAGCTTTGAGGCGTTGCTTGAGGAAATAAGGGAGAAGAAAATACAGGAGATTAGCAAAGTGTTGTTTTAAGAAAGATATTTAGGAGAAATAAAAAGCAAAATGGAAGAAAAAATAAAGCTTGGGTTTTACCCTTACACATATGCAAGGGTAAGCGCAATGAAGGGAAAGCTGATCAGAGAAGATGATTATAATAGGCTGATGAAGATGAAAATCAGCGAAATAACCAAGTTTCTGCAGGAGACAGAGTACAGGAAAGAGATTGACGAAATGGCAGTGAGCCATGACAAGATCCCTCTGATAGAGGCTGCATTGAACAGGAATATGGTAAGGCATTTTTCAAAGCTAAGAAAGATTGCAACAGGAAGCCTTGCTTTGCTTATAAGCTCGTACCTGAGAAGAAGGGATATCCAGAACCTAAAGACAATAATAAGGGGGAAGCTGATCAATGCAAAAGAGGACTACATAAAATCATTGCTTATTCCGGTTGGAGATTATGATGAAAAATACCTTGAAGAGCTTATGAAAAAAGAGAATGTTGAGGAAATACTTACGACTCTGAAAGGTCTTAAGCTGAAAGACAGTTTAAAGGACTTCAAGGAAACAGGAAACTTGTTTGAGATTGAAAACCTGCTTGAAAGGTATTACTACAAAAACACTGCAAAATTCATAGAAACGATTCCGCAGGGGACATTGTTCAGGGAGTTTTTGCAGATTGAAATTGACATATTGAATATAACAACCTTGCTAAGGCTGAAGAAAGAGAAATTCGGAAAAGAAGATATAAACAAATATTTGCTGTATGGAGGAAAGCACCTTGGCCAGGCAAGGCTGCAGAAGCTTGTGCAAATGGAGAGGGCAGAAGATATTGTTGAAAGCCTGAAGGCAACAGAATATGGAAAAATAATAGGCGAGGCTGAAGAGGCTGTTAAAAAAGGAAATTTATCAGAGGTTGAGGTCGTATTAAACAGGTATTTGCTTGGAAAAACAGCCCTGCTTTTGCACCAGCATCCACTTTCCATAGACGTAATACTTGGCTATATGTTTGCAAAGGAGATGGAAATAAGAAACCTGAAGACAATAATAAAGGGAAAGCAGCTTGGGCTGGAAGAGGGGTTTATTGAAAAGGAATTGGTGATAGCAATATGAACATAGCAGTAGTTGGAAGGGATGATTTTGTGCTTGGGTTCCAGCTTGCCGGAATAAACAGGATATTTGAAGTAGAGGATAATGCTGCTGAAAAAATAGACCTGATAATGCAGAGCCAGGAAATTGGAATTGTGATTATTGATAAAAAAATAATTGACGAGCTTCCTGAAGCCAAAAAAGAGCTTGTTGAGGGAAGTGTTAAGCCAGTGTTTGTTTCATTGTCAACAGAAATATCGCAGGAAGGATTGAGGCAGCTAATCAAAAAATCAATAGGAATAGACTTATGGAATGAATGATTATGGAGTGAATAAAATGGCAAAGGCAAAAGAAAAGAAAGAAAAAACAAAAGAAGGGAAAAAAGGCGTACTATACAGAATCGCCGGGCCTGTAGTAGTTGCTAAAGGCTTAAGCGCAAGGATGTATGATGTAGTGAGGGTTGGAAAAGAGAGATTGGTAGGAGAGGTTATTCAGATACAGGAAGACAAGGTAGTCATCCAGGTTTATGAAGATACATCAGGAATAAAGCCAGGAGAAGAAGTTGAGAACACAGGAGAACAGCTTTCAGTTGAATTAGGTCCAGGACTGCTTACAAGCATTTACGACGGAATCCAAAGGCCTTTGCCGGTTTTGGAGAAGCAGATGGGCAACTTCATTCAGAGAGGAGTATATGTTCCCGGACTAGACCAGGAAAAGAAATGGGATTTCAAGGCAAAGAAAAAAGCAGGGGATGAAGTCAATGAAGGAGAGGTTATTGGAGAAGTGGAGGAAACTCCTGGAATAATCCATAAGATAATGGTTCCTATCGGAATGAAAGGAAAAATAAAAGATATCAAGCCAGGAAAATTCAATGTTAATGAAATTGTCTGCACCCTATCAAGCGGGGAAAAAATAACAATGAAGCAGAAATGGCCTGTAAGAAAGCCAAGAAAGTACAAAAAAAAGCTTGCACCTGATGTTCCTCTTGTTACAGGGCAGAGAATCTTTGATACTTTATTTCCTCTTGCAAAAGGAGGAACAGCCGCAATTCCCGGGCCTTTTGGAGCTGGGAAAACAGTCAGCCAGCAGCAGCTTGCAAAATGGTGCGACGCTGATATAATTGTTTATGTTGGATGCGGAGAGAGAGGAAACGAAATGACAGAAGTTTTAACAGAATTCCCGCACTTGACAGATCCTAAATCAGGAAAGCCTTTGATGAACAGAACAATATTGATTGCAAATACATCAAACATGCCTGTAGCTGCAAGGGAAGCTTCTATTTACACAGGAGTTACGATTGCAGAATACTTCAGGGATATGGGATATGATGTTGCAATTATGGCTGACTCAACATCAAGATGGGCAGAAGCAATGAGAGAAATTTCCTCACGTTTAGAGGAGATGCCTGGAGAAGAAGGATACCCTGCTTACCTATCTACAAGGCTGGCAGAGTTTTATGAAAGGGCAGGAATTGTCAATGCCCTGTCAGGAAGCAAAGGGTCTGTAACGATTATAGGCGCTGTAAGCCCTCCAGGAGGGGACTTTTCAGAACCTGTTACGCAGAACACATTAAGGGTGATAAAGACATTCTGGGCCTTGGATGCTAAGCTGGCACAAAGAAGGCACTTCCCTTCAATAAACTGGCTTACATCATACAGTCTGTACCAGGATATTCTGGAGCCATGGTATGCGCAGAATGTTGCAGGAGACTGGAGAAGCCTGCTGAACAGGATAATGAGAATTCTTCAGGAAGAGGAAAAATTAATGGAGATTGTGCAGCTTGTCGGCTCTGACTCTTTGCCTGAAAAAGAGCAGCTTACGCTTGAAGTTGCAAGAATGGTTAGGGAGTTCCTGCTGCAGCAGAATGCCTTCCATGAGATTGACACTTACTGCACATTAGAAAAGAGCCACATGCTGATGAAAATTATTTTGCTGTTCAATGACCTTGCTGCAGCTGCACTGGAGCAGGGAGCAAGGATAAAGTCAATCCTTGGGTTAAAGTCAAAAGACAGGATTGCTGATGCAAAATTCGACAAGGATTACAAGAAAGTCCTTGATAATGTTCAGAAAGAAATGGAAAAGGAATTCAGTGGTATAAAGAGAGAATAAGGTGGAGAAAATGAAGGAATACAAGACAATAACAAAGGTTGCCGGACCATTAGTATTTGTTGAAAAAACAGATGCAATTGGATATGGTGAGTTGGTTAAGTTAACATTGCCTGATGGAAGCAATAAAAACGGGCAGGTTCTTGATACATCAGAGGAAATCGTTGTAGTGCAGGTCTTTGAAGGAACTGCTGGAATTGACAAAAGTACAAAAGTCAAGTTTCTGGGGGAAACATTGAAGCTTGCTGTTTCAAAAGATATGCAGGGAAGAATAATGAACGGCGCGGGCAAGCCTATTGACGGAGGGCCTGCTGTAATACCTGAAAAAAGGCTCGACATCATGGGAGCTGCCATTAACCCTTATTCAAGGGCAAGCCCATCAGATTTTATCCAGACAGGAATCTCCACTATTGATGCTACAAACACCCTTGTCAGGGGGCAGAAGCTTCCTATTTTTTCAGGAAGCGGCCTTCCGCATAATGACATTGCTTTGCAGATTGCAAGGCAGGCAAAAGTAGTCGGAGAGGAAAGCAATTTCGTTGTAGTGTTCGCAGCAATGGGGATTACAAATGAAGAGGCGCAGCATTTTATCAAGGATTTTGAGGAGACAGGAGCTCTTGAAAGAAGCGTTGTTTTCCTTAACCTAGCAGATGATCCTGCTGTTGAAAGGCTTGTTACTCCAAGAATGGCACTTACAGCAGCAGAATATTTTGCTTACGAGCATAATGCACATGTTCTTGTCATTATGACTGACTTGACAAATTATTGTGAAAGCTTGAGAGAAATTGGCGCAGCAAGGGAAGAGATTCCGGGAAGAAGAGGATATCCTGGATACATGTATACTGATTTAGCAACAATCTATGAAAGGGCAGGAATGATAAAAGGAAGAAAAGGAAGCGTTACGCAGATTCCTATCCTTACTATGGTTGGGGATGACATCACACATCCGATTCCGGACTTAACCGGCTATATTACGGAAGGCCAGATTGTTCTTAGCAGGGAGCTGCACAGAAAGAATATCTATCCTCCTGTTGATGTTCTTCCTTCATTGTCAAGATTGATGAACCTGGGCATCGGAAAGGGAAAGACAAGAGATGATCACAAGCAGGTTTCAGACCAGCTTTATGCAAACTATGCTGAAGGAAGGGACTTGCGCGGATTGGTTGCAATTGTCGGAGAGGATGCCTTGTCTGCAAGGGACAAGAGGCTTTTGCATTTCGCAGCTGCGTTTGAAGACAGGTTCGTAAGGCAGAATAAAAAGGAAGACAGGGCAATCCATGGCACTCTTAACATTGGCTGGGATCTGCTTGGGGCAATTCCAAAGAATGAATTGACAAGGATATCTCCTGAGTTGAGGGAGAAGTTCTGGAAGGAAAAAACAAAAGAGGAAAAGACAGCTGCACGATAATGGCAGACATTAAGCCGACAAGAAGCGAATTGATGAAATTAAAGAAGAAGATTAAGCTGGCTAAATCAGGCTATAATCTTCTGAAGAAAAAAAGAGACGGACTGATACTTGATTTCTTTGAAATCCTGAAAGAGGCAAAGACGCTAAGGCAGGATCTTGTTGAGAATTATAAGAATGCGATGAAGAAAATGGCTGTTGCAAGAATCATGGACGGGGACTTAAAGATAAAGTCTCTGGCAATGTCAATTGCAAAAGAGCCAAGTATTGAGGTAAAGACAAAAAACATAATGGGAGTTGTTGTGCCGAAGATTGAGGGAGAGATTGTTGCAAAGAACATGAAGGAAAGGGGCTACGGCGTTATTGAAAGCTCGGCAGCAATAGATGAGGCAGCTGAAGCATATGAAGGAGTCATAAGGAAAGTTATAAAGGCAGCAGAAGTTGAGACAACAATAAAGAAGCTGCTTGACGAGATAAAGAAGACTAAAAGAAGGGTCAATGCCCTGGAATTTGCAGTTATCCCCGGAATGCACCAGCAGGAGAAGTTCATAAAGCTAAGGCTGGAAGAGATGGAAAGGGAGAACATATTCAGGATGAAGAGGATAAAGGCATAAATTTATGTCAGCGACAGCAAGCGTAGGGGTTGTAGGACGAAGTATCTATTACTAGGATTGGTAATTGGAGGTATGATTTTTATCATAGGATGTGAGAAAATACCTCAACAAGAAGTAATGAAAGCAGATGATATTGCTTTTAGAAAGGAAGGCATCGATGTTTCTACTATTAAAAAAATCCCAATTGAAGACCCAATTTTAAACAACAGTAAATATTGTAACTTTGATTTGGATTCTGAAGATTGTGTTTGTCAGAAAAACTATGTGAAAGTTGTTAACGGTTATCCATATTGCATAAGTAAATTATGCACATTGGTTGGAGGTTTTACTCGTGAAAGTGAAGATATGTTTTTTCCAAACTATAGAACATGCAGTAGTGCTCTTATTGCGAAAGATTATACTATATGCCAATTAATTGCTGATAAACTAGGTCAAGATATCTGTATCTTAAACATAGTTGGAAATACAAATAATCTATCATTATGTCAATTTATACAAAATAATACTTTAAGAACAGAGTGTGAAACATGAATATAAAACAAAGAATATTGGGTATAAAGTATTCATTGCTAATAATTACTATACTAATTTTTATGGTTAGTTGTCAGCTTAGACAGGAAACAATGGACGTATTTGACATTACATCTGATGAAGAAATCATTGATATTACGTCTATTAAAAAGATACCAATTGAAGATCCAATTTTAGATGATGAAAAGTATTGTAATTTTGAGTCAACTTCTAAGTATTGTATTTGCCAAAAAAATTACGTGAAAGTTGTCAATGCTGGTGCTGAGTGTGTAAGTAAATTGTGTACATTGGTTGAAGGTCATATTGAAGAAAGTGGTGGTAAAGATATCGTACTTTTCCCAAACTATTTGGTTTGCAGTGGAGCACTTTTTACAAAAGATTATCTTGATTGTCAATTAATTAATTATGAACTAGGACAAGATATATGCATTTTGAATCTTGTCAGCAATACAAATAATCTATCATTATGTCAATTCATAAAAAATGATACATTAAAAGAGGAATGTTTAGTATGAATATAAAACAAAAAATATTGATTTTAGTAAGTATTTTAATTTTCTCAGTAATTAGTACTAGTGTTATTGCTGTTGCAGATATAAATGTATCAAATAATATAAAGACTATTAATGTAGATGTAATAAACACTGACAATTTAAAAATATTATATGTTGCAATAGATGATGTTTCTGACATTAACAATATTGCTCTATTACATAATGATTTCTTAAGTAGCATATATCCATTAGCAGATAATGGTGCGATAAAAATCATACATCCTATAACCTTAAATTCAAGTGAAATATTTGCTAAGAATGGGATAAGTGATCCAATAGCTGAGTCAGAAAAAGCTATAGATTCAGTACTTAGTGAATTAAATGATCTTGTCAGTACAACAGATGAAAGGGCAGTAGGTTTAGTTAAAGATAATTGGTTCTCTGAAGTTGTTGGAAATATTGGCACCATTGATGGAACAGGGAAAGTAAATGTAACTTTTGGTGTTTCATTACTGTCTCTAGCAGATCATGAAATAACAGATACAAAAATTGTTCCAATAGGACAAAATAGAACTTTTGATTTTAAATTTAAACCAGCTACCATAGGAACAAATCTTGAACTAAAAGCAGCAGTGGGTGTTAGCTGATGGACTCAAAAATATCATTATCTAAGCAAACAAAATATATATTGCTAGCCTTAGTTATATTTTTATTAGTATTTTTAGCTGTATTTTTTATAACATATGATTGGGGTTCATTTGACTCAGAAAAATTAGATAATGAATATTTGTTTTGTCAGGAAGATTCTGACTGTTCTTTTTCTATAAGAGATTGGTCTACCTGCTGTCGTAACATCAATAGGGGTTATGATATTGTAATAAATAAAGAAGGTGCAAAAAAGTTATCATTATGGTTAAATCAAACTAGGGAAGATTATGCTAGTAAGCTACAGATTGCTTGTGAATGTCCACGTATGCAACCATTATTAGTAGAGTATATGCCTGCCTGTATAAATAATAAATGTACTGCGGTACCAACAGCAAATTGCAGAATTTATTGTGGAATATTTGATAAGAAAATAAGAATTTCTGAAATAGATATGCTATTACTAAATCCCAATTTGACTAAAGAAGATGTAGAAAAATGTCAATGTTAAAAAATTATAAAGAGAAAATAGAAAAGAGAAGCGTAACATTGTTAGTTTTCTCCTTATTTTTTGTAGTTATATTATCTCAAAATACATTTGCAGCAGATATAAATAATTCCAACAATGTTCTTACGAAAAATATAAATGTAACACAAACAAATGGCTTACGTATTTTGTATATTCCAATAGAGGATGTCTCTCCTGTTGAATTTAGTGATGCAACAACTAGAGATTATTCTGATGAGTTTGAAGGAATGGATGAAGCAAATTATTTAATAAAAGCTGCTGAAAGTAGTACATTAAATTCTAGACCATCAGTTGTTGATGATTCTCTATTTGAGAATGTTGGTGAAAATATTGCTGAAGAAAATAAAGAAATTTTACTTGAACTAGCAGAGAAAGCAAAAATTCAGGATAAACCAGTAGCACAGAAAACGCAAAGTGACAATGTCGCTAGTAAAACTACTACAAGAAAATCGCCTATATTGGGTATTCTCTTATTAACATTTAGCTTGTTTATGATTATTGGTCTTATTATACTTATAGGACATATCTATAAAAATGGTTAAGATTATGGAAACCTTGAAATAACTTAATGTCTCCTTAGCTTCTATTTGCACTGTACCAAAAGAAAACCCTTAAATACCCCCTCCAACTACCGACCTATATTATTTATATTCACTTTTTTTTATCTTGCCTCAGGTGAGAATATGATTACAGAAGAACAATATGCAAATGCAAGGAAGCTTCTTGATGAGAGCAGGAAGCCTATGTTTCTTTTTGATGATGACCCTGACGGAACGTGCGCGTTTCTCCTTCTTTACAGGTACAAGAAAGAAGGCAAAGGCATGCCTGTAAAATCTATTCCCATAGTAGATGAGAAGTTTGTGGCAAAGGTAAGGGAATACGACCCTGATCTTGTCTTTATACTTGACATGCCAATGGTGAAGCAGGAGTTTCTTGACGAAATGAAATGCCCTGTTGTATGGATTGACCACCATGAGCCGCAGAAAAGAAACAAAGTCATATATTTAAACCCAAGAATAAAGGGAAACGACAACTGGAGCACTACAGTCAATGCATATAATATTGTAAAGCAGGATATATGGATTGCGATGATGGGCGCAGTTGGAGACTGGCAGATACCTCATTTTGCAAAGGAATTCTCAAAGCAGTATCCAAATCTGCTTGACCCGAAAATAAAAAAGCCTGATGATGCATTGTTTGAGACGGAGCTTGGAAAATTAGTAAAAATGATTTCTTTTATACTTAAGGGGCATACATCAGAAGTCATGAAGTGCATAAAGATATTCACAAGGATTGAAGACCCGTATGAAATCCTCAAGCAGACAACGCCAAGGGGAAAATACATCTACAAAAGGTATCTGCAGATCAAGGAAAAATATGATGAGCTGCTGAAGACAGCAATAAAAAACAAGACAAAAGACAAAATCCTGCTTTTTACATACACAGATGCAAACATGTCATTTACAAAGGAGATGTCAAATGAGCTTTTGCACAGATTCCCAAGCAAAATCATAATCCTTGGAAGGGTAAAGAGCGGGGAATACAAGCTGAGCCTAAGGGCAAAGAAGCCCATCAGAGACCAGCTGAAAAAAGCACTGGAAGGTGTAAATGGATATGGAGGCGGGCATGAAATGGCCTGCGGGACCTGTATCAAAGAAGAGGACTTTGAAAGGTTTCTGGAGCAGTTTAAAGCAGCTTTAAAAGAGTGAGAAAGCTTTATAAAATATCTATTTTTCCGGTTTAGTATGCGCCGATTGTACAACGGCTAGTATGCCGGCCTTCCAAGCCGGTGATCCGGGTTCGAATCCCGGTCGGCGCATTTTTCTAAAATAACAGAAAAAATGGCCAAAAAAAAGGAAACAGTAATGGTGCTTTGCGCACATTCGGATGACCAGATTTTTGGAGCTGGCGGTACATTGGCAAAGTATGCCAAAGAAGGCATTGATATTGTCATAGTTGTTTTTTCTTATGGTGAAATGAGCCATCCGTGGCTGAAGAAGCATTATATTGCAAAGACAAGGAAAAAAGAAAGCGAGGAAGCTGCAAAAATTATCGGCGCAAAGAAAACAATCTTCTTTGGATTAACAGAAGGAAAGTTTGTTAAGGAGTTTGAGGAAAAAAATATACTTGGAAAGATTGAAGAGCTGCTTAAAAAGTACAAGCCTTCAAAAATATTTACGCATTCTGCTGATGACCCTCTGCCTGACCATAAGGCAATGAATACAATTACATTAAACGCATGCAATGATTTAAATTATAACGGGCATGTTTATTCTTTTGATGTATGGAACCCTGTGAAGTTTGAGGAAAGGGATGTTCCAAAGATGTATGTTGACATCACAAATACTTTTGAGATCAAATTAAAAGCCCTGAAGGCCTTTAAGAGCCAGTGGCTTACCAAGCTATGGCTAATGTGGAGCGTTTATGCAAGGGCCTTAAAAAACGGCCTTAAGAATAACTGCAAATTTGCAGAGGTGTTTTACAAGATAAGGTAAAATAAGATGAAAAAGCTGCTTATCGCATCAGACTGCTTCCTGCCAAGGTGGGACGGTGTTGCAAGGTTTTTGTCAGAGATTATTCCCAAATTAACTGATGATTTTGAGATTACAGTTGTAGCTCCTGAGTTTCCCGGCAAGAAAGTTGCTATCAAAGAAGTTAAGATTGCAAGGATACCTGTAAAGGATCTTACTGTTGGTGACTTCCAGCCTGCTAAGATAAAGCCTTTGAAGATTAAGAAGCTGGTGAAGGAAAGCGATATTGTGTTTGCGCAGACCATAGGCAGCATAGGGGCTGCTGCAATGTATTATGCAGAGTCTTACAAAAAGCCGCTTGTTTCTTATATCCATTCAATTGAGTGGGAGCTCGTTCCTAAGAGCATTGACAAATATAAAGGAATTATTGGATTTATAACAAGACAGTTTGCCCGCAAAATGTATAACAAATGCTCTCTTCTGCTTGTCCCTTCAAAAGACACTTTAGATAAATTAGTTGAAAACAAGATCAAATTGCCTAAAAAAATAATCCATTTAGGCGTTGATTTGGACGAGTTTTATCCTGCTGAAGATAAGGCTGCGGCTAAAAAGTCAGCAGGCATTGATCCAAAAAACCTGGTTATTGGATTTGTAGGCAGGGTTGGAAAAGAGAAAAACCTGCCAACTTTGTACAAGGCGTTTTCCTTGTTGAGGAAAAAGCACAAGAACCTTAAATTATTGGTTGTTGGGGGAAGGAAAGAAGATGTTGATAGGATTGATGGAATGATGCATGTTCCATCAACAAATGAAGTTGTTAGATATTATCATGCAATTGATATTTTTGTTCTTCCTTCGCTGACTGAAACTTCTTCCCTGTCCACAATGGAGGCAATGGCCTGTGGCCTGCCTGTTGTTGCAACAAATGTTGGGTTTGTCAAGGATTATATTAAAGATGGCCGCAATGGCTACCTAATACCAAAGCAAAATGTCTTTGCGCTTTCCAAAAAGATTGAGAATCTGGTTGAAAAGCCTTTGCTGAGGAAGGAAATAGGGGAAAAAGCCAGGCAGACAATAAAGAAAAAGTTCTCCTGGGAGAAAACAGTTAATGAGATTAAGGAAGCGCTGGGGAAGTTCTAAAATATTTT
>CAYWPA010000010.1:0-43060 GCA_964459835.1 uncultured Methanosarcinales archaeon
CTATATCCGAACTTATATACTCATAGTTTCCTTTTTTATCTTTTGTATAAAAATTATATCTCTTACCTTCATCAGAACCCCTAGGTTCTAAAATTACAGTTTGTAAAACATCCTTTCCGTCTTCTTTGATTGTATATGATAATTCATATCCAGCAATATACTTAGATTTCCCACTCTTAATAATTTTGATTATAGAAGCCTTGATGGCTGGAGGTACCACTGTCGTAGTTGTTGGAACTGCTGGTGTTATATCAGCAGTTGCTGCAGTGGTTATTGGTTGCGCCACTTTTGTTATGTCTTGTTGGTCTTTTGGAACAAATGGTCCCCAGTTAATTGCTTCTGGAACTACAGCTACAGAAGTAGGTTTTGCTGTTGATACTGTTGCTCCAGTATACTTAGTTTTAACTTCTTGAGTCTCAATGTTATGATTATAATATTCTTCATTAATTTTTACGCACAGCTTAGATTTGCCTGCAACAAAGCATTCATAAACATAAATGTTAGTATTTTGTGCAGCAGCAAAACTACTCAAAACAACCATCATCACAATTAACAGCAATATTTTCTTTTTCATTTTACTGGTTGCTTACCTCCGGCGGAGCTGTTATTGGCGGCGCTGGTGCTGCTGGAGGAGTTAAAACATCCTCACATGCATCTCCTAATCCGCCCATCATTGATTTTATAGTATCATAACTCATTTTCAATTGATTAACTCCTGTGATTAATGAATTCAAGCCGCTGAATGTGCTGCAAACACCTCTTGTAGGCATTGTCGCCAGTTGGCAATACAATCCAACTGTTCCAAGTATCAATGCAGGAACACTACTTAACATATTTGCAAACTGGCCAAGCAAATTCTTTGCAAAGGCTGCAAACGGAATCAGCTGGAATATTTCACCATACCAGAACTTGCATTCCTGGTAAGCTTTTATCTTTCCACAGGCAGCAACAGGGCCGCCAACAGGAGCAAGCTGTTCAACACACCTGATATAACTGCATTCAATCTGCCTTAATTTATCTAAATTATTGAATATTCCTGGAATACATAATAATGCAATGCTCATAATAATGCTGTCTTTTGGATTGCCCCATAGGGAAGGCTGGCCTGCAATTGTTGTAAAATCTTTGAACCATGGCGCTTGCTCTTGTTGCTGTGATTGTTGTTGCTGTGATAGTTGTTGATTGGCATAGTTTGGGTTTCCTTGTGCTGCTGGGCTGCCAGGAGTAACCAAATTTGCTCCTTTCACTCGTTTAATCGTAGGAGCTCCTCCTTTCGGAATTGTCAAACCATAATTAAATTCCCTGTATATATTCATCGGACTATTGGATGAATCTTTTAAAATAGGATCCCATAATGTTTTATCGCATGAAACATACTGGCAAGCTTTGTACATAAATGTGAACATTCCTCCTTGCGCTGTTTGGGCTCCTGCTCTTGCTCCATCTGCGCTTGCTGCTGGCCCATAGCAGAATACAAAACTTTCGCACCAGCTAATACTTGTTGTTAATTGTCCTAAGCCGCTTAATATTGAACCAATGCCGTACATAAAGCCGCAAATAGACTCCAAAAACGTAATAAACTGCTTTATTGTTGTTATCCATGTTCCCTGCACAAGCCAGCTGTTTCTTCTTTCTTCTAAATCGTTTGTAATGTGGCTGCTCATCTCCTCAAAGCTTGTGACAGGAACAGAGAAGGTTGCATTGTCAACTTCAACTTTGGAAATCTTGCCAACATTCTTGGAAATAATGTTGAAAATGCATCTTATGTCAATTCTGCTAGCTTCAATTGCCCCGCGATTCAAAGAAACTTTCAAAAACTGCTGATTAGTTCCAGGTGTAGGCGTAACCAAGTAGGAATCAGAAGCAAAGCTGTCATAATCCTCTCCTTCACAGCCAATCAGCTCTGTATACAACAGCTGTGTAGCCGTGCTTCTGGCCTTGAAATTAACAGGCCACCATATGTCATGCTCAATTGCAGACGTTGTTTCAGAATCAACTAATGGAGGAGCCGGCTTTCCGGAATCAACAGTAAAGTAGTCAGGCTCAATCTCTGTTTCAATCACTGCAGGAACAATTGTTGCCTGGTCAGGAAGTGTTCTCCATTCTCCTTTTGAATCCTGGTACTCAATAAAGAATTTATCAACAGAAACATCAAGCCTGTTTCCAGCAACATCTGTTGCATTGAAGACAGCAACAACAGGCAAGTCAAGCAAGCCGGTAGCAATCCACTCGCAGTTTGCTGTTCCTGTTCCGTTCTCATAGCATTCTCCTTGTGTAGGTATTGTATTGGAAAATGCAGACATATCTCCAAAAACATCTGTATTGTTCTTATCATCTATCAAAGAGATATCATCTTTGAAGAAAGCCTTGACTAATATATCATCTCCCTGCACAAAGAAAGGCTTTCCAATATTTTCTCCTATATTGACAACAGTTACATTTAATAATTCAGGCTTTTGCGTATCAACTTTAATGTTTATTGGAGAAGTAACAAAATCATTTCCAACCTTGTCTGTTCCGGAAACAACAACAGAAGCTGTTGAAGAAGCTAAAGTGAAGTTGGCAGAGCATCTCCATAATTCTCCTGGCCTGCAGTAAGTGTCATAATCATTTCCATTGACAGAAATCATAACACTATCTCCAACCAGCCCAGAGCCTTCCTCCCTTATCTCTGCAATAATGGTATTATTCCCTATAATCAAATATCCATCTCCATTATAAGTCCTTAAGGAAACAACCCTTACAACCTGAGGAGAAATAGTGTCTAAAGTTAAAGCAAAAGGCTTTGTAGCCTGAGCCTTATTGCCTCCTTCATCTGTTACATTTACAGGAACATTGATTGTCTGCGTAGTTGAAATTGAGGCAGCAAACGGATACCTGCATATATTTTTGCCTGCGGCTGTTGAAGTGCAGTTAAGAGAAACAACAGGGATGTTAAAGCCATTTAAATCAGCTGTTGCATTTACTTTGAACAAAGAAGACGAGGAAACATCAACAATAAGGACAACATCCAATCCTCCAGCGCTTAAGTAATTCATCTCATAGCTTTCAGTTGAATCAAGAAGCTTTACAGCATTTATTATTGGCCCGTTAGTATCTTTGGCAACCTGGATGCAGTTAGAAGAGCCAGAAGACTGCTGGTTTACATTGTCTGTAACCCTTACACAAACATTTCTAGCTCCATTAGGCAGAGCAGACATGCTGACTAAATCTGAAGAAGAGTAAGTGCATGCAGATGAAGTAAGATTAACAGAATCAAGAACAGTATTTGCAGCAGAATCGATAACTTCTACTTTTTTGATTCCAGAGCATAATCCAACACAAGGTCCTGAGGCAGAGGAGCATGCACGGTCAGTGATTGCATAAGATAAGCTTACATCAGTAAGTCCGTTTGTTTTTGTTGGGTTGATGGAAAAATTATCCAGCTCAGGAGCCAAAGCATCAACAACAATTGAAGTCTGCTCTTTGCAGTCGTTTGTAAAGCATGAATTGCAGTCTCCAATGCATGTTAGGTAATTGTAAACTCCTGCAGGGGGAGAGTCTCTTGCCAATGAAATATTGCAGATGTAAGAAGCACCCTGGAAAGTGCAGGTGTCAAATGAAAATTGCGAAGCTCCCGGAGCTGTTGACTTTAGCTTTATGGTTGAAGCAGTTATAGGAACGTCGGAGAAAACTTCAGTTTGGACAGCAACAAAATCATTTGAGCTTCTTCTATAGCCTTCAACATTATCTGTTCCATGAATGCTCCTGACATTGATTGTCTGAACAGCTGAAAAAGCAAAAGGGATAGAAATAACTAGGAAACACATCAATAATGCTATCACCCTTTCCCTACCCTTCATTACCATATCCAACTCCTATTTACTTTATTAATTTTCCTACTCCGTAGTGTATCTAATGCCTAGTTTTGACCTTGCTGCCTTTGCATACTTCTGCACATTGCCCCAGGCTTCCATGTCTTCTACTACCCTAAAGTTTTCAGGAACATCAACAATATTGAAGTTCAAAGCTGAAACAACTAAAGTGTTTTCCTCGTACATCCTTTCATCAACTTCCAGCTCTGTCTCGTACATTGTCATGAACTGGTCTTTTAATTTCCCGGTTATTTCCTTGACTTCAGATTCAGGCAAAGCAGCAAACTCCTTGCTTATCTCTCCGTATTCTCCTTCCTTGATTTCTCCTGTTCCTGTCAAAATAACTTCAGGCATGTCAACACATGTTTCTCCAACTCCTGCAACTCCTCCAGAGCATCTTCTTTGCGGAGGAATCCTTATCTTTACTCCTTCCTGTATCAAAATGATCCTTGCATTGTATTTTCCAGGTATCAGATAAAGCTCAGCAGCATCCTGCTTTATCTCTGCTGCCGTCACAAAGTCAGAATCAAATTCATTTTCTTTTTTCTTTTCAAGCATTACAAATAGTTTTTCATTTCCTTTCAGGTTTCTTGGATTAGAAGAGATTTCCCATGCAGTTGCTTCTCCAATAGTTACTTTGTTGATATCATAAACTTCTGCCTTGATGTTTTTAACTTTGTATTCTTTCATTGCGAATACTCCTAAATCCTTTGCATCTTTTGCTGCAGAAAATACTCCAACTCTTTCAATTTCAAATCCTGGATATCGCAAGGTCAACATCCCTATTGCGCCTCTTGGGAATTTTCCATTAAACACTGCCTCTTTCCCGTCTTCTGTTAATTTAGTCTCTCCCATTATGCATCCCCTGTCTCCCAAAGTAAACACAACAATAACTCCGGGCAAAGGCTTTCCATTTGGACTTACAGTCCTTATTGTTACATTTCCGCTTGTCCTTTGATTATCATCGCAGATCAAAGCCCCTTCCAGAGCATCGGCCTGAGGCAGGGCAACAAAATTCTCATCCAATGGCTCATCGTTTCTTATGTTTGATTCTAAAGCAAAGAAGAAGCTGTATCCTCTTCCTCCCAGTGCATAAGGGTCTCTTATCTCCATCAAGACAGGATGGGAGACATCATAGGGAAGATCATATCTCTGGATAGGAACCAGTAATGATAGGATAGGAACATTTAAGCCTCCTCTTGACCTTATAGGGTCGTCGTCGCTTATATAGAAGTAGATAGGCCAGCCAAGGTAATTAAAATCCATTATTAAGTCAAAATAGCTGCCTTCTAAAGGAACAACCATTCTGCTGTACATCCCTGTTTTTATAGGGCTTTCAGGATAGAAATTAACATCAAAGTTCTGGGTATTTGCAACCTGCAAAGTGTTTGTATAGATTGAAAGGATAGCCTGCATCTTTTCAATTGTTTTCTGCTTGTCCCATGTCAAAGATGTTGTTGAAAAGCCTGTTCCTACCGCAGGAGGCAAAGCGTCTTCATCAATTGCTCCGTAAGCATAGATTAAATCAATAATATTCTGCTCCAAAAATTTGACGCTTCCTTCCAAATTGGTAACTTCTGTTGCAGCATCATAAAGCCTTTTCAGGTTAACATCAACACTTCCCTTGAATCTTGAAAGCCTTGTTGATGCTCCGTCCCTTGTTATTTCCAAAGGAAATGTTACAAAAACCTCTATATTAGTATTTGTTACAATTGATGTTGCTTCAATTATTCCTTTTTCTTCAATAACATATCCCTGCGCTTTAAAGTTTTCAAAATTTCCAAGGCAGCTTCTTAATTGGTCTGTTACATACCTGTCAATCTGCCTTTCAATTGATGCCTCTCCCTCATTCCTGTACAAAGGAGGGCGCTGGCTGTCAAATTTACAGTTTCCGCTGCAAGTGTTTGCAGATTCAAGATAATGCCAGTATGGAACATTCCATCCTTCTGAAACAGCAAGAACATCTGATTCTGTTGGATTGTCTTTAGAAAGCTTGAATTCTTTTGAAGTATACTGCAATGAATCCTTTCCAACTCCGATATAGCCGCCGGAAAACCCTATCTTTGTTGCAGCATCCTCTGCTGTTTTCTTAACACAGTTGTCTGCAAAGGCCTTGAATTCCTGCAATTCAAAAGGAACTTCCTCCACCACTTCTTCAGCCCCAGGGACACCAACCATCTGGCTTCTTATGTAGAGAATTAAGGCTGTTGAAAGAAGCAAAATTATCCCTATGATTACAAATACTGTAACCTGACCCCTTTTATCCATCCATCTACCTCTTTTTCATAATCCTATAGAGTTTTATTTATATAGTTTGCTGTATTTTCCGTCGTTATGCCTGCCTGCAGACAAACCTGTAGAAGCCTGATCCAATCCTGTCGCACAATCCTTCAACATCCCTGTATGTGGCTGCCAAAACCACAAAACAGACGTCTTTTTCCTCTCCTTGCTTTTCCTCGCAAAGCAGTATGGCTTTGTTTAAGCTTAAGCCTGAAAACTCATCCATCATGCTGTCTGCCAATCTTGTTGTATAGCTGTAAGACTTTGCGCCAAGGAAAAAGCTTATTATTATCAGGATTCCCCACATTATTATGATTGATTTTGCAAAAATGCTGTCAGCATCTTTTTGTTTTTTTGTTTGTTTTTCTTTCTTGAAAGCCTTAAAATAATGCCTTTTCTTCACCAAAAACCATACTACAAGAAAATTTATTGCAACAATGAAAACAGATGAAAGTATAAGCAGGTCTTTAAGCAGAGGAAATATGTTTTTATCAACATTGTAGGCAAACAATATTGTTGCTATTGCTGACAATGCATACCATGAAGTTCCAACAAGAAATGTTTTTTTGCTTTTGTTTTTTAATAGATAAATAAAATATAAAATAAAAACAATCAAAACAAAATCAACAATTAAAGAAGTTGTTTTCGCAGTAATGCCTGCCGCCGTCAGCAAGTCAGGACTTGTTATTCCAATAAAAAAATAAATGATATATATTGCTGCAAGAAATAAAGTGTAGTCATAAATGGCTTTTTCGCCGTTGTTTAGCCAGCTTTTTTTCATACAAGAAAAATTATGGGATTTTCTTTATAAATATTACGACTAAAAGCCTAAGGTTAAAATCAACCAGGAAGAATTTTGATGCCTTCTTTTTCAGGGATTATGGTTACTTCTTTTTCTTCCTTGAATTTATATTGTTTGGCCAATTCCTTAGGTATCCTAAAGCCAAGGCTTTGCCCCCATTTTGATATCTTAACATGGAATTTTTTCATTTGCCTGTACTTTTCAGCAACTTCGCCTAATTGGCTCATTGATAGTATTTCCTCCCTGCATTTTTCACATTTAAAATAATTGTAAGCAATTCCTTCAGGGGTTTCAGCTTTCAACTCCTTCATTTTTACGTTGCATTTAGAGCATTTTTTCATTTTGTGCCTCCTTTTGCCTCAATAGTCAATATTTTTATTGTTTCTCCTTTTATTTCGCCAACGCAAACAACAGTAAATCTCTTGTATCTTTTGTAAAATTTTATATTATTTTTTCCAAATTTTTTTATCTTTCCACCTCTCAATGTTGCCTCGACCATG
Source organism: uncultured Methanosarcinales archaeon (assembly GCA_964459835.1). Classification (GTDB taxonomy): domain Archaea; phylum Nanobdellota; class Nanobdellia; order Woesearchaeales; family UBA12501; genus CAYWPA01. The sequence goes on from CAYWPA010000010.1 coordinate 7,437, forward strand.
TCAGGAGTTATATCCCTTTGCAATGCCCTGATAAAAGCATGCCTTGTAATTTCTATATTTTCGCTGTTTATAGTCATAATATCATTTAATATCTTATGATATTAAGTATATTTAAATGTTTCGGTTTAGCTGACCCTTCCTGTGCCTTTTAGCTTGGGTGAAATATCCTCTTTCTTTGTCTTCAAAACCATCCCTTTATAGGTTATTTTCCCTTCATTTGCTATTATTGGAAGCGAGTGCACATCTGCAATATCTATCTCTTTTGCAGGCTCTTTTTTTACAGAATCCACAAAAACATCATCCCCTGGCATGGATTTAGGGGCTTCCAGTATCTTTACATTATTGTCCTTATCTGTTGCAGCAAGCAACATGCCTGCTGATATCTCTCCCCTTAATTTTGCATGCTTCAGGTTTGCGACCATGACTATGTTTTTGCCTACCAAATCCTTTGGAGAATAATGCTTTGCCAAGCCAGCAACAAGCTGCCTTTTCTCTCCCAAATCAACCTGCAATACCAACAGCTTGTCTGCATCCGGGTGCTGCTTTGCCTCTAAAACCCTTGCAACCTTCAAGTCAAGCTTTGAAAAAGGGTCTTTGGTTTGTATTAATTTTATTTCATCTTCTATTTTTTTTACTAAAAGCTCTGCCTGGCTTATTTTTTTGTTTTCAAGGTCAAATCCAAGATCAGCCCAAGTCAGATATTTCAAATTTAGTTGCTTTTCTATTTTTTCAGCAACAGAAGGCAAAATAGGCTTGATTAAAATAGACAGATTCTTTGCAATGTTTGCGCAGACAGTCAAGACTTCGAGCGCTTTTTCCCTGTCTTCCTTTATTAGTTTCCATGGCTCACTCTCCTGCATGTATTTGTTTCCAATGGCGCTTACTTCCATGATCAGCTTTACTGCTTCCCTGAAATTGCATTCTTCATAGGCTTTTTTTATTTTTTCAAAATAAGCAGCAACTTCTTTTGTTTCTTTTGTTTTGATTAATTTCCCAAGTGTTGAGTCAAAGTTTTTATTTAAGAAGCTCAATGTCCTGTAAACAAAATTTCCAAGCCCTGCAACCAAAGAGTTGTTTATCTTGCTTTTGAAATCTTCAAAATCAAGGTCGATATCATTAATGTTGTTTGAAAGGTTTGATGCATAATAAAAGCGCAAGTAAGAAGGGTCAAGCACCTTAAGATAATCTTTTGCAGTGATAAATGTCCCTCTTGACTTTGACATCTTCTCTTTATTTATCGTCATAAAGCCATGGACTTTGATGTCTTCAGGAAGTGAATAGCCTGTGTTCATCAGCATTGCGGGCCAGAAAAGGAAGTGGAAGTAGCTTATGTCTTTTCCAATAAAATGGATTATCCTGCCTTTTTTCCAGTAATCATCAACATTCTCATTGTTTTCTTTGCAGTATTTTGCAGTTGAGGCGATGTACGCAATAGGAGCATCAAGCCATACATAATAGAATTTGTTTTCCTCTCCTGGAATCTTAAAGCCAAAGTAAGGCCCATCCCTTGAAATGCACCAGTCTTTTACCCCTTCTTTTATCCAGCTGTTTACATAATTCCTGACTTCAGGCTGGAGATTTTTGTTTTTGTCAAGCCATTCCTTCACTTGCTTTTCACAGGTGCTTAATTTGAAAAAATAATGCAATGATGTTTTTTTAACAGGTGTTGTGCCGCAGATAGAGCAGAAAGGCTCTTTTAAGTCTGTTGTTGAGTAGGTTGCATGGCATTTCTCGCAGACATCTCCATACTGGTCGTCTGCCTTGCACTTAGGGCATCTTCCTTTTACATACCTGTCAGGCAGAAACATCCTGCAATTGTTGCAGTACATCTGCTCTGTCTCTTTTTGGTAAATAAGGCCTTTATTTTTTAAAGTTAAAAAGAAAAAATCTGCATACTCTTTGTTCTCTTTTGAGTTTGTTGAAGAATAATAGTCAAAGCTTATGCTGAAGTCAGAAAAATCCTGTATATGCTCCCTGTGGATCCTGTCTATCAGCAATTCCGGAAGAATTCCTTCCTGCTTTGCCTTTATATCAATAGGCGTTCCATGGGTATCGTCTGCGCATACGTAGATCAGCTTTGCCCCTGTTAATCTCTTGAACCTTGCAAAGATGTCTGTCTGGATGTACTCAACCATATGCCCAAGGTGTATAGGGCCGTTGGCATAGGGCAAAGCAGACGTTATAACAAGCTTTTTTTCGTTTGCTTTCATTACAATTAGCTTAGAAATCAGCTTTATAAAGATTTTGCCGTATATTTCACTTATAATCTATATTAGAAACCCCTAAATTAATCTCATCAAATCTTTTGTTTTCCAGACTTTAATAATATTTTGCTGTTCAAAATGTTTATCTTCTGTCCATATGCCGTCATTTGGCATTGCCAATGCGCAAGCTAAAATTGGAGCATCATTAATATCTATATCCTTCATTATTTTTATAGCTTCTTTTATTTTTACTTTAATTTCTTTATCTAAAATAGTTCTTATATTCTGCATAAATAATAAAAACAATAATTCAATATTTTCTTTTGTCATTCCTGATTTTCTTATAATATAATCAAAATGTTTTTTAACTTCATCCAAAACATAATCTGGTGTATAAAATTCAATATTCTTAGAACTTACAATAGCTCTGGCTAAACCATCTTTAATAAGAGCTGCAATAATCCTGTTAGTATCAACAATAAGCTTCATGCAGAGAACTTCTTAAGCAAGCCAGCTTTAATCTTGTGGTCCAGCTTTTCAACGTCTTCTTCAGTAAATCTGCTTTTTTCAACAAGCTTGTCCATAAGCTGGAGTTTTTTTGCCTGCTCCCACATTGCTCTTCTGGCTACTTCGCTCCACTTAATCTCGCTGTGCTTCCTTACGATCTTGTGCAGCTCTTCAGGGATTGATAGTGTGATATTTGCCATTTTCTTATCTCTATGTGTATTATGTGAGTACACATATATAAACTTTTTGCTTTTAGAAGTCAAAAATTAATCCAAGTCAGGCTCGCTTTTCTTCTTACCTTTCTTCATCTTCTTTGTAATGCCTATCTTCTTTTTGCACTCTCCGCACTCAAAAATATAAGCCTGTACGCCTTCAAAGGTCTTTCTTTTATAGTTAGTAGTTGCCTCTCCTTCATGCCTACAGTAAGGGCAAGTATATGTAATGCCCATAATGAGAGTTGGCTCATACTCTTCTTGTGCAACAGTATATCCACATTCATTGCATTTGTATTCCTTTGCCCGTATCCTAACCTTTCCGCCTTCAATGGGCTTTCCCATCATGCCTTTCTTGCACTTTGGACAGTGAGCCTTAAAAACCCAGGCCATTATTTTTCCGTTTCCAACTGCCCTTCTTGTAAAATAGAAGCATTCATCCATTGACTCAGGCTCTTTCATATTACTTTGCTCCGCAATACTTGTTCAATGTTATAATGTTTTTGTTAAGCTTCTGTTCTATTTTTCTGAATGGAGAGAAATAAAAGTCAGGCCTGTTCTCCCTTACTCCAACCAAAGCCTGCGCTTCCTCGCTTCCTGTCATTGCAACATCAAGTAATTTTGTTGCCATTATTCCATGTTTTATGCTTTCATTAAGGAATATGGTTGCATTGATTATGTATGGCGCATCCTTGCACTCAAATCCGTCTGCCATATCTCCTTTGCTTCCTGTTGCTTCTGCAAGCTGAAACTGCCTTTCTGACTCAAGCATTTCTATCCTTGCATCAACAAATCTAATCATCCTTGTTTTTGTCCTGTTTTCTTCAGGAGTTACACTTGGAGTTGAATTTTCTACAAGCTTTTTTAACTCATTCAAATCATTTGTTGCATTGCTTATCAAATCAATGTTCAGCATGTAAAAATTCAGCATTTCCTTTGACATATTTGTTCCGTATTTGTTGTCAATTTCCTTTGTTGCATAGAAAGTGTCTTTGAAATCCTTTACTTCTCCAAAATCCAGTGGCTTAAGGACAACTTTTTCTTCAGTTGTTTGCTGCTTTTGCTGTGCAAAAATAATTAAAGCAACAATAGCTATTAATGCAATAGGCAAAAACAGATTATTCCTTTTTATATTCCCCAAAAAATCCTTTTTCTTTGCCATTTTACAGCCTCTTCACCTCAATGCTTACTGCGTCTTCTTCAACCCTTATATACCTTGGGCAGAGTGTGTATTCATATTTATTCTTGTCGCAGTAGTCGGTTATCTTCTTTTTTTCTTCATTATTTTTAAATTTTACTAAAACATTGATGCCATCGCTGCCTTCATGGATTATATCAAGGCCTTCAAGGTCTTTCTTGATTTTTTTGCTGGTTGAGGTTAGAAATCCCAGCCGTTTTTCTATGCTTTTGAGCATTTCATTTAATAGGGCATAATCAATATTGCCTGCTTTTGCAGCTCTGATCAATTCATTGTCGCTAAGCAAATCCTGCTTTGCTGATATAAAGCCAGAGTAGCCAAGGTTTATTGTTTTGTGCTTCCCAAAGCTGCCTATGATTATGTCTGAAAGCTTTCCATTGCACAATCCTTTGAAGCCTATGGAGCCTGAAGCATCTTCAATTAACAAGCAGCTATGTTTTTTGCATATTTCTGAGATCTTTTCTAGGTCTTGCCTTGCAAAATACCCTGCTAAGCTTGAAAAAATAAATGCAGAGCAGTTTTTTGCCTTTTTTTCCAGGTCTTCTAAATCAATCAATCCATAATCTGTCTTTACTTCTTTTATTTTAAAGCCAAGAATTTCTGGAAAAGTCTTGTAGGAAAGCCAGCCTCCCTGGTCTGGTATGAGAATGTAAGGCTTTGTGTTTGTTTTTTTAGCTATGTGCATAGCTGCAAATATAGCTGAGTCTCCGCAATTGGTTATTCTTGCATACTTATGCCCTGTAAGCTCCTTCAGCTTTGATAAAACGCTTTCTGCTTCTTTCATATTTTCTGCTAAAATTTGGTTTTTTATAAAGTTTGGGAAATTTTATGTATAAAACCAATTAAGGCAAGCAAAGCGCCAATGCTGCGCTTTGTTCGCTTCTGGCTTTGCTCTCGCATTCGAGGAACTCTCGCAATTGCTTCACCATTTGAGCACGCCGCTTGGCAGCATTGGCGCTAGACGCGCTGCTTGGCTTAACTTATAAAAACAAAAATTTATATATGATAAAACAAAACAAAAACCGATGATAAAAAAAGAAGGTAAAAGCGGCCAGGTCAGCATTTTCATCGTTATAGCCGTTATAATTGTCATTGGTTTTCTTGTCTTCTTTTACATCCGCGGACAGGTTGAAAAAGAAAAGCTTGCACCAGGAGTTGAAAAAGCAGTTGCTTTAACGCCAACAGCAGTGAAGAATTATGTACAGAGCTGTTTGGATAAGGCTTCTAAGGATTCAGTGTTGATTGTTAATCAGCAGGGTGGTTATTATATTGCTGAAGGAATTGAAGAGCTTTTTTTTACGCCTGTTTATTTTCCTGAGATAACTATACTAGTTCCAATATATTACACAAATGGCAAAACATTTGTGCCTTCAAAAGAAACAGTGCAAAATGAAATTAGTTTGCTTATTAAAGATAGGCTAACAAAGTGTGTTGATAATTTTTCTTCTTTCAAAGAGCAGGGAATGCAGATTGAAGAAGGAGAGAAAAAGATTGCTGTTAATTTAGCTGGAGAAAATATCAATGTTAATATGGATTATCCTCTTATTGTAACAGTTGGTGAAACAACGCAAGCAGTAAATGATTATTCAACAGGCTTTAAGACAAAAATTCTTGATAGATTAATAGCAGCTTCTGAGTATATTGAAGCGCAGAAACAAGTTCCTGATTCATTAAGAATGAAGCATATTATGGATATTAGTGTTGCCCACGATGTTAATTTTGAAATATTATCAGTTGAAGATTTAGTTATTTTCAGTTTTTTCAACAACGAAACAAAAATAGGCGACCAAAGGGAAATATTCAACTTCGCTGTTGATTATGGAACTACTGGCTAGAAGTATATATGCAAAAGATTTATATAACTCCGATGATAAAGTGATAGCATGAAGAAATTCAGGAACATAGGCGTTTTATTCTGTATTCTTGTAGTAATTCTAACAGTTGTTTATGCACAGAATGAAACAAAAACACCTGAGCAGGATTTTACAAAAGCTGGGGATAAAAACTGTGTTTCTTCTCCATGTAAAATACCGCCTAGTGACATACCATTTACAGGAACAGCAACAGTTGATGATTCTGGTAATATAATAAAACTTGATGGAGACTTAGCAGGACCAGCTAACTTAGGCGGAATGATGGTTAGCGGAAATGGAATAGTTTTTGACGGCTCTACACTTGCCTGCGGCACATGTGAAGTAGAAGGGATTTCTGTTGCCGGAGCAGAAGGAATGACGGTTACCAATGGAGTTCTTTCAGGCTCATGCGGAGCAAGCTGTGATGTTGAAGGCATAACAATGGCTGCAGGAACAGAGTTTGAATATTCTGAAGGAAAGCTAAAAATAAAATCAGGCGAAGCTGATGTGCCTGAAGGTTTTGTTGGCGAAATAGAAGTTACAGGGCAGTCAAAAGTAAATATTGGCGGTTACACAGTAACGTCTGGGATGGTTACTGTAAATGAAGACAGTACATTTGTCCTTGCCCCTAATACACAAATATTTGGGCCTGACAATAATATTGCATTGACAGTATCAGAAGAAACAATATTTATTCCTGCTGATAATGCAGCAACATGCGGAAGCGGAAACTGCGTAAAGCTTGGAACTACAACAACTTTGCAGGGAAAAGGAATTGAATTCTCTGCCAATTATCCTGCATCTGGAATTGAAAGCTTTGATATAAACAATGACCCTGATCCTACTGGAGAGATCGTTATTATTCAAATTATGGGAAAAGATGTTGTTACAATAACAACAAGCATCAATTCTATCGATATTAATCCACCAGGAGCAATGCCTTTTATGGAAATAAATCATTTGCAAAGCGGATATGTAATAGGCCCAGATGGGGGATGTTATGACTGCAGGCCTGGAGCAAATATAGGGGCTGCAGGCAATGTGATTACAGGAGCAACAATTGAAGGGTGCGAGTATGTCGGCAAAATGGATGGCAAAACAATATTTACTATAAAGGGGAAAAAAGTTTATGTGCATGAAATATTAAATATGGACGAGTTTGAAAAAAAACTGGCTAACGCAAAAGTTGATATAAATTTTCTTGCTGACACTGTTGCATTGGAAAAAGCAAAGGAAGAAGATTTAGCATATACAACAGCAAAAATTGAACTAGCTGGAATGTATAAAGCTTGTGCTGGTAAGGGACCTACCTGCTCTGACAAAGTTTATGCATATGAAACAAGTGCAATATATCAAAGCATTGTAAAGAAAGGTACTGTCGCAAAACAAACAATAACTAAATATGAACAAATGAAAAACACTGCAAACAGTGTAGGCATATATCTTGAGCAGCTAGGGAAAGGGGGAAACTATGGTGCTGATGGAGTTCCTCCAGGCAGTACAGCAAAAAAAGCTGTCACACCAGGTGTAGATTGTTCGGTTGAAAAAATGAAAACAGGTAGTGGCTCATTAAATGCAGATCTATGCTAGTTCATAGCATAACTGCAATTTGGTAAAGGTTTAAGCTCTGGAATACCATAAGTTATTCTTAGTACAGTATCTGCAGCTTGAGAAATTTTTTCTAAGTTATCTGGAAATTCGTTCCTTGAAATTCCAGAGGCAAATTCCAAATGTTCAATAGTATTTGTTCCAGCCCTGTTATATAAGTTATCTTCTTGAGTTGCAAGTAAAAAAAATTCTCTTAGCAAACCTAACAATGGGTTATATTTTACTTCAGCTAACATAGCAATCTCTTCAGATCTAATCCTGTTGTTAAGATTTTCTCTATGTGCCATTTCATGGACCAAAAATGATTTATGTAAATCTTTTTCTATTAGCTTTGGATCCAACAATGAACCTTCTGTATATTTATCAAATACTTTGACATATAACCTATGCCTTGGATCATCTTCCGGAACATCATAAAAAAGTTTTTTATGCCTTATTGATTCAAAAGCTAACTTAATAGCATAACTTGAAACTGATGTTGTATTAAAATATATCCTTCCTGTATCTGTAGAAATAAAGGCAAGAGGAATTAGTGGTTTTTTTGTTTTAAAATAAGTAACATCTCCTTCATTACATCTGCTTATTATTTTTCCTACATGTCCTTCTTCAACGTTTTTTACACGATCCTCTTCCATATATGAATATGGACGCACTGCCATCTTGTACCTTTGTTTTTCTGAATACTCACCTCCAAGTGCAGCGCACCCTACAACAGAAGCCGCCAATCCAAGCCCTAAAGCAATATTCCTTACTTTTTTAGCCAAGTCCATAGCAATCACTTAGACAACTATTCTGTTTCCATATATAAATCTTTCCTTTTTTATTCACTAATTAGTAACAAATATAGTAAAATAACCAAAAAACAATAAATACAGCCCGTATAAAGCAAATCTAATGGACAACTACTACAACAGCATCTCAGAAGGCTATGAAGAGCTGCACAAGGAAGAACAGGAGAGAAAATTAACCATTGTAAAAGCTAATTTAAAGGTTAAAAAACAAGATAAGCTTCTAGACGTAGGCTGTGGAACAGGCTTGACAAGCCAATATGGCTGCGAAGTAACTGGCTTAGACCCTTCAAAAAAGCTATTAGATAAAAATCACTTAAAAAACAAAGTTTTAGCGCCAGCAGAGGACATGCCTTTCAAAGACAATTCCTTTGACATTGTTACAAGCATAACAGCCATACAGAACTTCAGAGATATAGAAAAAGGGCTAAATGAAATAAAAAGAGTCGGCAAAAGTAGGTTTGTCCTTAGTTTTTTAAAGAAATCATCCAAAAAAGATATGATTGACAAGCTTATAAAAAAGCTCTTTAAAGTGGACAAAACCATAGAAGACCAGCATGATTTTATATATTTCTGCAGAAAGAACTAATACCTAAATCGCCTTTCATATTCTTTATGGTCAAACCATTCAAGAATTAAGCTAACAACAACAATGTCATCATTGACAATAGAGTATATCAAACGCCATCCTTTTGGCAAGTCATATTTCCAGAGATTCTTCACAGAGTATTTTGAAGCATATTCTTTCGGGATTAGCTTCTTTGGTATCTGAATGCCGCAAAAAGCATTCTCCTCAATATTATCCAGTGCCTGATTGATAAGCTTAAACAGTTCCCTTTCTGAGTCATCGCCTTTCTCCAACTTATAGAGTGCATCCTGGATGCTTTTATCTGCAAACCTTATATCTGAAGGAAGCTTCATTTTCTTCTGCCCAGGCCTTTTTGTTTATAATATTTTTTTGCAAGTTCAGGATAGTATATCCACCCTATTTTGCCTTCTGCATCTATGGAAACTTTGTTAGAATATAGAAGATAGTCAATGATTACGCAAAATGTCTGGTACATCATCTTTTTGGGCAGAGATTCCCATAGCTTCCTCTTTTTGAATTCCCCATCATGATCTTTAATGAACTTTTCAACCATCAGAACAGTATCCAGCCTGGGGTACCTCAGAATATTCTCATTTCCAATAAGCATACTCTCCGTTGTCATGTTATATCAATAGATATAACAACTAATATATAAATATTTCGATTTAATCAATAAAGGCATTAAATCTACAAAAAATAAGCATTAAAACAAAAAATAAGAAAAACTTTTTAAACTATAACTACCAGAAAATAGGATAGGTGATGGAATGGATATAGAAAAGATACAGCGCATCAACAAGCTGGCCAAGGAGCTGTATGACAGGCACATGGCAGAAGATATGATTGAGGCTGCAAAAATGGCTGAAAATTTTATAGAGAAGAAGCAGGACAGCATGCCAAAGTATGAAGAAGAGCATAAAGACTTTCTTAACGAGATTAATCTTAATGTCAGAAGGCTTACCGCAAAGATAGGCGAGCAGGCTGATGCCATAAATAAACTAAAGGAAGAGCTTGAAAGGGTAAATAAGGAAATACACACAATAAAAACAGCAAGGCCTTCTAATGTTGTTCTTGAAAAGTCTTACTCACAGCCGCAGACTACGCTGAAAGTTTCTGAGAATGTAAGCAGTGAATCAAGCCCAAGAGAGCCTCATGCTAAGGTTGGAAGGTACAATCCAGAAGATGTTTCTGTTGAAAAGATGTTCTATTCTGGGCCTAAGTAAAAATGGCAGTATACGGAAGCTTGGAGTTTGTAGATTTAAAATACAAGCCTAAAAAAACTGACTTAGTTGTTGAGTATCACGCTCATCCTGCAAAAGGAATTTCTTTGGCGCAGCTTTGCGAATACATTGCAGGAGAAAGTTCCATTGGAACATGGACAACGATTTCTACAATGAACCCTACAATTGCAAGAAAATTAAAGCCCCATGTTTTTTACATAAACAATAAAACAAAAGAAGTAAGGGTTGCCTATCCGCAGGATTTGTATGAACCTGGGAATATGCCTGGGATTCTTTCAAGCATTGCAGGAAATATTTATGGAATGAAAGCAATTGAAAAATTAAAGTTTCAGGATGTTACTTTCCCTAAGAAAATAATGGATGCTTTTCCTGGCCCTCAGTTTGGAATAAAGGGAATAAGGAAAATGACAGGGATTTACGGAAGGCCTTTGGTTGGAACAATCGTCAAGCCTAAAGTCGGCTTGACTCATTTACAGCATGCTAAAGTAGCGTATGAATCATGGGCAGGTGGATTGGATATTGTAAAAGATGATGAGAATTTGACATCCATGTCATTCAATAAGTTTGAAAACAGGATGAGAAATACTTTTAAGATGAGGGATAAAGCAGAGAAAGAAACAGGGGAGAAGAAAATATACTTGGCAAACATAACAGCAGAGACAGATGAGATGAAAAGAAGAGCTGATTTGGTAAAAGAATTGGGCGGAGAATTTATCATGGTTGATATTCTTACAGCTGGCTGGGCTTCATTGCAGACAATAAGAAAATACGCCCAGAAAAAGAATTTAGCAATACATGCTCACAGGGCAATGCATGGAGCTTTAACAAGAGATAAGCATCACGGCCTTTCAATGCTTACCTTGGCTAAAGTTTCAAGATTAATAGGAGTGGATACCTTGCATATAGGAACTGCAGGCGTTGGAAAAATGCATGGAAAAGAAACAGAGGAATTAGCTGTTGAGCATGAGATAGAAGATGAAAGCATTTCTGCAAAGCCAAAGCTGAATGTGCTGCAGCAGAACTGGTATGGAAAAAAGCCTGTTTTGGCAGTTGCTTCCGGCGGCTTGTCTCCCTTGTCAATGCCGCGCTTAATCAAAATAATGGGGATTGATATAATTGCGCAGGCTGGCGGAGGAGTGCATGGAAATCCAGGCGGAACAAAAGCGGGAGCTAAAGCAATGAGAGCTGCAGCAGAGGCTGCTGTTAAAGGAGTTCCTTTGAAAGAAGCAGCTAAAAAGTGCAAAGAATTGCAGTGGGCTATTGATAAGTGGAGCGGAGTGAAGGTTTAACATTATTCTTGAATTTTTTTCATAGTTGAAATGAAAAGGATTAAATACTATATCTAATTTTTATTTTTTATGAACTCTTTTGATAAAATAATCGATGAAGCAGCAAAAATACATACAGATGGAAGAAGAATACTTAGGAGACTTGGTAGGGAAATCTCACCTCAGAAAACAATATCTGGAGAAGAGTATAGGTTAATTTTACAAGAAATAATCTCTTTGGATGAAGGGTTCAGAAGGTTGCATCATTTTACAAACCAATTATATGAAAAGGCAATATTAGATCCAGTTGGATTATATTCAAAGACATATCTGTTAGAAAGTGTTGAAGTTCTAAGTAAAGAAGAAGGATTGGTATTTTTAATTGGTGATGTAGATAAATTCAAAGCCTATAATGACTCATATGGGCATTTGCAAGGTGACATTGCATTACAAGATATTGCTATGCAATTTAGAAATTCTATTGAAAGCAGACTTATAAACGATGAAAGAGCTTTAGTAGCAAGATACGGCGGAGAAGAATTTTGTGCTTTTATTGATCATTATGGAAGAGGCATTGAAGATTTGCATCAGTTAGTAGAAGGGGTTAGAACAGATATTGAAAAATTAGAGATATCTGCTTTACCAAATGTTAATTTCCCTGATGAAGGTTACAAAAGAAGAACAATAACAATTGCAGGCGGAAAAAGAAAAGTAGGAGAGGAAGTATCTTATTTTATGCAAAAAATTGATGAATTATTGATTAAAAAAGACATAGAAGGCAGAAATAGTGTGTATATAAGATTATAGCAAAAATTTATATATTTAAAATGACTATATAGTATTAACATGGCATATTCAACATTTAGGGAGAATGGCTACACGCCTGGTAAACATGATATGTTTAAAATAAGCTTAGATTTAGCTAGAGAGCCTTATGTTATAGGTGTTAAAGTTGGCGAACCTAATGAGCCTTTATATCAAAAAATGATATCAGTTAGGGGCGTAAAATATGCTATTCATCTTAATGATATGTTATACCTATCTGTTGATGGAAAGGATAACGTTGAAAATGCAAAACGTGCAATTTATGATGAAACACGCCTTCCTATTGGAGCAGTTAGATATATAGGGCAAGATCTTGGTTTGACATATGCAGATGTTGCAATTGCTTCAGACATTGCAATTGAAAATGGTGAGAGATATCATGAGTTCAATCCTGAACAAGATTCCCTGCAAGCAATAGTTCAAAAATCAATATCAGAACTTAGAACTTCTCCGAATTAAATATATTAATTAATCAAACAACTTCTTATATTTCCCATAGCCTTCTTTCTCCAAATCTTCTTTTGGAATAAATCGTAAAGCTGCAGAATTGATGCAGTATCTTAACCTAGTGGGTGCAGGACCATCAGAAAAAACATGCCCTAAGTGAGAGTCAGCATGCTTGCTTCTTATTTCTGTTCTTTTTATGAAAAATTTCATGTCTTCATTCTTGACAATATTATCAGGCTCCAAAGGCTTTGTAAAGCTCGGCCAACCTGTGCCTGAATCATACTTGTCTGAAGAGCTGAACAATGGCTCTCCTGAAACAACATCAACATAAATACCTTCTCTCTTATTGTTCCAATACTCGTTGTTGAAAGCGTTTTCAGTGCAGCTTTCCTGTGTTACCTTATATTGCATCGGGGTTAGCTTCTCTTTTAATTCTTTTTTTGAATATTTTTCATGCTCTTTTATTTCTTCTTTATTCTTCCAAACTTCATTAAGAAACTTGTCCCTTCCTGAAAAATAACGATAAGTTTTGTACTTGACAGGATTCTTTTTATAATAATCCTTATGGTATTCTTCTGCAGGATAAAATTCTGTAAATTTTCTTATCTCTGTAACAACAGGCTTGCCAAACTTTCCTGACTCTTCCAAAGCTTTTTTTGATTCTTCTGCTATCTTTTTCTGCTCTTTGTTATAGTAGAAGATTGCTGTTGTGTACTGTTTTCCCCTGTCTGCGAACTGCCCTTCATCGTCTGTTGGGTTTATTTGCTTCCAGAAAACATCAAGAAGCTCTTTGTAGGTTATTTTTTCAGGATCAAATTTTATTTGTATTGTCTCAACATGGCCTGTTCTTCCTGAAGAAACTTTTTCATAAGTAGGATTTTTCTTTGTTCCGCCTGTGTAGCCTGGGATAACTTCCTTTACACCTTTAAGCTTACCATAAGGCGGCTCCATGCACCAGAAGCAGCCGCCTGCAAAAGTTGCTGTCTCAAGAGCATCTTTTTGAGCGGATTTTTTAACCTTCATATTATCATATCATACTATTAAATAGATATAAATGTTTTGCTTGGCTGCCTGACCAAAAACAATAAAAATAGGGAGGTATTTGATTCTGTATGAAGCCGGCAATACATGTATTCTGGGAATCAGTGCTTATCATATCTTCAGTATTTGTGTTCAGGAGCCTTTGGATGCTTATGGATGGTGCTGCTTTTTTCAGCAAGCTATGGGTTCTTGCTGTTCTTTTTGTTCTTGGAATGGTCTTTGCAATGCTTTCCTTGTACAAGCTGACGCATGCGGACTGATTAGTGTTAGACGATCCGACGACTGAAAAAAGAAGAACGCAGTGGGATTGGGGTAATAGGAGAATTTCCATTAAGAGGCGCTAAGCTTTTCAGTTTTGAATTAAAGGGGCGTTTGTTCTGATTATATTTATATATTGAAATGCTTTAATATCTTCAATTATGATCAATTTTAAAAAAAACAACTTAGATCAAGTAACTTCTCCGTACCTGCAGCAACATAAAAATAATCCTATTTATTGGCAGGAATGGTCAAAGGAAGTACTGGAATATGCCAGAAAAAATAATAAAATAATTTTCGTATCAGTAGGATATGCAGCTTGTCATTGGTGCCATGTAATGGCAAATGAAGCTTTCTCTAACCAAAAAATTGCTGATTTTCTAAATGAAGGTTTTGTGTCTATCAAAGTTGATAGGGAACAAAGACCAGATATTGATAACTATATGATGATATTTATACAGGAGAAATGGGGGCAAGGTGGTTGGCCATTGAACGTATTCCTTACGCCAGATTTAAAACCTTTCTTAGCTGTAACATATGTGCCGATTGAACCAAAACATGGTTTACCCGGATTTCTTGATTTGCTGCACAAGGTGAGAGAGGCTTATGACCAACATAAAGGAGAAATTCAGAAATACCTTCCTCTTATTCGTAAAGAAGAACCTGTTGAAGAGCAGCAGATCATTCAGGTAATTAAAGATAATTTTGTTAATAATGGATTCGGATTTGGTGCTCAGTTTCCTCCGCACAATACGTTACTATTCTTATTGAGTTATTATGAAAAAAACAAAGATACAGAAATTAAAGATATCATTGAAAAAATTCTAGAGGTGATGGCTACGCGAGGTTTGCATGACCATTTACAAGGAGGATTTTACAGGTACTGTGTTGATAGTTCTTGGACCATTCCCCATTTCGAAAAGATGCTGTATGATCAAGCAATGCTTTTGTGGGTATATAGTTTAGCCTATAAGATTTTGAAGAGGCCATTGTACAAGACAATTGTGGAAAAAATAATTGGGTGTTTGGAGGATACATATGCCGATGGTCTTTACTATGCAGCACATGATGCAGATACTGATCATCAAGAAGGCGGCACCTATTTGTGGGATAAGGAAGAATTGCGGAAACACTTAAGTGAATCAGAATATGAACAGTTTGGGGAACTATATGAACTTGAGAAAAACTCTGAAGGAAAGATTCACCTTGTCAAAAAGAAAAATTCTTTTCTCCAGGACATTGAAAAAAAACTATTACGAATTCGCAAAAAGCGAAAACAGCCTTTTACTGATAAGAAATTTGTCACCAGCTGGAATGCCTTGACTGGAATCGGATTCCTGATCGCTTATAGAAGTCTAAACGATGTGGTGTTAAAAGCAAAGGCGATATTATTGTTCAAAAAGATTCTCGAGAAACATTATTGCCAGGAAGTGTTATACCATAGTTCCCATGAAGGGAAACTCCAAATGGGTGAATTTCTGGAAGACTATGCAACGATGTTGCTATATACAACCTATATGTATGAAGAGACTGGTGAATATAAAGAGATGATTGAAGAGTTGGATCATAAATTAAGTAAATTTTATGATCAACATTGGATTGAAAGCAGAAGTACAGATTTTATAAAAACTCCGGCACAGATTTTTGACCATCCGACCCCTTCCAGCGCTTCTCTGGCGGGAATGGCGCAACTAAGGGCTTCCATAATATTGGGAAAGGAATATGCATCTGCAAAGTACAAACAGCCATTACAACATGATTTTTTTAATCTAATGGTATTTGTGAAAAATGGGAACTGGCATTTATTGCATACCCCACATAAGATTGAATGGAAAAATCTTCCTGCTAATTGCATGCAGATTCGTGATACGAAAATACAAGATTGTTATGAGCAGAAATGTCGAGAGTTTAAGGACGTATCTGATTTGCTAGCATCGATATAATAGGATGCAAGGCATTAAAAATCCCTTGGAAAACCTTTAAATATATGCTGCAAATACCATATAATATTGTCTCTATCCTAAAGTAGACAAAAACAGAAACCTTTATATATAAGCGATTACTACTCGAAAATAACATCAGATATTGGTGGGGTTAATTAAAGATGAAAAAGACTAACGCAATTGTTGTTTTAATGATTCTACTTATGAGCATTGCAGTACAAGCTGTTGCTCCGGTCATAACAAGCACACCAGTCACAACAGCTAACGTTGGAATGCTGTACACTTATGATGTTGAAGCAACAGATGCTGAGTTTGACCCTTTAACATTCTCTCTATTATCATTCCCAACAGGAATGACCATTAACCCTACAACAGGATTAATCCAGTGGACGCCAGCAACAACAGGATCTGCTGCAGTTACAGTAAGAGCTGCTGAAACAGCAAATGCATCTTCAAAGGCTGATCAGGCATATACTATTACAGTTACAAACCCGCCTGCTAATTTGGAAATTTCTAACATTGCTTTGGGAGGCGCTAAACAAGAGAGAAGCAACCCTGAAGCAGATGATGAGGAAGATCAGGTTATTAATACATCAATGACATTTACAATTAAAAATATTGGAGGAGCTACAGCTTCCAATGTTCAGCTAGCATTGCAGAATGTTGAAAGCAGATTCAATGTTGTTCTTTCAGTAACAAGCTTTACATCCATAGCTCCTGGAGAGCAGAAGGATGTTACAATAACTGCTACAGTGCCTGAAGACCTTGATGCTGTTGATGCAGAGTTAAAAGTGGCTGCAATTAAAATAGGCCAGCTTAAGGCTACAGCAAACGGAGGAGCTGTAACAACAACAAAAGACATCACAATGCAGGCTATAAACCAGCTTGAGGTAAGCGATGTTAATGTTTGTGTAAATGATGACTGCGAAGATGTTCAGGACGGCGATGATGTTAAGGACATCAAACCTGGAGACCAGATTTGTGTTGAATTGGAAATCAAAAACAATTACAACGACAATGATGCTGAGGACCTTGATATGGAAGATATTGAAGCAAACATTGTAGTAGAAGACAATGATTTCGATGTTGATGAAGATGAAGATTTGGGAGATTTGAGTGCAGATGATGAAGATACAGTAACAGTGTGCTTTGATGTTGATGATGAGGCAAGTGACGGAAAAGCAGGCATGAAGATTATGGTTTCAGGAACAGACCAAAACGGCGCATTGCATGGAGAGATGATCAATGTTGACCTTGACGTTGACAGGGAAAACCATGACATCGACATTGTTGAGATGCAGCTAAGCCCTCAGACATTATCATGCGATGCATTCAATGCTCAGCTAAGGGTAGAAATAAGAAACATCGGAAAAAGCAATGAGGATGAGGTAAAGGTTGAGATTGTGTCAGAGCCATTGGGGATATCAATGTCAAAATTAGATATTGAGCTTGACGAGGATGACAGGGAAACACAGATATTCAACATTGCTGTGCCTGCAAAGACAAAGGCCGGTACTTACGGACTACAGGTTAAGACTTTTTTCGACAAGACAGACCTAAGCGACAGCGAGTCAGTACTGTTGACAGTGCCTGAGTGCAAAGGCGTTAATGATATGGAAGAGCAGATACCTGTTCAGCAGCCAAAGGTTCCTACAATCATAGAGTCTCCTGTTGTTATACAGCCGCCTGTTACCATACCAACATACACAGAGCCTGTGCAGACAAAGTCAGGATTTGACAGCTCAGCTGCTTTGATCGTGATGATGGTTGTTGGAATAATCGTCTTGATTGGAATAGGAATATTCCTTGCAAAGAAGATTATTGACGAGAAAAACAGGTAAATTTTTTATTAACTTTCTTTTTGTGATTTAAAATGGCAGAACAACTGACACAAGTAAGTGGAAATGAACTGGTTGAAAAGATTCTTGTCGGTGAAAGAGACTTCTCAGGAATAAGATGCGAAGGATTTGATCTTGCAGGACATGAAAGGTTTAAAGAGCTTAACCAATACTTAAAAGATCAGGATCTTAAAGAAAATCCAGTAATAATCACAGGTTCTTCTCTTGTCCGCATACACGCACCAAGATTATACCTACTTAATGTGAAAGGAGAAGGGGCATATCTTGCAGGAGCAAATCTTACAAAAGCAGATCTTGCAAGAGCATATCTTGCAGGAGCAGATCTTGCAAGAGCATATCTTGCAGAAGCAAATCTTGCAGGAGCAGATCTTACAAGAGCAAATCTTGCAGAAGCAAATCTTGCAAGAGCAAGAAATATTGAAAAGACAATTGGTTTAGAACGTGCACTATTCTATAAAACAAAAATAAGCAAAAAGGACCAGGAAACAATACAAAAAGCTATAGACTCTGTTCCTCGATTTGAGGTTGTAGAGTAGGCAGGATAAGGCTGAAACTATAATTTCTATTATCTTTCCTGTGGGTGGTAGTCTTTGACAGACTCAACTGTTTTCTTCATTTCACTTACAAAATCTTCTGCTTCTTTGTACAATTCATCGTATTCTTTTCCAGAAAGCTCTTTTAATTCCCTGTGTGTTATCTGCTTTGAAAGAATGTAGAATTTTCTCATTATCTTCGGGTATTTTGCAGAAAGGATATTAGTTTTAACCATCTTTTCCTCAAGCAGATCAGCAACATGCTCTGGAGAAGTGGGAATTACATTAAGCCTCATTAAAGCGGAGTGCGCAGAATCAATTACAGCCCAGTACAGATCCAGAACAGCCTGAATAATGTGCCATTTTGAGTTGTACAAAGTTGCAGGCGCCCTTACAAAATAGCTCCATACTGATTCAGGTGTCGGCCTTATTCTTCCCCACCTTAACAAAGCCTGCAATGGCTCAAAAAAGCCAGTGTCAATGATTGCAAAGCCGTCCCTTAGCATGTTGATTGCAACAGGATCTCCTGCCTTTACAAACTCCCAGAAATTTGTAAGCTTCAAAGTTGTTATGTGCAGCTTTGGGGAAACCTGCGCTATCAGATTCTGCATTATGATCCTGTAGGTTTCCACTACTTCAGGCCTCGGCGCAATCCCTAAGTCATTTACAATGACAAGGACATCTATGTCTCCGCCTAATTTCTCTTTCCTTGTGATTGAGCCAAACAAAACTATTGCCTTGATAAAATGCCCAAATTCCTTGTAAGCAAGCTCAGAAAACCTATAAGCTATGTCAAGCTGGTCTTTGCTGTATCTCCCTTTAGTAGGCGACTCTTCTTTTTGTACCTTAAACTCCAAAAATAACACCCCATAAGGCCTTTTTGTTACTCTAATTACTATAAAGTGGAATATGTTAAACATTATTATAAATATCTTTATGACTATTTCAGAGGGAAAAAAGCAGGGAAAATAGCTGAAAAAATATACAAAAATTATTATAGATTAAAGCAAAAAAGGCACAGGTATGGCAAATACAGATGCGCAGCAGGACCAGCAGGACCTTGAAAAAGTCATTGACAAGAAAGTAAAGCCTATTGTTGAAGAGGCAATGCAGAAGTTCTTAGGCATAACAATAGATGAGCTTTCTTCTGACATTACAGCAAAAATGCATGCTCCGCTTCTTGATATAGAAATAAGCACAAAGCTTCCATTCAAAGAGGCAAAAAAGCGCTTCAAGAATATTTATCTGAAAAAGCTTCTTCTTATCAACCATGGAAATATAAGCGAAACAGCAAAGATGGCTGATGTTGACAGAAGGTCCATCCATAGGATTGTAAAGGAGATGAAAACAGATGTAGGAAAGATAAGGGATGAAATGAAAAAGGCATATGATGTCAAACATGCTGCTGTTGTGCACATTGTAGAAGATGTTCTTGACGAGTATAAAACAGCAATACACCCTACAAAATTTGAAGAATTGTACCAAAACATCCCTGAAGTTTCAAAAGAAATTATCGATGCCCTGCCTGAAAGGCAACTAACTTTAAAGGAAGCAGAGGAAGTGTTTGAAAGAGAATACCTGAAAAAAGCGCTGGAGGAAAATGATTTTAACATTGCAAAAGCATCAAAAAAAATAAAGCTAAGGTATGAAACACTGCACAGAAAATGCAAAAAGCTGCTGAAGTAGTATTGATTGTATCATTGGTTGTATCGCTATTAGGCGCATTGTTGAACAGTACTATTGTTCTAGCTGACAGTGTTGATGTCCATTGTGGAAAATATGAAGGAGTGGGAATACTTGTAAGCAAAACAGAAGATGGTGATATAAGGTCTGGGATTGTTTACAGCAAAAAAGACAGGTGCATCAAGGACTTGGCCTTAAAGACGCATGAGATAAGGCTTTGTGGGAGAATAGGGGAAGTTGCCATAAGGAACGAATGCTACTACCATCTTGCGAGGGTTTACGAGAATATATCAGTATGCGATAGCATAAAAAAGGACTTTGATGATTACCTTATAAGGAACGAGTGCTTTATTTCCTTTGCTGACACAATTGCTGATTTAGAGATGTGCAGGGAAAAAGTCAATGGAGAGAATGAGCAGGATGTGTGCTTTGCCAGTATTTTCCATACAGACAAAGACATCTCAGTCTGCCCAAATTTTCACTCTTATAGGTTGGAATCTACATGCTATGCAAACATTGCTTTCATAGAAGAAAATAAGGGAATATGCGATATGATGGAGAAAAATATAACTGAAAAGAGATGCAAAGGCAAAGACAGGTGCGAGATTTCAGAGCAGCTTAACGATGATGCAAGAAAGTGCAGGGAAAAAGTAGAAACAAAGGTAAACTTTAACAGATGCACTGCAGGGAATAAAGTGATGGTAAAGCAGATTATTGTTAATGATGTGATTGGTGCAATTGAAAGGATGGCAAAATCTGCTTATTATTTCAAAGATGGGGAAAAAGTGGAGATATTTGTTGGTGGGTTTGATGAAAAGCTGAATACAACTAGCATTGTGATAAACAAATATACTTTAGCAAATGTAAGGCTTGGGGAGCTAAGAGAAGCCGGAAACTTCTCTGTTATGTTTTACGACACTTTAGATGATAAAAAAGGAAGAGTAGTAAGCAAATATGTAAAGCTCTGCTTGGCTAAAAAAGAGTATAAACAAGAAGAAAAGCAAAAAGAAAGAAAGCAGATAAGCGCAGGAAAGCCTATAGAGGCAATTAATAAAACAATAAGAGAGCCTGAAACAGTAAACGCAAAGCTTAAAAAAGAGAGTGTTTTCTCAAGTATCATAGAGGTTATTAAGGGTTTATTCAAATGAGCGGAAAAATAACAAAAGCAGCAATAATATTTGTAGCATTGCTTGCAGTGCTTCTATTGGCAGTTCCTTTTGTACTTGGGGATGTTTTCTCATATTGTGAAAGAAGCGGACAGGAAGACCTTTGCCTGAAAGAAAAGGCAGTTGAATACAAGGATCCTACACTATGCAGGTACATTGAAAGCCTGACTATGAGAGGAGACTGCTATGAAAGCATGGCAAAGCTTTTTGATGACATAACGTACTGCGGAAGGATAAGTAGCCTTGAAAAAAGAGGGGAATGTGAGATGGGTTTTGTAACTTCAATAGAAGACCTTTCTATCTGCGATGAAATAAAAGAGGAAAGTGTAAAGGACGATTGTGTTGATGAGATATTTGACAGGAAAGAATTACTTGAAATATGCCCTCATTATGCAACAGACAAAAAGAAAATCAAATGCTACAAGGAAATGGCTGATGATGAAAACAATGCATCTATATGTGAATTGATTCTTACAGTAAGAGATGAAGAAGTTTCATGCAGGTCAAGCTTAGAATCTGCTTGTGCCGGTGGAAACATTGAAGATGAAGTTGAGATATGCAAAAACGAGTTTGTTATGGAAAAGGCTGAAAAAGAGTGCAATAATGCATACAAGAAGTTCATGGACAAGATAAGGGTCCCAAGAAGCGGAGAGTTTGCTTTCTATGATGACGAGCCTTTTACATTGTATATGCAAAGCGCAGATGCAAAAACAGGAATGGTTAATGTTGTGATAAACAATGAAGCCTTAAGGGCAGTGCAGCAGGGCGTCCCTGCTGATTTGTATTACAATAAGATTCATCTGCTTGTTACAAATATCTCAACAGAGCAGCCTGAAGGCGCTGCCAGCCCAATTGATTATGTAAGCTTCTGTGTTTTTACAAACAAGAAAAGGGCAGAGCCTGGAGAAGAAGAGGAAGATGAAGAAAAGGTAGAAGAGGAAGAAAAAGAAGAGCCAGAGGAAGATGAAGAAAAGGTAGAAGAAAAAAGTGAAGAAGAGCTTGAAAAAGATAGAAAAAAGCAGGAATTGATTGAAAAATTAAAAGAGAAGAAAGCTGAGCTTGAAAAAGAAAAACAAGAAAGCTTTTTCTACAAAGTAAAGATGTTCTTTAAGAATTTGTTTGGCGGAGATGAAGATATAGAAGAAAGCAAGAATAGTAGTAAAATATGACTTTTTTGTCCCATATTTGTATAGCTTAGCACGAATTTGCTTAAAAACCTAGAAATATTATATATAGAACTATGACATATATGTCCCACATTCAGCAGTACTTTACAGCCCAGCCAAGCGCTCTTGAAGTAGCTGTATACCAAAGCGCACATATGCCAATGGCATCAATGACTGCGCACAGAGAGTATGCTAGCTTCATGCCTGTAAAAACAAAAATATACAATTTGGATAGCTACAAAGCAAGTGCGCCAGCTCCGCAATACTTCACACCTGAGTCTTTCCTGAAACATGGCAGGCCTGTAGCAAGGTTTGTAGGAAAGACAGAGGACATAAAGCACTATATCCAAGAAGCATTTGAAAAAACAACTGGAAAAGAATTGCCTGAAGATATTGTGATCAGCATTGTTCCGAAAGAAGAATTAAAGGAAAAGCATGAAGATTTCAATGGAGCGTGGAGTAATGGCCTGCAGGGATTTGCAATAAACAAAAAAGGGTTTGCAGACAGCATAATTATCGTTAAGGAAAATGAGCTTGATAAGCTAATGCTTACAATCGGACATGAACTTGGACACGTAATGTCTTTTTCATTGCCAAACAGAATTGAAGAAGAGGCAAAGGCATTTTCATTTGAGCTTGCATGGATGGATGCAATATGCAGCAGCAATATTGCAGGACTTGAAAACTCTTTCAACCAGAATGCAAGGCCTGCTGAAAACGGCCTGCATGATGTTGCTTTTAATTTTGTAAAAAAAGAGGTTGAAAAAGGAAAAAATCCAATGCAGCTATTCAGAGAATTGGTAAAAAGGGAATTGAGGCTTGAAAGTGATTGAGAATATTGTTGATGATAAAGGAGAAAAGAAATACCAGGGATTTTACATAGCTAAAGCGCTGTCTAGTTATGACATCAGCGGCGGAAATCACCATACAAGACCATTGGATGAGCTTGAGCCTTTTGATCCATCATATAAAACAATGCAAAGGCCGGCAAGCGACTACAATGCAATGCCTGAGCTTGGCTATAATGCTGCTGCTCCGCAACAGTACATCAATTCAAATGTTATTGCAGATTACCTTGGAATCCACAGGCATTAATTCTTATGGATTATCAAAGAATAGAAAGCATTGACGAAAAGTTTGATGAAAGGTTTTTCTACGAGCAGGTTTTTGGCAGGCAGTATTACAAAGCCAGAAAAGAGCCGTTGTTTTATCAGCGAATAGATGACAAATATTATATTAAAAATACTGATGGAAGCTACGGCATTGAAAAGCCTGTAATAGAAATGGAGCCGTTTCTTGATTCTATTCCATTGACAAGGCCGACAATACCTTATGGATTGAGAGGGTTTTGTTTTCCGTCTTTAAGAAAAAAATATGTTCATGAAGATGACTGTGATGTCGCAAGGGTAAGCTACCATGAAGAATTGCATATAAGGATGCCGCATCTTGATGAATGGGAGATAAGAATGCTGGAAGACTGGAGATTAGGAGAGGAAAAATATCAAAAACATAATATATGATATCTTATCTGAAAACAGCCACTCCGACATGCTCTCCTTTTAATTCATCTACAATATGAGAATCCTGGCAGAGCTGGACATGGTGCTTTCCAAGCAGTTTTATTTTGTTGCATATCTTTAATGTATCGTGCAGCCTGTTTGGGGAAGTCAGCAGAACATCGCTGTAGCTTACCTCATTCCCTGCAATACTGCAGCCCTTTAGGGCATGGATTCCTGTGCCGACATGGCTTATTACAATGCCTGAAAGCTCTTCTTTTATGAGATCAGCAAGAGCAGGATTGTACTTTCTTACGCAATCCAGCCTTTCTTCTGCCTGTATTATTGTTTCCCTGCAGTTGTAGGAGCATGGAAAATGCCCTATCAGGCTTATGCCGAAGAACCTCAGCATATTATTGGTGAGAAAAGACATTGGATAAGTTGAGTTTTCAATGGAAAAGATTGAATACTCATCCCCAATCCTTACAGCCTTATTGTAATTTTCATCATAAAATATCCTGCAGCATCCAGGATAGCCTAGCTTTTCGCCAAGCTTGTCATTTGCTTTTACTGCCTCATAGAATTTTGCAGCCCTTGCATCTTCATAGTTTTTTGCAATGTAAACAAAATAATCTCCTTTTGCAGGATATTCAGGAACAACAAGCAAAGTGTCTACTGCCTTAAAATCAGAAACAGAGTATTCCAGATTATTTGCTTTGCAGAACTGCTTTACATTATCAATTTCGTCTTCATGAATTATCTGCCTTGAAGCAGGCTTTAATCCTTCAATAACAAAAAGCACTTCAAACGCTTCATTTAATTTAGGAAAAGTGTGAAGAAGATTCTGGTTTTTGTATATTATCGAATCATGAATAATGTGCTCTTGTTTCATAATCATCTATCCACCTCTTGTCAAGAAAAGAACTTCCTGCAATGCCTGTTGCAGACTTGTTATATTGTATTTGCGCATAGGAATCCTCAACATAGCCAAAAACAATCCTTCTGTAAATATTCCTCCATTCTTCTTTTGAATTTCTTAAAACAACGTTCATTTTGATCCTTTGCAGCTACTCCATCGGAATCTGCGTCCACAAAGTCCAGTCGTTTGAAGGCGAGTAAGCGCCAAAGACATAGTTTGGAGGCCTGTCCTGGCCGAAGTAAGAGTGCTGCACGTCATTCCATCTTCCTCCATGGCCTGCTCCTCCACCGCCAACAGGGCCGACTCTTCCGTAAATAGGAGTTCCGAACGCCCTCCAGGCATCCCTTAGCTGCTGCTGTGAAGCTCCGTATCCTTCTGATAAGTATGCAATATCATAGCCTTTCTTTTTCAGATAAGTGACAGCATCAACAACAGGCAAGTCTCCATGGCCTACAGGAAGGTTTCCGTGGCCAAAGCCAAATCCATCTGCAATATGCATATGGCCTATGACTCCTGACTCATGCAGCTTCTCAACCTGCTCCATATACCAGCTGTTGAAGCGTGAATTGAACTGCTTCTCTGTCTCATTAGGCTTTTTCTGGAAATGCTTTTTCCACAATCCCAAATGCTCAGTGTCAAAAGTAGCTTTGATATGGTCATTTGCAGCATCTTTTGCAGCATCTTTTGAAAATCCCCATTCTCTTGTTAGTTTGTCAGCCATTACCTTTCTTGACTCCTTTACTATTTCTATCAATTCTTCAGGATGGTTTCCGTAGCCCATCTCAGGAAAAATGTTTTCAGGCGCAACGAATAATGGCTTTGGCAGGTTTCTGTCCTTTGTCTGCTGCATTGCATACATTCCCAGCTCAGCATAAGAGTCAAATGTTTTCTGCTTTGCATACTTTGCAACCGGAACAGCATGATTTATCTGCGTCTCAATCTGCTGAAGCTCTTGGTGATATCCTGCAGCAGTGTCTTTTGAGAATTCCATCCTGTCTTTATTGCTCTTTATTTCCTCGTCAATCAATTCTGTAGGCAGCTTCATCTCTGTAGTAAGAAAGCTGCTTAATCTTCTTATTTTGGGGTCCTCTCTCATTATTTTCCAAAGCTCTTCTTTAGGTGTTGTTTTTTCAAGCCTTTCATAGAATTCCCTTACCTTAACCAGGTCCTTTACAGCTTTTCTATGCTCTTCAAAATCCTGTGCATAGTTCAGTGCAAATCCTCTTGCCTGGCTGCCCCTGCTTTCCATCTCTGCCCTGAAAAATGCCTGTTCAGGCATTAATTTCTCATCTGCCCCTAAAGCCCTTCCCAGCTTTTGCTCTTCCAGCCTGTTTCTTTCCTCTGCTTCTTTTACAAAATCGTTCCACATAAGCTTTTGTACCTTGAACCTTCCTGTGCTTGTGTCAAATTCAGGGACCCTTTCCTGTATGCTTACTTTGTTGTCAAGATAATCAATATACTCTCCTTTCCTTACATGCTGCCCTTTGGAATCAACATAATCATGGTCTGTCCTTCTCCATTGTGGCCTGAAGATTTCCTGGTTTTTCCTTACAGACTGGATAATCTGCCCTGTCCTGTCATCTACTAAATGGATAACAGCTTTCTCAGGCTCTTCTGCATATTCTTTAAACAAAGGCCTTCCTTGGTCGTCAACCCATCCTGCCTGCTCTGACAATGGCCTTGGGAATTCTCCGACATGCACAACAACTGCCCCTCCTTTTATTGTATCTGCTGCAAAATTAATTCCTTTCCTTACTTCATTCATCAGGATTTCCCTGTGCGCATCATCAAAGCTTCCTCTGCCTGGATTAAATCCTGACAAATTTCCAACTGCTGTTGGCGGAGTATGCACAGAACGAATTTGAATATCATTTGCCCTTGCCAATTCTCTTATCTCTCTTCTTTTTTGCGGGCCGTATAAAGATGCTCCAATATTAGGCTCTCCTGTTTCAGGCTGCAAAGCAAGCTCAACATGAGAAGCTCCTTCTTTTATTGCTGCCTGTATTGACTCAATAAAAGTTCCTCCTCCTGCAGCCCTTCCCTCTGTTATTGTCTTTCCAAGCTCTTTTGTTGTAAGTATCGGCTCTGGAGCAATAGGCCATTCTAAATTCTGGGAGCCTGAGTAAGCAGAGTGCACCCCTTCTCCTATCTGGTCAATATATTCCCTGTCCAAAGAATGCATATATCCTAAATTTTCCCTGTCGTTGAATATCATTTTGTTGTCCTGCTTATCCTATGGCATTATATCTTTAAAAATGTTTATCTTTTATGCTTATCTTAATTTATCTTTTATACTTCTTCAATGGGTCTCTTTCCTTTATCCCAAGAGTTTCCTCAAAATCCTCTCTCTGATATGAGCCTGATAGTTCCTCTGACGCAGACCTGTATCCTTCAGGAAGAGTGCTTTCCCCATGCTTGTATTTTTCAACAAAAGTCTCCTCATCCATTGACTTGTACTTTTGTTCAAGCGTTTCCATTGATATGGCTTTGTAACCTGCCGGCGCTCCCATGAGCTCTTCTGCAATATTCTTGTACTTTGTTCCTCCGCCTTCTGCTTCAGGAACTCTTGCTTCCTCAATAACTTCTTCAAGCGTTATCTCCTTTGGCTCCTCTATTGTTTCTGATTCTTCTGCCTCTTTCTCTTTTTTTCCTCCAGAAATATATCTTTTTGCCTTGAATATTTCTTTTGTCTCAGGAGAAAAAACATCGCTTAGCGATTCTGCCTTAAGAAGGTCAGTCGGCATCTCCCTTCTCAGCTCTTCCTCTTCAAGCACATGTTCTGTTTCTGTAATCAATCTCTGTGCTTTTTCTATCTCTTTCTTTCGCTCAATTTCTATCTCCTTAAGCCTTTTCATCCGTTCTTTTGGAGACATCCTTCTTAGCTCTTCTGCTTCTGACATCGTAAAGATAGTTATAATTAATTATAGTCAATATTATTATAATTATTATAATTAGTACACAAAGCCGTGCGCTGCCTTGAACCTTCTTACAAAATGCTCAAGATGCTTTTTTGCAAACTTGTGCGCTTCTTTTTTATTATCGCTAATGTGCATTAAATCTGCTCTTGTAGGCTTTTTTACCTTTGGCTTTTTTGGCTTTTTGCTTTTTGCAAACGGAGACTTGAACATCTCTCCAAAGCCTTTGAATATTGAAATAAAAGGGTCTAATAAAGTAGGCATCTTTTCTTCTGCCCCTGCTTTTTTCTTTGGCTCTGCTACCCCTGCTCTTTCTTGTGCCTCTGCAAGGTATTTTTCCAGGTCTTCTCCAAGGGCAGTATAAGCAGCTTTTACTGACTCGTCAATTGCTGTAAGCATTTCAAAATCCTCCCTTATCCTGAATCTTTTGTATTCTTCCATCTCCTCATCAGTCCACACATAAGTTCGCATTGTCATTGTTGTCCTTCCAACGTGTATAGGGCCCCTTTGATATCCTTCCTGTTGGAACTTCATCTCAGGCCTTGACCTGTAGTCAAAATGCAGGCTCATCACTGAATTTACCCCATTATGGTACGGCTTTACTGCAAGAACCTCTATCTCAATCATAGAGCCTTCAAATGCGCTTATCAGATGGGCAGTGTCCATTTTTCCATAGTCCATCTCCAGCTTTCTTACGTTTCTCAGGTATGGCTTTACCCAGCTTGTGTACATTCTTATTATCTGATAATGCTGATTAAGGTACTGCACAGTGAACTTCCTCCTTACATCCAGCTCTTTTTCTGTGTGGTATTTCCATACCAAGAATGACTTAAGCTTTCTTGCCAGCACTTCCTTTACCTTTCTATTGAACATTAATTTTGAAACATAATCATCAACATCATCTGCATTCATACTAGGAGCTGAGAAGAATAAGTCAGGAAGAACTGTAAATCCCAATTCTCTTGCCATTCCGTAAACAGATGCAGGGTTTTTTGATCCTCCTTCAACCAAATCAATCCAATACCCTTTCAAAGTTATCTCGGCAGCCTCATCCTTTTCTTTGCTTTTTTTATAGAATTCAAGCCTTTCATCAATTATTCTTATTTCCCTTACAAGCTGGAAAAGCTCCTTTACCATTTTTCCAACTGTTGCAAGGAACTGGCTTACCTTATCCTGCTGCAATCCTAGCCTTTGCTGGCTGACTCCAAAAAAAGAGCTCTGCTCAGATGCGGCAAAAATATCTGTTATCTTATGGAAATTAGCGTATGCTTCCTCTTCTTTTAGGTTGTCAATTGCCCAGAAATAGAGCTCTTCAATTGACTGGTTGTACACTTCATAGACAATCCTCCATCTATCTATAGGTGCAGGCCAGTTGGTTTTTGTTTTATAGCCTAGCACCTCTTCTGCTTCCTCTTCCTTGAATCCGTATCCTGTTACATTTTCCATGGTTTTTGTCTTGATATTGTTTGTTTCAGTTTATTTCCTTATTTTGTTATTCTTGTTTTCTTGTTTTATATACTTTTCCTTGCCAAAACAACAACAAACCCTGTCTGCTGCACTAATTCTGCCCCTATTTTGGCAGCTATTTCTTTTGCTGCTTGTTTTTTATCCTTTCCTTCAAGGAAAGCATCCAGCATCTTTACCTTTATCACTTTATTCTTGTATAGTTGCCTTTTGATTTCTCTGCATATCCCTTCTGTCAGGCCGTTTTTCCCTATCCTTACAACAGGCACAAGCTCCTTTGGCGCTGCTTTCATCTGCCGTATTTTTTGTTTTGTGTGCATTTTTTCAGTAGTGGTGTTTTGGATGCTCATGCCCTGAATATATCCTCTGCTTTAATTTTTCAAGGTGCATAATCTTGTTTTCAACAACCTTTCTCAAGTCATGTGTGTAATGATGTATCATAGTTGATACCTTTTCCCCGCCCAAAAAGTGGGGAAGTATGACATAGTCAGCCCCTTTTTTGTACAGCTCCAAAGCCTCCTCAGTTGTTCCTCCTGTCACAAAGATTGTTGCCTTCTTATTGGCAGACCTTACCTGCTTTATTATATTAATAGTGCTCTCTGCTCCGGGAACCGTGGAAACAACAAGCTTTACATCTTTAAAGTCAAGCCTTTCCATTATTTCAGCATCGCTTGCATCGCCGTAAATGCAGTGTATTTTTTTGTCAATAAGCTTTTTTATCACATCTGGGTTGAAATCTATCACTAAAAAGCTTTTGTTCATTCTTCTAAGAGTTTCAAGAATGCTGTAGCCTATCCTGTCATAGCCAATCAGTATAATGTCGTAAGATTTTTGCTGCTCAGGAAGATACTGCAAATTTCTTCCTTTTGACATAAAGTCAAACAATGATAAGAAAGGGTTGAGGAATTTGTAAAAGCTGTTTTCAAACTTTATAAAATAAGATGTGGCCGCTATGGTTGTTATTGCAAGCAGTATCGTCAATGTAAAGACTTCCCTTGATATTGAGCCTGCGGCATACCCTATTGACGCTATGATCAATGAGAATTCAGATATCTGCGCAAGAGAATTGGATACCAGGAAGGATGTCCTTTTTGCATAGCCAAATACCCCGCATAGCGCCATTATCAGCGTAGGCTTTACAAATATTACAAATGCTGTTGTTATCAGCAGGGGGAAAAGAAGCAATTTTATGTCTTCCAGCACAAGGCCAAGGCCAAGCGAGACAAAAAATATTGTTGCAAAGAAATCCCTTAAAGACTTTACCTTTCCTATTATCTCTATGTTATATGGCAAATGAGCAAGTGAAAGGCCAGCTATAAAGGCCCCTATTGCTATTGAAAACCCTATGAAGGTAAAGGCGATTGAAAATAAGAAGCAGACACTTAGTGAAGCAAGGAACAATAAGTCCTGTGATTTTGCTGCAAACCTGAAAAGATAAGGGAATACATATTTTCCTGAGAGCGCTGCTATCAGAAGTATCGATGCTGCCTTAATGACTGAAAGGGACAGCATATTGAAGTAAATTGTGTCTGTTGTCGCGATGAATGATATTACAAACAAGGCTATTACGTCCTGCATTAAAAGAATTCCTGTTATGATCCTTCCATGCAAAGTTGTAAGCTCTCTTTTGTCTGACAAGAGCTTTATGACAACTAATGTAGAGGAAAATGCAAATATTATTCCAAGATAAAATGATTCTGTTCGCGTAAAGCCAAGCATGGATGCCAGCAAATATCCTGTAATAAATACAATAAGCACCTGCAGAAATCCTCCTATCGATGTTATTTTACCGACATCTTTTATTT
Source organism: uncultured Methanosarcinales archaeon (assembly GCA_964459835.1). Taxonomy (GTDB): domain Archaea; phylum Nanobdellota; class Nanobdellia; order Woesearchaeales; family UBA12501; genus CAYWPA01. Next base: position 38,425 of record CAYWPA010000010.1, read on the forward strand.
TCTTGAAGTCCATCTCTAATCCTACAAGGAAAAGAAGAAAGGCAATTCCAATCATGCTTAGCGAGCTGATAACTTCTGAGTTTGTTATTAGCCCGAGTATTGGGCCGAGTATTATTCCTGCAAGCATATACGCAGGGATAATAGGCTGCTTAAGGAAGCCTGCAAAATAAGCCCCTGCTGTCGCTATAAGGAACATCATTCCGACCTGGAAAAAGATGGTTTCCATTATCTGTACACCTCATGTAAGTTCTCTACTAAGTCAGACGCTATGAAGGTTCTTCCTCGCTTTTTTAATAAGTAGTCTCCTGTTTTTCCATTTATGTATGCAGCCATACATGCTGATTTGAAAAGGTCTTTTGTCTGGGCTAGGAATCCTGCTGCTAATCCTGCCAGAACATCACCTGTCCCTGCTTTTGTCATGACTGCATTGCCTGTTTTGTTTTTTATTAGCCTGTTTTTTGAGAAAACTATATCTATCGGCCCTTTTATGAGAATTACATTGTTTCTTATTATTTTTCTTATTTTTTTAATATTCTCATTGTTGTCTTTTGAATACTTTAATTTAGAATTTTTCATTAATATTTCCAATTCCTTCTGATGCGGAGTAATGATTGCATTGTCCACATCCTTTAAGCTTATTGCTTTAATTGCATCTGCATCAATCACTTTTGGAGCTTTTATTTTTATTATTTTTTTTATGAATGAGCCTGACTTTCTTCCAATGCCGCAGCCTATCTGCACAACATCGCATTTTTTTGCCTGCTTTATTATTTCTTTTGCATGGCTTAATTTAAAATAATCTCCCTTGAATTTCTTTGTTATGATGTCAGGGCAGATTGCGTTTACAGCCCATGCAATAGAAGAAGGGGCAGATAAAATAACTATATCTGCCCCGCTTCTTAATACTGCTTTTGCAGCCAAAGCTGCAAGGGTTGGCGCACCCGCAAAATCTATACTTCCACCTACAATAAGGACTCTACCATAGTCCCCCTTGTGAGAATGACTGATTCTTTTCCTTCCTTTCAGAATATTGGCTGTGATGTATCTCATCTTTTCTGCAGAACTAGGTTCCCCTCCTTGTCCATCACTATCTTGATTAAGTCTCCCTTTTTCCAGCCCTTTGCCTCTATTAGAGCTTTTGGCAAGGTTATCTTATACTGGTCGTTCGTATCGTGCTGTATCTTGACCATTTGTTTTTATGTATAATTTTATGTATTTATAAATGTTGTTATTTATAGTTTAGATTATGTATGAAATTATATATAATATAGAAATGTATTCTTCAGAATAAGCAAATTTTATAATCTAGCGGGTAGTGAATATATTATGATTCGAAAACTATCACTTAGCCTTGCTTTAACAGCAAGTTTAATAGCATGCGATAAACAAGATAACCAATCTGTTCAACCAGAAAATTATAGGCCAAGATATGAATTTAATGTAGAACCGCAAGATATATGTGTTTTTAAAAATGCAAAACAGCTTGAAGATTACTTAAGATCAAATATAGAAAAACAAGTCCCTCGTGTTCTTGAAACATACAACAAGAAATTTAATACTAACTATCCCCCACAAAGTATTGAAATAATTTATGAAACTTTTAAAAATGAAAATACAAAATATCCAAAATTTTATTATATGTTTGATGAACATAAGTTACATTTAGAGTTTATACCTGCAAAAGATGCAGATAACTATATAAAATTTACATGTATGGATTTGTATCCATATCACTGGGATTTATATAAAGATTTAAGTATCGGCGTTGTACCACATGAAATAGGTCATTGGTATCATGGTGAGTTTATGAAAAGAAACAGCATTGTGTGGAAACCTGAGAAAGATCATACTCCAAAAGCTGGTGGAGCATCGTTAGTTGGAGAAGGAGTTGCAGTTTATTTAGGAAGCTTAATAGATCCAAGTGAAACATCTGTTAATGAAGAGGATTATGAAAATCCTTACGTGCATTTAATGGAATTGAAACATTGGAATAGATGGGTTTACCCTGCAGGTGAAAAGTTAGTTAGGCCTATCTTAGATAAGAATTTTCATCTTGGCTTGAAACTGATGAGTGAGAATTTACCAGAGCCAAAAACTGCTGATGATATAGTAATGTATCAAAATGAAATATTAAAACAATTAGATAAATAATCAGCTACCTAACCTCAACCCCACCGGCTGGAATGACCTTGATAATATCATCTAAGCTGCCGCCGATCTTTGCCTTTATCTTTTTAGCAACAGAAGAGGTCTTCTCGCTGCCCTGCTTGATCTCGACAAATTTTAAACAGTTCTTCTTTACAGCTTTCAAAGGCCCGCCCATGATTTTGCCGTCTTCCATAATGCCAACAGCCAAGTTAATGCGCGGATGGATATAATTAGTCTTCCCGCGGATCATGAAAGCGCCTTTGGACAAATACTCGCCTGGCTGAGCTTCCTTGCTGACCTGCTCTGGCTTAACCCAGAAAACTCCTGACGTAGCCATCCCTAATTTCCATGCCCTTGAATAAGCAAGTGTAGCATCTGCAACTTCCTGCAAGGTTTCCAAACCAATTTTCTTTCCAGAAGCCTTTACAACAAAAAAGGGAGAGCCTGACATGTCTGTATGGAAGACAACGTCGTCCTTTTCAGTATATTTCTTAATGATAATTTCGTTTGTTGTTGCGTCTCTTCCTCCAACAACAAAAAAACCCTCTGAGGAAACAAACCACCTGAATTTTTCATACCACTCCTCTTTTCTTTTTACTTTCTCCTCGGATTTCTTCTCCTCAACTTCAAACTTTTCAAGAATAAGCTTTTTCTTTTTCTCTGCATTGAAAATGGCTGTCTTAATGCCTTCTATCTTCTTCTTTGATTTCTTAGCTTTCTCAAAATACAAAGAAGCATTTTCTTCAATAGACTTGTTCAGGTAAAGAGAAAGTTTCATTTAGCATGGCTGTATGTTTTCAATGCTGGTAGATTTTGAAGGGCAGAAGGTTACGCCAACCTTAGGTATCAATCTTGCTTTCTGCAGCTGCCCGTGCTCTGTAACAAAGTAATCCACGTTCTTTGAGTTTATATCGCTAGGCTCCATTCTTTCATTAAAGATATGGTCTTTTGTCCCAAGTACGCCTATCAGCTGAATCTTGAATCCATCAACCTTTATGCTTCCAGAATTTTCAAACCTAAAGCTTATTTTATTGTTTGCTTCATCAAGGCATATGTTTTTTTTCCCTGCAATGTCAAGAATATTTAATTGTATGTTGCCTGAACAAGCATCTGCAATAGCTGCTGCCTTTGGGGCTTCCTCAACATAGCCTCTTCCCCAATTCATAACAACTGCGCCAAGAGCAACTGCAAATGCGATTAGAAGAACAGTGGCTACGAGCGGAGAAACCCCTTTTTTCCCTAGCAACTTCATAAAGAAAACAATAAGAATATAGTTTATAAATGTTGCGGTGGCAACGTATTGTTCAACCTGTAGATGTTAACCACCGGCTGTTAAGAATTCGGATGTTTTAACATCGAAATTTAACGAAGTTTGATTTTCCCTCGTGGAGCCGAAGGCGGAACAGAGCTGGAAAATCAAATTTGGATGGAAGAGCCTGCAAGGCTCTGGAATCGTTAAATTCCTGTTAAATGCAATAAAAATTCCCCCACCTACAAAAGTGTTATATATTTCAACAATAATTCAATAGATATGAAGAAGGAATCTCAAATTAAATTAGACCATGCTGAACTTTTCTATAAATTTTCTCTTGCGACTTCAACAACAGTTTTACATACAGATGTGGAACTACAATATTATGAACAATTTTCTTTTCTAAAACATGTTGTTGACAAAAAAGATTTAGAACTTACAAAAGAGCAAGAGAAAAAAGGAGCAAGCATGTTAGAATTTATTGGAACATATATGATAGCTCTTCAAATGAACAAAGTTTTAGAAGATGAATGGGGAGAGGAAAGGCTTCAGAGTCAGAATGTAGAGATTCAAAATATATCACAAGTCGTTAGACTGCTCAGAAATGCTTTTGCACATGATCCATTAAATCCAGTTTGGGACATTTCTAATTCTGCAAAAGACAAGGAATTTGAGATTCCAGATATATTGACGTTAAAGACTCATAATCTACATGGAAAAAGACTTGATAGATACCACTATGGTGGACCATTGGCACTTCTAAAACTTATTCAGCATGTCAAAAAGATTCTATGATCTTAACGGTGGGGAAATTTTTACTTCTTCGTCGCTTCGCTCCTCGACCACATTGCATTCTCGGCTTCGCCTCGGGGCATTTAACAGGAATTTAACGGAAACCTCGTTGCACTTCGGTTTCCCAAATCGCACTTCGTGCGACTTCGTTAAATTCCTGTTAGTTTCGTCTGACCAACGGGAAGACCTAAAATTTAGTGCAACGATGCCGAAGGCAAAATTTTAGAGTTGAGTTTGAGTTTTATATAATATCTCTTGCGTAGCAAGACAAAATTTGGGGTTTGGGGGTCGCCGTCGCCGTTGTATATTTTACTATGAAATGACAACAAAAGAAAGATTTATAAAACTTTAATGATTATTTTACAATATGAAACGCTTAAAATCAGCTGTGGTAGGATTAGGACATCAAGCAATAGAGGACCACATACCTGGCTTGAAAGATTC
>CAYWPA010000011.1:0-41397 GCA_964459835.1 uncultured Methanosarcinales archaeon
AGTACTAAAATATTTTAGGCGTTTTAGTGTGAATTTTCCACAACAACAATCTTTATAAACAACTATCTCCAGATTTTATGTATGGCTCCGCGAATACAATCGCCAAGTTCTATAAACACGTACAAGCAGTGTCCGAGGAAGTATTATTACCAGTATATTATGCAGCTTCCTACACATGGCAATGTGCATACCATAAGAGGAAAGATTGCCCATACTGTTCTGGAGAAGTTCTTTGAGGTTGATGCTTCCACAATAAGAGAAGAAAACTTCAGGGAGGAACTAGCTTTTTACTTAAAAAACCTTTTTGACGCCGTGTGGAGCAGGGATTTGAAGCAATTCAAGGAGATAGGAGTGAGCAATGAAGAAATAAAGTATTATTACAACGAAACAACATTAATGATGGCCAATTGGGTCAATAATCTATTTGAGAGAATTGAAGAAGAGATGAAAAATAAGCCTTTCAAAGAGGCTTTTGAAGCAATAAGCCCTGAGGAAACAGAAAAGGAGTTCAAAAGCGAAGAGCTGAAGGTAAGGGGATTTGTTGATTACATTGAAAGGCACCAGGGAACAGTAAGGGTAATGGATTATAAGACAGGAAAGGCAAAAGGAATAACGCCTGAATACAGGCTTCAGCTTGGAATTTATGCTTTGCTTTATCAAGAAGCCCATGGAACTATTCCTGATAAAGTAGGAGTATGGTTCCTGCAAGACAGAGAGATTGTAATCGATGTTGATGAAAGCCTGCTATTAGATGCAAAGTTTGAGATAGAGCAGATACACGCTGCAACTATTTCTGATGACATAAAAGATTATCCTAAACACATTTCTTCTTTGTGCAAGTGGAGCACAGGTCAGTGCGACTTCTATAATACGTGCATGAAAAAATGCTAAAAGAAGAATTTAATTATCAGCACAGCAGAGAATACTATAAGGCATATCTTCAGCAGGAATTTGCTTGTCTTGGCCACAAATGAGGCTATAAGGAATATTATAAGCATTAGTATAATCAAGTATAGCCATGACATATTTACTGTATAGAATGCGGGATATAAAAATCTTGCCCGGTATAGGCCTCTTTTATGATATGACTCATATCTATCTCTACCACGCTAGATATATTATATTCCATCCTAAATCTTCAAGCTGACAACATTGCTCTGCCCGTGCTCGTCCATGGAAACGCCGTAAAGGACGTTTGCTTCTGAAATAACCCCATCATTGTGCGAGATCATAAGATACTGCGCATTCTCGCTGTATTTTTTGACAAGCTGCGCAAGCTTTTCAGAGTTCTTCTTGTCAAGAGCAGCATCAACCTCATCCAGAACATAGAATGAAGCAGGCTCGTGCTCCTGTATTGCGAATATGAAAGCAAGGGCTGTCATTGTCTTTTCTCCGCCTGAAAGGCTTCTTATGTCCATGAATTTGCTGCCTGAAAGCCTTACCTTAATCAATAGCCCTCCTTCAAAAGGAACATCCTGGTTCTCCAGAACAAGAGAAGCCTCTCCCTTTGTGGACAGTGCAGAGAAAATTGTCTTGAACTGCCCATTTACAATGTCAAATGATTTCATAAACATATCCTTCTTCTTCAGCTCAACCTCATTCATCATAATCAAAACATCTTCCTTCTCAAGAACAAGCTTTTCTTTTTTCTTGTTCAGGTTTTCATATTCCTGCACAACATTGTCGTATATCTCAAGAGCCTTCATGTTTACATTTCCTATCTTTGTGACAACGCCATCGTAAATACCAATCTGCTTTCTCAGCTCCTGTTCTGACTTGTTTTTGATAACCTCTAGGCCCTCGTATTCCCTGAACTCCTCCCTGAATCCTGCAAGCTCTGCCTTTATTTTTGCAGCCTCCAGGTTTACAATATTGACTTTGTTCTCAATTTCCCTTGACTTGTCGGCAAACTCCTCAAGCCTTCCTTCTTCTTTCCTTATTCCATCATCAATCTTTCCCTTCTCTGCAAACAAGCCCTTGAACTGCTGCTGAAATTCCTTCTGCTTTGCCTCCTTTTCCTTCAAATCAACAGACTTATTCTCAGTGTCTTTTTTCAAAAGCTCAATCTCTTCCTTGAAATCATCCTCTTCCTTGTCATGCTGCTTCATGATCTTCTTTATGTTTGCAACCTCAGGGCCAAAGACATTCTCTGTCTGCGCTTCAATGCTCTTTATCTCTCCTTGTTTTGCAACCAACTCTTCCCTTAGCTGTGATTTCTTTTCTTCAAAAGCGTTAAGCTCTGCAAGCAAGGAAGGTGTTCTCAGCTGGTTTATTTTCTCCCTCAGCTGCTGCCTTTTGATCTTGTTGTTTGCCAATTCTTTGTTGCATTCAGAAATAGAATCTGCTATTCCGTCAATCTCCTTCTCTTTTTTCTTCAGCAGCTCTTCAAAATCTTTCTTCTGGCTTTTGCTGGCATTAGTATCTTCAGAATCAATATTCAGCAGCTTCTCCAGCTTAACAATATCCCCTTCTAAATTTGCCTTTAGAACCCTCAACATCCCTATCTTTTCCTCGTTTGAAGTCCTATCTTTCTGCAGCCTTACCAGCAAAGCTTCGTTATCCATTATCTTCTTTTCGCAAACCTTAATGTCCTGGGCAAGCTCTTTTTCTGAGAATCCCAATCCTGTTGAGCCTTTTCTCCTGAATCCTCCCTGTATAGCCCCTGAGACTTCTGCCAGGTCTCCTTCTAGAGTAACCATCTTTGCGCTTCCAATGCCTATTCTTCTTGCAACGTCTATGTTCTGTACAACCACTGTATTTCCAAAAACATAAGAGAAAACATTCTTGAACCTTGCGTCGTATGATACAAGGTCAATTGCCATACCCTCTACGCCATTTGCAGACAGTATGTCATTAGTTATGGCTTTTTCAGCCGGCTTTATCTTGTTCAAAGGGAGGAATGTTGCTATTCCAAGCTTGTTGTCCTTCAGGTACTTTATGCACTCTGCAGCAACCTTATCGTCCTGAACAACAATTGATGTTGTCTTCGGGCCTGCTGCTATTTCTAAAGCCAATGCATACTTTGAAGATACCTTTCCAAGCTCAGAGACTGTTCCATATATTCCAGGCATTTTTTTCTTCAAATCAAGTATTTTTTTTGTTGCACTATTCTCGCCAAGCTTTTCCTGCACAGTCATGTTCTTTGCTTCAAGCTTTGCAAGCTCTTCTTTCGCGCTCAGCATTACAGCTTGGGCATTCTGCAGTTGTGCTGCCAAAGAAGCATCATCGTTTACTCTCTGGCTTAGCTCGCTGCTTGTTTTCTTGAACTCTTCCTGCTTCTGCTTCAGTTCCCTTAGCTGCACCTGGTTTTCTTTCTGTACTTCAAGCACTTTTGTTATCTTCTCATCAATTCCCTGTATCTGGAACTCTAATCTGTCATTTTCCCTTAATGCTTCCTGCTGCTTCTGCCTTAAATCCTGAATTTCCTTCTGCTTTTCCTCTGCTACCTTGTCTATTTCATCAACCTCTTTTTCTATATCAGTAATATTGTCCAAGTTATGCTTTTTCCTGAACTCGCCTATCTTCTTTTCTATGAGCTTTAGCTCGTTTTCCCTGTTTTCAATCTGCTTCTGCATGTCCTTTTTCTCAGATTCAAGCTTGTCAACCTTTGAAAGGATGTCTGCATTGTTCTGCTGAAGCTGGCTTTTCCTCTGCTTTATCTTGGATATCTCATTCTTTATGCTTTCAACCCTCTGCTTTGTCGTAGAAATATCAACGCGCAGGTTTTCAATGTCCTTGTGCATTGCAACCTGCTCTTTTTCTCCCTTTGTCTCTATCTCTTTGTTTATTTCGTCAATTCTCTGCTTTTGCCTCTTTATGCTTTCTTTTATCTCAGTTATATTCTTCTGCTTTTCCTCAAGAGCAGACCTGTTTTTTTCATTTCTTTCCTCAAATCCCCTGACTTCATCTTCCCTTCTTTCAATCTGCCTGTAAATCAGGGAAGCCTTATTCACTTTTATCTTCTCATTTAAATCCTTGAATTTTTCAGCCTGCTCTTTTTCATTTTGAAGTTCCTTAAGGTGTGTTTTTCTTTCTGTAAGGATTATCTCTGCCTCTTTCAGCCTTTCATCAACACGCTGAAGCTCATTGATTGCCTTCTGCTTTTTTTCCTCATAAATTGAAATTCCAGATATCTCTTCGATCAACTTTCTTCTTTCTTCAGGGTGCATTTCGCAGAACCTTATAATATCTCCCTGCAATATGATGTTGTATGCGTCCGGATCAATTTTTGAAAGGCTTAGCATCTCAAGAATCTGCTGCCTTGTCCTTGACTCATTGTTTATCTTATAGACGCTCTGGCCGCTTTTCCTAACCATCCTTGTTATCTTCACTTCATCTGCGTCTGTCGGAAATGTCTTGTTTGAGTTGTCAAAATATATAGAAACCTCTGCCATTGACGCCGGTTTTTTTGACTTGCCGCCGTTGTATATTAAGTTTGCAGCCTTCTCGCTCCTTAAGGCCTTTGCAGAGCTTTTTCCAAGAACAAAGCACAGCGCGTCCATTATGTTTGATTTTCCGCTGCCGTTAGGCCCAAGTACGCAGTTGAAATCTTTCCCAAAAACAAGCTCTGTTCTCTTGGCAAAAGACTTAAATCCATGCATTACTAGCCTATTGATTTTAGTCATGTTGGGGTCCCCTAAAATTCCTTCACTAAAGTGAATTTGTAGGAATTTCCTTTATAAACTTTATGGTGTTTTACCCTCTATTTTCGCTGTTTTTTAGGCTTCTGGCTGCCTCTGTATTTCCCATATAAAAGAATTCCGCCTATAGCAAATATGACTATGCTTATTGCCTGCGAGCCTGACAAGAATCCGAAGTACCTTACATCATAATATCTAAAAGGCTCTACCAGCAATCCTCTTGCTATCGAATAAAGGATAATGCCCCATAAAAACACATAGCCATCAAACAGCTTTTTCTTTGCCTGCCTGAATTTTAATTCTGTTAATACAATAAAGATAGATAAACCAGCCAATGATTCGTAAAGCTCTGTCGGATGCACTGTTGTGCCAAACCTTTCAAGCGCCCAAGGCAGATTTGTTTCAATTCCAAAGCAGCAGTTTGTAGTGTAGCAGCCGAATCTTGCAATGAACAGAAGGAACATTGCACCGGGAGCAATGGCATCAAGGTATTTGTAAATATTTAATTTTTTGTATCTGCAGAAAAGCCACACTGCGAGGATTCCGCCGATTATTCCCCCGTAGAAGACCATCCCTGTATATTTCCAGAAGCTTAAAAACATAACTATTCTTTCAGCAAGCGTTACATCAAAATTTGCTGACCATGGCCCGAAATAATAGAAAAATCTTGCAATCACTGCCTGGCCAATATAGCCTGCAATGATAAGATAAATCATATTTTTGTAAGGAAGCTTTTTTCTTTTTGCCTCAAGCATCGCAAGAGCTATAAAAGCTGCTGCAGCTATTGTTACAATAACAATAAAAGGAGTCGTGGATATTGCAGGATGAAATAAAAAATATTCTCCGTATATCTTATGCGCAAATGACATGATAATGAGAATTTTGTTTTGTTTAAAAATCTTTACTTGCTTTACCTAGGCCCTGTCTGCCTCTGCACCGGCTTGCTCTGCGGCTGGTTGCATTGGCCGCATTGGCAGCAATTGCATCCGCTGCTCTGCTTTTCACACTGAGTTCCGTCTGCTGCTACTGTAAAGCCCTGAGGGCACGTGCAGGGAATATCCTCTGTCCCTCCCTCTAAGCAGGCAGCTGTCTGAGGCTTCTGCTGGCATGCTGTTGTAATGATTAAAGAAAGCACTGCTAAAATAATCAATATTGGCAGAATATTCTTTTTCATACAGCTGTTTTGGGCTTCCTGATATATAAATGTTTTCTCGGCTTAATTCAAGCAGTGTACCAATGCTGCGCTCTGTTCGCTTCTGCCTTTCTTTTTTCGCAATCAAGGAACTCTCGCAATCGCTTCCTTAGCCGAGCACGTCGCTTGGCAGCATTGGCACTTAACAGTACGTTTCTCGCAACATTTATAAGCCAATATTCTTACCAACAATTATGCTGGAAAAAAGAGGGCAGATTACCAGTTTTATAATCATAGGTATTGTTGTTCTTGTTATAGGCAGCATACTTCTTTATGTTGTTACGCAGGAAAAAAAAGAAACAATCATAACATCAAGGCAGGAAGTTGTTGAGATCAGCGACCTTCCTTCGCTACAGAATTATGTAGAGGAATGCATTAAAAAAGAAAGTCAAGAGACCATCGTTATTTTAGGAAAACAGGGAGGAAAGATAAGGCTTGATGATTATGTTTCTTTTAACAAAACAAACATAAGCTATACTTGCGTTGCAGAAGGGTTGGATCCAAGCTTTGCATGCGCAAACAAAATCCTTTCAAGGCAGGAGATGCAGGCAGAGCTTTCTCTTGCAATGATTCCAAAACTCCAGGAATGCATAAACCTTGACGCAATAAAAGCACAGGGAAAAGAAGTAAAAGAAGGAAATATGAAGCTGAATGTTTCCATCGGCATAAATGACATTACTTTCTACCTGAACTATCCAATAACAATAATTTCACCTGAAAGAACACTGGGAGCAGAAAATTTCCAGATTGCAGTTGAAAGCCCTCTTGGATTATTGTATGAGCTGGCAATGGATATAACAAATGAAGAGATTACAAACGAGTTTTTTGACATGGACAAATGGATGCTAGATAATAACGTTGCTGTTTTGATTAAGAAATCGCGCCCTTATCCTGATGTTATTTATGAATTGATAAAAGACAATTATAAATTCCAGTTTGCCTTGGAGGGAACTTTTTCTGTAGGGCAGGAAAGGCCGCAGATAAAATCAGCGTATGGAGCATGCATCAACAGACTGGACAATGTCTGCTTCAAGAACTCTCCTCAAGTATTCTGCAGGCAGATTAATGGAGAATATGTAAACAGCAAAGATTATGCCTGCGATTTTAAGACAAGGATTAAAGGAGCTGAAAGAGAGTTTAATGATTGCGGGGAAAGAAAAAGCGGGGAAAGCTGGTGCAGGTATGATTCAATGACAGGAAAGGGGACTGATTATGTCGGAAGCAGGCATTACAAGATAAGCTGCATTGACGGAGAAGAATATGTAGAGCCTTGTAGGGATTATAGAGAAGAATTATGCACAGAAGATGCTGAAAGCAAAAAAGCAGCATGCAGGATAAACAGGTGGCAGGACTGCAGCGTATGCGAAACAAAAGATTGCTGCGAAGATGCAAGGTTTAGGGATTGCTATTGGGAGGGTGCAGTCACAACAGAGCAGAAGTGCATGCCTGAAGTTTCTCCTGGACTAAAATTCTGGGAAAACCAAGGAGGGAATGTCTGCTTCAGGGCAAATATGTTCACTGACTGCCCTAAAGGATACCTAAGCTGCAATGATGACTGGATTGAGTCAGCTGCAATAATGTGCTATTCAATGGGAGACTGCGGAAATTACAGGAATGTTGAAGATGCTATTGCTTACTCAGGATTTATGCACACAGACCCTTTTGATGATGTAAGAAAATATGTTTACAATCCAAATGGATGGAATAAAAATCCGCAGGATGATGGAACAGGCTGGAAGATTGAGCTGCCTCTGGACACAAGAGACAGGGTAAAATTAAAAGTAAAGAAAGAGGAGAAGGTTGTAGGAAACCTTCCATTAATGCTTTCCGCTGGATTAAGCTTTTTGGAAAAAGTCATTAAAACAAATGTTCTTGCTTACCTAAACCCTTTCCAGCCTTTAAGGACATATTATATTACTGATTTTGCCTTCTGCAACCTATGGCAGGCTCCTACTGGAGGAAGCGATTGCGAAAAATGCAGCAGTGGCTTTGGATGTACGGAGTATAAATGCAAGAGCTTGGGGCAGCTTTGTGTTTATGAGGAAATCGACGGAATAGGAGCATGCAAAAAGGCTGAAGAAATTGACAAAAACCCGCCTAAAATCAAGTTCAGGGAGGACTTATTGCAGGAAGGGTATACAGCAAAAAGGGCAATTCTCGGGGATTATGTCGGAGTCGAGATAGAGCAGGAAATCATCCCTCATAAATTGTTTAAGTTCGGCATTGAAACAAATAAGAACACAACATGCGGGCTAAACTTTGCGCCTGCAAATGAGATATACAACCTTCCTTCATTCTGGTTTGGCGATTCTGCCTACAAAACAGTGCACCAGGCATCATTAAGAATGCCTCCGAGATTAAGCGTTCCGCAGAATGTTTTGGATGTTTTAAATTACACTTCTTCATCGCAGTTTGTTGAATTTGTTGACCATGGGGAAGATGTGTACAGGGATTATACAAAAAGGCTTGAGCCGAAGTTCATGCTGTACAAACAAGTCACAGGAGAAGATGCAGAGGAAGCAATTGACCCTTACTACAGGGATGTTGTTGGGGTATTGAAAGCATTGACTCCGATATTGAAAAATGTTGTAACAGAGATGATCAAGCAGTTTGACAAGGGAGGATATTATGTATTTGTACAATGCGAAGACAAAGCAGGGAATACAAACAAAGATCAGTTCTTCATCAAATTTACAGTTGCAAAAGAATACAAAGATACAGAGCCTCCTGTTGTTCTGGAGTTTGACCCTTTGAATGATACAAAACTTTCTTCTTTGCAGAGCATTGTCAATGTGAATTTCTACATGGATGAGCCTGCTGAATGCAGGTATGCTCTTGCAGATATGGATTATTCAGAAATGAACAAAAGCTTTTCATGCGCAACTTCATTGTTTGATGTAAGCACTGCTGCAGGCGGCAGTTATGGATGCAGCGGAAGCATGCTTGTTCCGAATGATGTGAACACTTTCTATATCAGATGCATGGATAACCCTGTGCAGGCAGAAGGCTACAAAATAAGGCTTAATTATACGCCTGAAGCAGGCATTTCAGGCCTTGAAAAATACAACGCCAGCATTATAGACCCTTCTATTTACGTTTCCATCAGTAATGGAAGGATAGAAAGCCCTGCTGATATGCTGTTTGGCCTGGTGTTTAATGTTCCTGAAGGAGATGCTCCTTTAAGGCTCTACCTTCCTGAAAACAGGGAATGCAGGTATGGCAACTCTACGCAGGATTTTGAAAATATGAAGAACTTCTCTCCTTGCTTTGTTTCAACAGAGCTGGAAAGGGGATTGTACGCATGCGATGCTTTGATTGAGAAAATGGAAAATGCTGAAAACAAAACAGCTGATTATTATATTGAATGCACTGACATCAACAGAAGCGAAAGAAATGTTCATCATGAAGGCATTGCTTATACTTTAGGAAAGTCTGATTTATTGAAGATTGTTGAAATTTCTCCTTCAGACAAAGCAGGACTTGATGAAGAGTTGAAAGTAAGAGTAAGCAAAAGCATTTCGCTTGATGAAATTTCCTGCGGCTACAATGACAATGTGTTTGGAGGATTTATCGAAATGAATCCTGTTTCTGACAATGAGTTTTCTGCTGAATTAGAAGAACTGAAAGACGGAGAAGTTTACAGTTATTGGGTGCAGTGCACAGACAAATTCGGCAATGAAGATTTGGCTAATACTGAGTTTGAGGTTGTTGGTTAGAATTCCCCTATCTTCTTCTGCTTTTTCCCTTCTGCAACTGCTTTGTATGTCTGCCATGTTTTCCTGAAGATTTTAGGGTAATCCTTGTAGTGTTTTTTCAGAAATCCTATTGTTACAGGATCAGAAGGGTAGCCGCTGCCAAAGTTCTTGCCTATTTCTTTTTTGATATTTTCAATCTCCCTGTCTCTTGTAACCTTTGCAAGTATGGAAGCAGCAGAAACAACAGGATAATTTTCATCAGCTTTGTGCTCTGCGATTACTTTAACCTTTTTCTTAAGCAGCTTGTTAACATAATCAGTATAAGCTTCAATATTAGTGCTTGGGCAATCAAGAATTACCTTGTCGCATCTCAAAGATTCTATAAGCTGCGCTGATTTTATTGCCTCAAGCCAGTTTAGGTTAAGGTCTTCTGACTCCAGAACATCATCGATTTCTTTTGGATATATTATTATTATCTCAAACTGCTTTGCTGTTTCTTTGATTCTGTCAAACAAAGCTTCCCTTTGCCTTGGGGAAAGCTGCTTTGAATCCCTCACTCCCATAGAAACAAGCTTATCTTCGTCCTTTTCATCGATAACAACCCCCGCCATTACCAACGGCCCTATGACAGGCCCTCTGCCTGCCTCTTCTATTCCGCATACTAATGCCATTCTTCTTGTTTCTTGAATAGCTTTTATATATTTTGCGACAAAAAATATATAAATGGCAACAGCGAGTTTTTTCTTATGCAGCCAATACAGTGCACAGGTACAGAAGAGCTTGATGAAATGGAGAAGAGCATAGTTAATAAGCTTGCAAATGAATATTATCAAAAGATTGCAAGAAGCCTTAAAAACATTACAAGCCTTCAAATACACATTAAAACATACGAAGACGAGAATAAAAGCAGAAAAGAAAAGCAGAGGAAGTTCTCAATACATGCAAAAGCCATAGCTCCTACATCTATATTTGCTTCTACAAAAGCGCATGACTGGGACCTGGCAAGAACGCTGCACAAGGCTTTCAAGGATTTGGAAAATGAGATTGAGCACAGATTACATGCTTCTGACCAAAAGCCAAAGAACTACGGCTCAAAACCTTTATAAGTTTATTTTAAGCAAAAATAAGAAAAATAATAAGGCAATAAAAAATTTATGACTTCTTAAACTCTGCAATGCTCACTTCTTGCTGCTTGCCCAATAGAGCGCGAGCGCAAGCAATGCGAAACTTGCTAGCTTCAGCCACGGGCCTCCAAGCAAGGAGCCAGGCAGCGCAGCACCAAGGCCTATCCAACCTAGCAGGATGGCTGGGCACATAGGGCAACCCACAGTAATTATTCCTGCAAGGCCGCCGATAATACCGCCGCTTGTTGCATTGGTTGGGCAGGTCTTATTCTCTTTATAATTCGCTACCTGCACAGCTACTATGGCGCCGACAATAACAGGGAAGAGCAAGGCGAAACCCCATGCCACAATACCTGCGAACAAGCCAGGCTTCATGTAGTTCTCTTGTATTGTCAATGGCCCAATGTAGAGCCAGCCGATAGCAAGAGTCGTTAACAGCCATATCCAGAAATAAGTTGCTTTCTTCCATATCCATGATACATTCTCAAATGCCATATTAACACCTCCTTATCGACCTTTGTATTGTTTTCTATTTAAATTTTATCTTTAAAATGTTTGCCATGAGTTTCACTTTATTTAGCATATGTATGGCCGCTATAAAATAAGTGTTCAAAAGCTTTATAAACAGCTTATTTTTCAGTTCTAGTACAGCGAGGTAGGGCAGTCTGGAGTGCCCGCAGGGCTCATAACCCTGAGGTCGGTGGTTCAAATCCACCCCTCGCTATATTCTTTAGAAAACTATAAAAACCGTCCTTAAACCCTAATCCTTATTGCCGAGGTCGCATAACCTGGTATTGCGCCAGCCTGCTAAGCTGGTTTCCTTCGGGAAGTGTGGGTTCAAATCCCATCCTCGGCGTACTTTCCAGAAGGTAATTTCTAAAGGATATATTTATAAAACAGAAATGCAAGAAACAGAGAATGGCAAAAAAAGCTGTTTTTTTGTTTATGCTGTTTCTGCTTCCTGCAGCTTTTGCAGTTGAAGATGTAAACTTCTTTACAAAAGACTTCTTGGTGCTTGATGTTGAGATGACTGCAAAAGCAGATCTTGTAGAAACAGGCCCAAGCCCGTATCTTGAATTTGTAACAGCTGAGTATGAGTTCTATCCAAAGCAAAGCGGCAGGCAGGACATAATAAGCATGTCTTATTCTCCGCAGCCGAAGCAGAAAGAAAACAATCTGCTTTTTACATGGCAGGATCCGAAATTAAGAAAGATTGACTTAACGATAAACTCAAAGATAAAAACAAAAAATATTCCGCCATTGATAAGAGAAAAAGTTGCATACCCGATAAAAAATCTTCCTCCTGAAACAATTACATACACCCAGCCAAAAGAGATCATTGATCTAAACGGGGGAATAAAAAGCGTTGCGCAGGAATTGGCAGAAGGAGAGGATGACTTGGTTGTTGTTGTAGACAAGATTGCAGCATGGACAACTGAAAACATAAAATATGACCTAAGCACTGTTACTGCAGAAGCTTCCCAGAAATCAAGCTGGGTTTTGAAGAACAGAATAGGGGTTTGTGATGAATTGACTGCTTTGTTCATCTCAATGGTGAGAAGCCTTGGCATCCCTGCAAGGTTTGTTGCAGGAATTTCCTATACAAACTCTCCTTTGTTCGCAGAAAAATGGGGCCCTCATGGATGGGCTGAGGTTTACTTTCCTGGATACGGCTGGGTTCCTTATGACCCGACTTATGGAGAGTACGGCTACATTGACCCAACACATATAACTGCAAAGATAGATGATGATGCAGGAAAGATATCTACAAAATACTCATGGAGGGGAAAGGATATTGATCTTCAGTTAAGAGGCTTAAAAACAAATGTCAAGGTTGAACAAGTGGGAGGGGAGATAAACCCTTTTGTCGGCATAGCAGCAGATATTGTGAAGAAAAGCACAGGGTTTGGCTCTTATAATTTAGTAAAGGCAACTGTAAAAAACAACATCCCTTTCTACCAGTCATTTGATGTCTATCTTGCAAAGACAGAAAAATTAGAAAATATTGATGCAAATAAAAAGCACGTTCTGCTGAGGCCTGATGAAGAAAAAGAATTACTCTGGGTAATAAAAGTACAGGATAATTTAGAGAAAGACTATTACTACAACTTCCCGATTACTGTCTACACTCAAGGAGCCATAAACGGCAGCTCAAGCTTCACTGTTACAGAAGAAGGCCATGTCTTCAGCTTAAGCGATATTGAAAGAATCCATAGCAGGATATTTGAAGAAGAGGAAAAAATCTACACAAAAGAGCTTGAGCTGAAATGCAAATCAGACAAGGATGAATATTACCAGTATGAAGAAGCCTACATTTCATGCAGCCTGGACAACCAAGGGAATGCAGCTTACAGCAGCTTAGATGCCTGCCTAGGGAATGACTGCATGGTAATTACCATTAAGCCTGGAGAAAAAAAAGAGTTTAAGTTCAGGACAAAGTTTGATGAAGAGGTTAATGAGGTTGTAACAGTTGAAGGAGAAGGTGTAATGCTTTCTGAGTTCCTTAGCTATGATGTAAAAGGCGTCCCAAGGATAAATATCGCGGATTTAGAGTATCCAAAAGAAACCAGGTACAAAGAAACACATACCTTAAAGTTTACACTGGAAAAGGCATCTTCTGCATCCCCGCAGAACGTCGTTGTTACTGTCGGCACAAAAGGATTAGAGCAGGAATTTACAATCAATCAGCTTAATGAGGACAAGGTTTATGATCTTGAGTTTTCTGCTTCTGATCTAAGCGTAGATGACAATGAGTTCAGTATTGTTGCAGAGTTTGAGGACATCAACGGAAAAAAGTATAAAACAGAAAAAAGCTTTGTGATAAAGCTAGTTGATGTTACTTTTATGCAGAGGGCTGCTATATTTATTAAAGATATAGGGAAAAGCGTTGCAGAGCTATTCTGATTATTCTGAAGAAGCAAACTTCTCGTAGTTTTCTACTACATACTGGTTGAACTGGCTTTTTGTATATCCTTCAATTATTATTTTATTTGAATGAAGCACCTGGTTATTATCAACATTTAAGTTTACCTGTGCATGCATTGCCTGGTTTGCCCCAGGAGAAAGGACGACTTCAATTGAATTTACCTTCTTAATGCCTTGTGTTCCCTGTATAACACCTATATCATCTGATGCCTTTGCAACTGCCTCCAAAACCTGCTGTATTTCCGGTGATTCTACGCTGCCTTTCATGTCTCTTATTTGAGGGGAGTATTCTCCAAAGTCTTTCTGCACTGCAGGAACGGCCTTGTCCTGAATTATTTTGTTTATGGCCAGAGTTGCAGCAGCTTTAACGAAAATATTTGGTGCTTGTTGTGTTACACTTTTTCCTATGTCTTCCATTGAAGTTGAAAACTTAACAATAGTTATGTCATTCTCTGTTTCCATTGTTAACTGTCCTACTGTAACTAAAGGAATGGTTGATCCTGCAGCATGAAAAGTTCTTTCAATCCTTATTGTATTCTTTTCATCGCCTAAAACAACTGCCCTGAGATTGTTGTTAAAATCAATAACCTTGCTGCCGCTATACATTTGATAGTATTCCTTTCCTTTCTTCATCAGCCGTGCTTCCTCGCTTCCATCTGCATTGAACAATGCAACATTAATATTTCCGCCAACATCTTTGTTTTGCTCATCAACCAAAATAAATGAGTTTATTTTCGCAAATGACAGTTTTCCATTAGTTGCTGATGCCACAATATGCACCAGCTGCCCTCTTGCCCTAAGAAATGCCTGTGGATTTTCATAAATTGTTTTTTCAACATCCGGAAGCTGCTCAATAAATTTGACAATGTCTATTGTTGCGAATCCCTGGCCTGCATCGGAGAGCAAATGAACTCCATCCTGAGAAAGTTTGTAGTTAATGCCTGGTGTTTTGCCTACAAAATTCATGGCATAGTCATTTGTGTTGTCGCCGTCTTTGTATCCCCTAATAATCGTTAAATCTGCTCTTCCATTAGCAAAAATATCCTGACCCACAATGCTAACACTGTTGCCTAGGTCTGTTTGGCAGTCAATGCATAAATTAGAAGGCGGCACCTCTATTCTTGTTTTTGTTTTAAAGCCCTTTGCTATTTTATCTATTGAAGGCACAGACACCATAGAATTTCCTTTAAGCACTGTTGCAACAAAATTTCCTTGGATTAGTTCCCCTCCATTATGGTTCAAATCAACTGTGACGCTTCCTTGTGACATTACTGTCCCTTTCTGCTGGAACTTTCCATTTACTCTTTGTCCAATATTTGCTGTGGAGCCTGTGCTTAAGGTCAAGATATCGCCGTCAATTCTGGGCTTTGGCCCTGTTACAATAACTTGCTTTACATTTCCATTGACTTCTGTTAAAACATTATATTTTTTTCCGTTTCCATAAAGAAGCGTACCATCATAAAACTCAACCTCTGGATATTTGTTTAAATCAACATCTCCAAACTTTGTTGATATTACTCCGCTTTTGATATTTTCATAAGTGCAATCTTTGCAGTTTTGCGCAAAATCAGGAGAAATTTTGCTTGATTTGCCTGATAATATTTTATCTATCAAAACTTTTTCATTATTGGAAAGGCCTGTTGAGCTTAGCCTTGCAGGATTTGCATCAAAGTACTGCTGTGCCTGATTTGGACTTGCGCTCGCAATTACGCTTGGAGTGATTGTGTTTATTTGTGCTGTGGTAAGCTCATTAAACTTCGTCTCTTTTAATTTTTGTTCTGTCATGCCAGAAAGGTCTTCTGGAGGCTGCTGTGCAAGGATAGCCGTAGAATTAAGCAAAACTGCAAAAAACAAAAATAACAAAAACACCAAAAGATTCCTATTCACTCACCATCACCTTGATAAACTTTGTCTCAACGGCCTCTTTTTCGTCTGTAACAGACAATGCAATGTCGTATTCCCCTGCCTCAAAATCTTCAGGCATAAAGCTTATAACACCCGTATTTTCATCAATTTCGAACAAACTCGTTAAGGAAGAAAAGATAAAGCTGTCATTCTCCAGATCAACCGCCTCAACCTTAAATGCAAAAGGCTCGCCAACTTTTGCTTTAAGGCCTTGCAGATTAATAAACACAGGAGGATTGTTTTTAGGAGGAAGAGTTTCATTAATCCTTACAGCAAAGAAAGAAACATATGGATAATCTGGGCTGTCATCTTGTATGTTAAAAACAATTGAAGTTCCTGTTGGAGACATTGTTATTACCTCATCAAAAATGTCCAGGTTTTTTATATTAATGAATTCAGGCTCTGCTGCAATATCCAATACAATCTGGTTTTGTATTTGATTTATCCTGAAAAGCCTTGATTCTTGCTGTGTGCTGAAAGATTCTATTTTCTCTGTTTTTCCGCCTACAACTATGCTAATTGGATAATGCAAGGAGAAGAAAGCTGTTTTTTCCTTTATTGCTGTTTCCACTTCTGGCTTGCCTGAAACAACTGTATAGCCTAGGTCTTTAAAGCTCTTAAAATCCTGCAAACAGTTGTTTAGATTCTCTTCAATATATCTTGAAAGGTCAGTTTGCATTGTGTTGAGTGTTGGACTGAGTATTGCACCGTCAAGGTAGACATGGCTTGCTTTAAATGCAAGATAGTCAACGCCGGAGGCAGGTTTTGTATATCCTCCTTGTAAAGTCATGATATAGACTGCCTCTTCTGCAATCTTGTAAAAGCATGACTGCACAAAAGTCTTGACCTTTGGAGCAGCTGTTGGCGCAATCTCCTCAGGAGCTTCCTTCTGCATACTATAAATTACATAGCCAACAGCCAAAACTATTACCATACCTATTATGATAAAAGCAGTCAATTGCCCTTTTTTACTCATTTCTTTCATTTTGTATTTAATCTTATGTTTATTCTTTATTAAATTTCCTCTTTCAAATTTGCAGTTGCAACCATTGTCAATGTCTTTGCAATATCAGGGTTTGATTTACGAAAATTAATTATGTAGTCGTTAAATTCAACAACATCCCTGAACTTTAATTTAAACAATAAGTCATACTCTCCTGTTACACCAAAAACTTCCTTTATTTTTTTATTATGGAGTATTGGCTCATTGATGTATTTTGTTGGCTTTCCTGCAACAAGCATGAAGACAATGAAGTTTTCACCCATTGCCTCATTGTTCAGCTTCAATGTAAACTTTTCTATTATATTATTTTCCTTTAGTTTCTTTATCCTTTCATGGACAGTGCTTGGCCTAATCTTTGTTTTCTTTGCAATGTCCCTTACAGACTGCCTGCTGTCTTCCTTCAGAATTTCTATGATTTTGTGGTCTTTTTCATCAAGATTCATTTTAGCCTCTGATTGAGAGCTACTCGCGCCAACAAGTAAGTTTACCAAATCCCCCCAATCAGAGAGCCTTTTTGGCGAAAATGATTTCATAAAAGGCTTGCTTACGACCTTCATTTTCTAGTGTCCAGCTTATATATAAATATTTCCATTTTTGTCCAATATTTTCTAAATTTATTGGACAAATGACAGTTATTTTCAAAAAAACTATATAAATATACAGTAATGCTTTTTTCTGAAGATGGTATTATGGACAAAGGAGCAACATACGAAGTAAAGGACATCAAGCTTGCAGAGCAGGGAAGGATGAACATAGAGCTTGCAGAAAGCAATATGGGGGCTTTGCTGAAGATAAAGAAAAGGTTTGAAGAAGAAAAGCCATTGAAAGGTATAAGGATTGGAATGGCTTTGCACGTTACAAAGGAAACTGCTGTTTTAGTAAAGACGCTGATTGCGGGTGGGGCAGATGTTGCGATAACAGGATGCAATCCTTTATCCACCCAAGATGATGTTTCTGCTGCTCTTGCAAAAGAAGGTGTGAAGATATGGGCATACAAAGGAGAAGATGAGCAAGATTATTACAGGTACCTTACAAATGTAATAAAATTTAAACCGCACATTACAATTGATGACGGCTGCGATCTGGTAAGCGAGATACACAAAAAGCATTCTAATCTGATTCCTGAAATAATAGGAGGATGTGAAGAGACAACAACAGGAATAGTAAGATTAAAGGCAATGGAGAAAGACAAGGCACTAAAATACCCCATTGTTGCTGTAAATGACAACAAGACAAAACATTTGCTTGACAACTACTACGGAACAGGCCAGTCAACACTTGATGGAATAATCCGTGCAACAAATATTCTCTTTGCAGGAAAAGATGTTGTAATAGTCGGCTATGGAAGCTGTGGAAAGGGAGTTGCTGCAAAGGCAAAAGGCATGGGGTCAAATGTAATTGTTACAGAAGTTGACAAGTTCCGTGCATTGCAGGCTAAAATGGACGGATTTAGGGTAATGCCCATGAGTGAGGCGTGCAGGCTTGGTGATATTTTTGTTACAGTTACAGGAAACAAGCACGTAATAAGGACAGAGCATATGAAAAATATGAAAGACGGCGCAATCCTTGCGAATTCAGGCCATTTTGACATAGAGATTGATCTTAAAGGGCTTAAGTCAATATCAAGCTCTGTAAGAAGAATAAGGCCGTTTATGGATGAGTATATGCTTCGTGACGGAAAAAAGGTTTATGTATGCGGTGAAGGAAGGCTTGTCAACTTGGCAGCTGCAGAAGGCCATCCTTCTGAAGTAATGTCAACATCTTTCTGCGGCCAGGCTCTTGCTGTTGAGCACTGTGTAAAGAATAAAGGCAAGATGGGGAACAAAGTTGTTTTCCTTCCTGAAAAAATTGATGATGAGATTTCAGGGCTGCAGCTTGAGGCAATGGGAGTAGAGATAGACGAGCTGACAGAGGAACAGAAGAAATACTTAAGCAGCTGGGAAGAGGGAACGTAAATTTTTGTTTTTCTTTAGTTTCTATTTTTCTTTGTATACCGCTATCTTCTGGCTTATTAAATCTGATTCTATATTTGTTAAGTTAAATTTCCTTAGCCCATAGCCGTTTAGGTAGAGCATTCTTATGAACATCGTGTCTTTCAATGGTGTTTTTACAGCAACAAATCTAAACATTTCATTGTCTTCGAAAATTATCAAAGTATATTCGTTCTCAGCACTGCCCTGCTCCACTGTCTTGTTTACAAGGAAATAAGGCATTTCTTTATTTGTGTTGTCGTATGCTTTTTTCTTTTTCATGTCAAGCCTGAAAAACTGGCCGCAGTACAAAGTGCTGTTGAAATTATTGCATGTTCTGCCTGACGACAGGATTGAGAAGTTGTCGTAGTCTAATTTGCCGTATTCCAGCGCTTCATAATAAAGGCTCAATGCCTGGTTTTTGTCTTTGCTGTACTTCTGCATTATCATTGCTGTTGCCTGCTCTGGATTCATGCCTTTTATTGAATTGTGTATTTCAGCTAAAGTAAAGTCCCAGTTGCTGAATGTAAATAGATAAGGAAAGCTGTTTAATGCTTTGTCTGATACAACAACAAACTTTTCCTTGTCGCAGCTTATATTCTGTACTGATGTTATATACAGGTCATCGCAGGCCAGCATTTTGAGTATCTCTGATGCCTTGCTTTCGTCTGTTTCCATAAAAAACCTTGAAGCCCAGTATGCCTCAGGCGTTGTAAACCCTAATTCGCTTGTTTGCGCAACCTGCAGTGCTGTGTTTGCATCATAGGCATAGTTTTCCTCCATAACCCCCAAAATATACGCTCTTGGGTCTGCTTCATTGCTTATCCCTTGTATTGCCCTTACAGCTGTATCATCCATTACAGGGGTTGTGTTTGCTGCCTGAACAATATTGGAGTGTGAGAAGAACAACACGATTGCAAAGATAATTATTATGAATGCTGCCGCTGTTATTTTCTTATGAAGGTATTCTTTGCCAACTCCAAGGCTTTCAACAAAGGAGATGAACTTTGAAGCTGCTTTTGCCAGCAGGATTCCTGCTATAACTGCAGCTATGCATACTATTGCTGCGTAAGCGTAGCCCTGGAAAAAAGTCTGGAAAGCATAAGTTATTTGCGGGAAGTTAGTGTCTGAGACCCCTATCTCAAAGGATTTTTTTATTCCTATGCTTCCTGCCATTGTCATTCTTACTACAGCAGGATGCAAAGCTGCTATTATCCCCGCGAAAAACGCTGCGTTCTTATTTGCAATTAGATATGTTATTTTGAATATCACTATCAGCAGCAGCAATCCAAGAAACACAGGAAGATAATATGCTGCCTTCATGAGAGTTGCATCTGAATCAAAAATCTTTATGATTTTGTAAAAATAAACTATTAAATGTGAAATAAAAGGGCCCTCATCTCCTTTCATTATTTCCTCTGCCTTACTTAGATAGAAGTAGGACTGATATGTAAACAGGTAAGTCTGGCCGCTGGAATCTTTGAATGCTTCTTTTGTCCTCTCTGTGACTGTTTTTATCTCTTTTTTTGTTTTTTCTGACTTTAATAACCCATTTATTTCTTTATCATATATCTTCTGCTTTTCCTCTGCCGAAATCAAGGAATACTTTGCATTAATATCATTCATCAATTGCTGCTGATAATAATTTTTAACAATATTCTTTGTCAGGCCTTCTATTATTGGCAAATTATCAACATAAGTTCTTGCTGAAAATCCTGTTATTAATACTATTAATAACAAAACATAAACGCCGTACTTGTTCCAGTGGTCAAAAAACCTTATCTCTTCCTTTTTCTTTATTACTGGCTTTTCCTTGTTTTTTTCTTCTTTTTTTTCTTTTTCAAGATGCTCTTTTATTGCCATGTCTGCCTTTTCGTGCTTTTCCAGCTCTGCACCTAAGTCTAGCTGGCCTTCAAAGGCTGTGTCTATGTCTGTCTTTGTGTATTTCTTTGCCATTTTCTAAAATGCATATTAAAATGTGTACCTAATCAATCCTGGATTTTTTATTAATAATTTGAATGCAAATTTCCTTGGAAAATCCATGTCTCCATGCTCTTTCATTATGCTCTGGACTGAAGGCTTATTAAGCTTTTCCAGCAATTCTGCGTATTTCTCATCGTCAAACTTATTTATTTTGTTCCTCACAAGCAAATGCATGTTGAGGTTTTTCCTTACATTTTTTGCCCTCTTTTCATAATTTGGATGGCCTTCTAAAATCCCTTTTACTAATTCATCCGCAGCCCAGAATCCATTTATTACTCCTCCGCCTGTTGTTGCCTTCACATGCTCTGCCGCATCCCCTATAAGGAAGACATTGCCTTTTTCTATAGCTGTTTCAGGGCTGTAATAAGGTATTAACCCGCCTTGATAACCTGTAATTTTTGCATCGGGGAATTTATCTTTTAAGAACCTGTCTAAATATTCCTTTGGCTTTGTGTAGACAGCTGTTCCCACTTTAGCTGTTGTCTTTGACATTGGAACAACCCATGCAAAGAAGTCCTGAGAGTATTTCCTGTCAAGATAAAGATATGCCAGGTCTTTTTCAAACATTGGCTTTTTTGTTTCCAGGAAAACCTGCGCACCTATCCAAAATTTCCTGTTTCCGTAAATCCCTGCTGCCTTTCCTACAGCAGAGCTCGGCCCGTCTGCGCCTACTAAATATTTTGCTTTTATGGTTTTTTTTATTTTGTTTGTTTCTTTTTTTGTTGTTTTATTTGCTTTTTCTTTATTTTCATCTTTTGTTTCCAGATTAACAACAAAACCATCATCTTTTCTTTCAAAGCCGACAAACTTGTGGGCCAATAAGAACTTGCTGCCCGCTCTCTTTGCCTCTTCTGCCATGAACATGTCAAACTTTATCCTGTCAGTGACATAAGCCTGGACTTTGTTTGTCCTTAATTCAAATTTCTTGTCTTTGCAGCAGAAAATTGCCCCCTTTAATCTGTTCAGTATTATTGATTCAGGAATTTTTACATAATTGTCAAGGTTTGTTGAAAACAATCCTGTGCACTGCTCAGGCTCTCCTATTTTGGCATGTTCTTCTACGATGATATTGGATATCCCTGCCTTTGAAAGCTTCATCCCTAAATAAGAGCCCACAGGGCCTGCACCAACTATCAGGACTGTCGTTTCCATACGTTGTGGATTGCTGGTGGTTTTTTTAAAGCTTCCTAAAACATCAAAACCTTTATATATTACCAGTACTTACTTGTACTTACAGGTGATTACTTTTGATTAAATACAGTAAGCACGCGAGAGAGCAGATAATCGAAAGAGGGATATCAGAGAATGAGGTTGAAGAGGCCATTAAAAGGGGTTCAAAAGAGCTGCAAAAGCCCGACAAAATACTATATCATTTTAGGTATTTTATTGTAGTAGCAAAAATAATTGCTGATGATCATTTTATAATCACTGTCAAACCGAGGTGGAGAACATGAAATGTCCAGTATGTGAGAAGGGTGTACTAAAGAAAGGCAAAATAAAAGAAACCATGTTCGGGGTTTATCTAGGTGAATTTCCGGCAGAAGTATGCACAAAATGCGGAGAATCCTTTACAGATTCAGCTACAACAAAGAGAATAGAAGAAGCCGCAAAAAAAGAAGGCATATGGGGGTTAGGGGCTACTACAAAGATAACCAAAACAGGCAATTCATTGGCTGTCAGGATTCCAAAAAAAGTTGCAGAATACCTTAAGCTTAAAGAAGGCAAAGAGGCTTATGTGCACCCAGAGAAAGACAGGCTTATCATAGAGGCAAAGCAGTAAATCCGGCAAAAATTATATAAAGAAGTAAACAAGAGGCTTAATAATGGAAAAAGAGGTGCTTAAAGAGTATTTGGATGCTCTTTTAGATAAGGCTGTTCTTGCCAAGAAAAAGAAGTTTGAGATTGACAAGAGAAAGATAGAGCTTTTCCATATTCTGTTTGAGTTCTACAAAGACAAGGAAAAGTTTGAGAAGTCTGAAGAGATGGAGCCAGGGCTTGAAGATACTTTAAAAAAATTCAGGCTAGTGCTGAAGGCAGAGGATATGCCTTTTGTTGAGAAGTGGTTTGAGTGTGTAAAGTATATTGTTGATATCGTTGATAAGCACAAAAGAAAGCTGAAAAAAGATGATGCTTTCATCAATGACATCGATGAATACAGAAAAGTGATGAAATTAACAAATGAGACAGTGACAAGGATTTTCCACAATGTGAGGCATGAGCTTAGGATTGCAAAAAGGACATCAAAGAAAAACTACTATAAAGAGTTTGACGACATGAACAAGCTTGTAAGGCTGGAAAGGGATGCTGTTAAAGACATAAGCCAGGAACTGGTTAATCTTGAGCCTGCGCTGAAAGACCTGATTCTGAAGCTTGCGTCAATGAAAATCCCAGGAAAAGCAGAATATGAGAAAAGGCACTTCAATGAATTTATGTGCGTGTACGGCGCTGTGATCCATTTAGCTGTTGTTTCAATTCCGTTGGCAGAGAAAAGGATAAAAAAAGACTTAAGCCTGATTGCTGATTCAATTATTAAATGCCATGAGCTGATAGGAAAAAGAAAGATTAAATTCTCTGATTACAGGATAATGCATAATATAATGAGAAAGATACCTGTTAAAGTTGAAAAGATAAAAACAGAATTTAATAACAACAAAATAAACAATCAGTAGTAAGTCTGCGGCGAATTAATGTCAGTGAATTCTTCTTCCTCGCCAACAATCTTTCCCCTGTATGCAACAAATGCAAGTATAATGACTCCAACTATTACAAGTATGAACACTCCTGCAAGAGCCTTGCTTAACGCTCCTGAAAGTGTGCTTTCTTCAGGCAATCCCTCAAGAACATTTACTGTAAGAGGTATCTCCTTCAGCATGTTTCCGGATGAGGATATCTGGACTGCAAAAGGATAAGAAGCTGATTCAGCCCCTTCAAGCGCAGCAACATAAACATAAGCTGATTCTGTCTTTCCGCCCTCAACCTGTATCAAGCTGGAAGGCGTTACTTCATAAACCCCAAATCCATCAATGCCTGAGATAGTTATTGTGTATGATTTTGTTGTTGCTCCATCGTTTGTAAGCACAACAGTATAAACAGCTCCTCCCTGGCCTGCCATTATGTCCTGAGTCTCAACAGCTACCCCTATTAAAGTCCTGTCAGACATAGGCTTTGGTGCAAGGTAATCTGGCTGCTTAGGAATTGAATATGCCTGTGTTGGTACATTTGGAACTGCAGGAACTGAAATTGATGTTCCTACAATATTAATCTTCATTGTTTTTGTTGTTTTTTCAAATCCGTCGTCATACAATGCATCTATAACAACATCATAAGCCCCTGTTTTTGCATCACTTGGTATTCTTAAGAATAACTCTTCTGAAGAAGTTTCATCATCAACTTCAATTTCGTCAATGAAATCAGAAGCTGAAATTCCCAATTGAGGAACTGAAACTGTAACCTTTACTCCCTGCTCATCAAACTTCCCGAAGTTTTCCAGCCTTACTATTGAAAGCAAAGCGCTTCCTGCTTTTACTTCATAAGCTGGATTAAGTATAACATCGGTTATTTCTATAGAATGCCTTTGCTCGTCTATTTCTAAATTGTAATTGAAAACCTTAAGGTTGTTGTTCTTGTCTCCTATGATTATTCTCAGCTTGTAAGCATCTGCATCAACTAAGTTAGGGATTCCAATTTCCAAATTAACTGTTTCTCTTGTGTCCTTGTCCAAGTCAAATGTTTCTGACCTGTCAGCAAGAATAAAATGATCATCGCCGAAAATTGTTGCCTCGACAGCAACATCATCAATGTTCTCAAGAGCTGTGATCTTAACTCTTATATCCAGTTTCTGGTCCCTGTCAATGCTTTCCTTTATTGTGTCTCCGTCGTCTACCTCATCGCCATTTATTTTAACAAAATCAACATCTACAGGAAGCTCTGCTGCATAAGCAATATTAGAGAATAAAATAAGAAGAGTTATTGCCAAGCCTAGTTTTGCATAGTTCATGCTTTTTTGACCCCCTGATCTTAGAACAGTAATAAACCTTTGTTTATAAATCTTTCGTTATTTTCAGTATGGATTAGTAGTGACAATCTTAGCTATACGATGCTTATAACCCTGTGTTTTGCCTTCCAGAAGTCTTCTTCCTCTGTTGCATGTGCAGTTATCCTTACTGTATAGTCTCCCATTACATATGGAAGCTGAAGATATAGAACTGCTGTATCTTCCAGGTTTTCTTCAATGTCAATAGTTATGATATTGCTCCTTACTCCAAGCTCAGGAATATATGCTGCAAGTCTCATGCCTTCCAAATCTTCCCCTTCATTGTCCATTGCTATTGTTATCATTACAATATCTCCGGGATTTGCATAGAATGCTTCCTCAGAAAAGTCGCCGTCATAGAGCATTACATTCATGAATCTTAGGTCGCTGCCTTCAAAAGCTACTGCATTTGCTATGCTTAACAGAAACAAAACAAACATTGTTGTTATCATTAATCTCTTCATTGCACCCACCACAGCAATAAAGAAGCTTGATTATTATTTAAAGGTTGTGACTTGTGAGCTGTTACTTAAGTGTCACTTACATTTATAAAGGATTATTACTTTCTCTCAGTAAAATGATTAAAGGTGGCAAAGGAGGAGGCAAGACTAAATCTGGACTTAAATTTGAAGGCAGAATAGATTTAAGACTTCTTTTCAAGAAACTTAAAGGATATACTATCAAAGATAATGGGTTATTTTTTAAAGGAAATTTGGTAGCTAAACTATTTAAAAAACACGAATTATATAAGCATTTTCTACCAGAATATAGTATTAAGTGGGAAACTAAAATCTCAAAAAAACTACTTCCAGATGAAACAGTATTTATTTTAGCAGATAAAACTTTATTTATTATTGAAATGAAATTTCAAGAGGTTGCTGGTTCTGTAGATGAGAAGTTACAAACATGTGATTTCAAGAGAAAACAATACACTAAATTAGTGTCAGAAGCCGGAATAAAAGTAGAGTATCTCTATGTGCTAAATAATTGGTTTAGTAAAAAAGAATATGCAGATGTTTTAAATTATATCCAATCAGTGGGTTGTCATTATTTTTTTGAAGAACTGCCTTTGAACTTTTTAGGTTTGCCTGAACCAGAATAGTTATACAGATAAACGCTTTTTTGCTATATCAATATACTTATTTTCTTGTTCTATACCTATAGAATTTCTATCCAGCATTTTAGCAACCACTGATGTCGTTCCAGAGCCTACAAAAGGATCTAATACTTTATCACCTTTTTTGCTACAAGATAAAATTACTCTCCTTAATAACTCTATGGGCTTCTGTGTTGGGTGTTCTCCTGCCCATTTTTCTTTTTTAGGTGTTAAAGGAATACTCCAGACGTTTCTTGTTTGTTTCCCTTTTGGATTTATAGGATCTTCAATAAGCTTTTTGGTATCTTCATAATTAAATGTCCATTTAGTTTTAGAATGGTTTTTTACAGCCCAGATTAAATGTTCACAGCTTTCAGTAAACATTCTGCACGTTATATTTGGTTGTGCATTAGGCTTAAACCATACTATGCTGTTGTTTATCTTAAAATCCAAATGTTGCAGAATAAAGCCAATCAAATAGATATTATGAAAAGAGCCACAAACCCAAAGGCTTCCACCATGCTTTAAAACTCTCATACATTGAGTTATCCATTTAAGGCTAAACTCAAAATATTCGTCTTTTGAGAAAATATCCCAAGCTTCCTCTAAAGTAATGTGTTTGCTATATTTCCAACCCAATCCTTTCTTTTTGGCCAAACCGTAAGGCGGATCTGCAAAAATTAAGTCTATAGACCCATCTGGTAACTTCTGCAACTCCGTTATACAATCCCCCTGAATGAGTTTATGTTCTGTAGGCATTTTAATCCTTCTCTATATAGTTTGTTTCTTTAACATTCTTTGTACTAAATTATTTGTTGTGGAACATTTTAGTTACTTCTGATCTCTTTGAGGCTCATTTTCTTATAAGCCATTTCTCAACCCTTTTACAAGATTAGGGCTTTCCCTTCTGATTATGTCTTTTATGGCTTCTTCTTTAGTTTTAAAACCATTTAAGGTCTTGTAAACCTCTACTATCTTATTCTCCTGTTCTGAGAGTCTTATCATGATTTTAGTTTCTTTGTTTTTTTTCATATATAACACCATATTATACCATATTATGAAATGTTATATATAAATGTTTCGGTTTTGTATATTCTGGAGTATAGAAATCTTTTTAATTCCCTAGGTATACCTAGGGAATAAAATGCCTAGGAAGTGTAGTGCAAAACCCATTGACGGCTTCATATTAACTGATAATGAGATTCAAGCTATATATGAATCTTCGATAAATGAATGGGCAAATGGTGGAGCATATATCCCTATACCAAAACACTTAAGGAAGGGCAAAAAAGTTTATGTGGTGATAAAAAAATGACTTCTGCAATCTATGTTGTTTTTTGCTGTGTTTTCATCTGACATTTTACTTCCTCCAATCCTTTGGGTTTATACCCTTAGCTTTTCTTTGAGATGACAAAAACAAGAAATCACCAAAGAGGTGAAACCTATTCTGCCACCTCTTTTTAGGTTTGGATACTCTACTTATATTTAAATATTGTGCTCAAATATGGATATTACAGTATATAATCAGTATTTTGGAGTAGTAATTTGTTTATCTCTCTCACTTAATACTTTTCATTTAACAAGTGAAGGTTTACCGAAACCTATTTTTTCAGGTGACGCTAACTTAACAGCTTAATAATTGCGTCAAAACCTTTATAAATTAACCAGCTCTCCATCCAGCCATAGAGGGATATGATGGGTGACAAGAAAGACGAATTAACATTTGACTTCTCAAAGCTGACAAAGTCCTTCAAAAAAGAGGATAAAGAAACCCACCATCATGAGGAAGCAGGCAAAAAAGAAGCTTCTGAAGAATTAAGCATTGATGTCAAGAGTGTCGGTGATTTTGTAAAAAAGCACAAAGTCTTGTTCCTTGTTTTAATCCCATTATTGTTTAGCTTTTTCCTGAGAATCCAGCCGTTGTATTTGCCGATAACAGACCAGTGGGCAGAGAGCACTGTTGAGAATTATTACAAAAGCCAGATTACGCAGCAGATAAATACACAATATCCAAATCTTCCGCCTGCAAACAAAGAAAGGCTTGCCAATGAGCAGCTTCAGAATTTGATTGGACAGCAGGGCCCTCAGTACCAGCAGCAGATGAGCCAGCTTTCTGCGCAGTACAAAGAGCATTATCGTGATGAGACAGGCCAGACTTACATAGGAGATATAGATTCATATCAATGGTTCAGGTATGCAGGAGATATAGTTGAGCATGGATATATAGGGGATGAAAAAAGAGACGGAGTACAGTATGATACACATATGCTTGCCCCAAAAGGAAAAAGAGTTGGCAATTCTTTCTACCCAATATTCGGAGCTTACTTTTACAAGATAATGCACGCCATCAGGCCAAGCACGACTTTAGTATGGATATTTTTCATAATCCCTGCAATCATCTCTGCATTAAGCGTAGTGCCTGCATTTTTCATAGCAAGGAAAATCGCAGGAAACACAGGAGGGATTTTTGCAGCATTATTGGTAGCGGTTAACCCAAATATTATATCAAGAACAGCGGCAGGATCTGCAGACACAGACGCATGGAATATATTTTTCCCTTTGCTGATATTCTGGCTGATCCTTGAGGCATACGAGGCAAAAACAGAGAAGAATATGCTTATTTTAAGCGCAGTAACTGGCTTTGCAATAGGCTTGTTTGCATTTACATGGGAAGGATGGTGGTATATATTTGATTTCTTGGTTGCGACAATAGTTATCTATGGGCTGTATTATGTTTACATGAACAGAAAGAATATAGCAGGCGTAATGAAAAAGCCTCACTTTGTCAAATTATGCAAGATGCTTGGGGTATTTTTTGTAACAAGCGCCTTGTTTGTGATATTGTTTACTAATTTCAATACTTTCTTGGCAACGTTTAGGGATCCAGTTAGTTTCATAATATTAAAAGAGGCTGCAAAGCAGACATTGTGGCCGAATGTCTACACAACTGTTGCAGAGCTTAATCCTGCAAATACAAGCCAGATAATTGCCTCTGTCGGCGGAATAATAATGGCCATAGGCCTGATCGGGATATTGGCAACTGTATTCAGAAAAGATGAGGAAAGAAAAGGAATGATATATGCAATACTGTTGATCATATGGTTCTTTGGAACGTTCTATGCTTCTTTTAAAGGAGTAAGGTTTATTTTGCTGATGGTCCCGGCTGTTGCAGTTGCATTCGGCATAGGCATCGGAAGGATAAATGAGTTTGTTGGCAGCTGGATGAAGAAAGAGATGGATGTAAGCAGGTGGATAACTGCCTTAGTTGTAATAATCTTTGCGTGTGTTCTTCTGTTCAGCCCTGCAAGGACTGCTTATGCGACAACGCAAAGCATGACACCTTCATTCAACGATGCATGGGCTGGCGCAATGTACAAGATAAGAGATAATTCGCAGGAAAATGCCATCATTAACTCATGGTGGGACTTCGGCCACTGGTTCAAGGCATACTCAGACAGGGCAGTGACTTTTGACGGAGCTTCGCAGAACACTCCTCAGGCGCATTGGATAGGAAAGGTTTTGCTGACTTCAGATGAAAAGGAGGCTGTTGGAATTCTTAGGATGCTGGACTGTTCTGGAAATGACGCATTTGATGTATTGAAGAATAAAACAAATGATACTTTAAAGTCTGTTGAGGTTTTGTATAAAGTTGTTGTTTCTGACAAGGAAAAGGCAAGAAAAATAATGGCAGAATATACAGATGAAGATACTGCAGAAAAGGCTTTGCAGTTTACACACTGCAATCCTCCTGAAAACTTCTTCATAACATCAGAAGATATGGTTGGAAAATCAGGAGTATGGGCTCATTTCGGAAGCTGGGATTTCAGAAGGGCGAAAGTGTGGATTGATTTGAAGTCATTGCCTATGCAGGAAGCAAAGAAAGTGATGGTTGATGAGCTTGGCTATACAGAAGAAGAGGCTGAAAAGCTTTACTTTGATGTCCAAAGAATAACTGATGAAAGGGATGCAAACAACTGGATAAGCCCATGGCCTAGTGTTGTCGGAGCTGGCAGCTGTGCTGCAGATAAGGATGATAAAGACAAGGTAATTTGCGTTTATAATGCCGGCGGGCAGAGGATACCTATTTCCATTAATTTGAAAACTTTAAGTGCTGACATTGCAGCTACTGACGGTGTAAAGCACCCTAACTCTATATCTTATGCTGTGAATGGGAAGTATGGAATTCGCGAATTTAAGGAAGACAATATCGGATATTCCATTACTCTTTATGTTTCAAATGACACTATTGAGACTGCAATGATGGCTCCTGTGCTTGCTGAGAGCATGTTCACAAGGATGTTTTATCTGCAGGGTGTTGGCTTGAAGAACTTTAAGTCCTTTGACCACCAGCGTGACTTAGGGGGACTTGACATCTATACGTGGAAAGTAGAATGGCCAGAGTAATTCTAGTTAGCGGTGGAGCTGGCTTCATAGGAAGCCATGTCTGCGAGAGGCTTGTTTCTAAGTTTAAGGTAGTTTGCGTTGATGATTTTAATTCGTATTATTCGCCTAAGGTAAAGGAAAAGAATATTTCTGGCTTATTGAAGCATAAGAATTTTGTTTTGTACAAACAAGACATAAGAAACTACAACGAACTAAAAAAAATAATAAAAAAAGAAAAAGTTGAGAAAATAGTACATCTTGCTGCCCGTGCTGGTGTTCGTCCATCCATTGCTGAACCTAATTTGTACAACTCTGTTAATATAATAGGGACAATAAATCTACTTGAGCTGGCAAAAGAATTTAAGATCAAAAACTTTGTTTTTGCTTCGTCTTCTTCTGTTTATGGTGTTAATGCTTCTGTTCCTTTTTCTGAAGATGATTTGGTCAAAAGCCAGATCAGCCCTTACGGAGTTTCTAAAATTGCTGATGAATATTATTGCTACTGTTATCACAAGCTTTACGGTCTTAGCATAACTTGTTTGCGTTTTTTCACAGTCTATGGCCCTCGCGGCAGGCCTGACATGGCGCCTTATATTTTTGTTGACAATATAAGCAAAGGCAGGGAAATCAAAATGTTCGGCAAAGGCGACAGTTATAGGGACTATACTTATGTTTCAGATATTGTGGAGGGTGTTGTTTCTGCCTTGAACAAGAATTTGAAGTTTGAAATCATTAATTTAGGCTGTGGAAATCCTGTTTCCTTGAAGAAGTTCATTTCTATTATTGAGAAAGAAGTCGGCAGGAAGGCAAAGATAAAGCAAATGCCAATGCAGAAAGGCGACGTGCCTAGGACGTATGCTTCTATTAGTAAGGCCAGGAAGTTGCTGGGTTATAAGCCTAAAGTTAAAGTAGAAGTTGGTATTAAGAAGTTAGTTGAGTGGTATAGGAGCTAACTCCGGACCACCATTACAAAATTTTAACTTCAGCTACAAGACGACCATATGCATCTCTAGCTTCAACAAAGCATTTCACTTCCTTGCCATTAAATTTTCTTGCAAGTAAATCTTTTGACCTGCCACCATCAGGGCTTCTCAATTCAGGCGCATCTATGTCTGCAATTCTTATCCTCTCTTCATTTTTGTAATCATTCTTATTATCTATATCAATGTGAGTAACATTCATGTCAAATGTATCTCCATCAACAACTCTAATAACTGGTCCTTGTACAATATCTTTTATCTTCCTCTCCTCCGCATTCTTTTGCTAACAAGTTTTCTGTTAACTCTTACATCAGCAACTATTCTATCATAACTCCGGGCTCTTGGGATTAGCGTTACTTGTTTACCGCCTATAAGTCCCCGCAATCTGCTGGTTGCCTTACTTCCGCCAGGCCTATTTTTCTCAGGCGCATTAAAACCAGCTATCCTTACTCTATTAGTATTGCCCACTTTTCTGTTGACAATAAAAGTATCACCATCAACGATTTTCTTAACTGTTCTTCGCATTTTCTGTCACCTCATCCGATCAATCTCTTGGCGACTCCCATTATTCCAAGAAGTCCCAAAATTACTCCTATACCGATACCTGCATTTATCGCGAGACTTCCAGCACTTGGATTAATATTAAATGCTTGAAGAATGATCCCTGCGACAATTAATGTTCCAACGATGCCTCTTGCACCGATGCCGATTCCAAATATTTTTTGAACCATTTTGTTCCTCCATATGTTTTATTTTACTTTTTAGGAGGCTTCAGAAACACGCGACCACTACAATTTATAAAGACAGAGATTTTACTCCCTTTTGCATTAATAGTCCCTAATTGGAGCAGTTTTGTGCCCCTAAAGCACATTCGCTTCTTTCTAGGATTTTTTCTCTTTATAAATTTTGTGCAGTTATTAGCTAATTCTAGCAATATTTCTATAGTTATGGCGAAATTCTTTATAAAATAACAAAGGATAATAAATATACTACAACATAGAAAGATTTATATAGAAATAGGTATATTTCAATACAAAACAAAAAGGTTAAGAGGTGATATTCCATGGCGAAGCGCTCTGATATCTATAATAATGTAGTACAGGAACTTCGTAAGAAACCATCAACCATCTTACAAGTTTCTAAATTAATTAGTACTAATTGGGAAACTGTAAAATATGCTATTGAAACTTTAGAAAAGATTAAGTTAGTTACTTCTTATGAAGAGAATGGTAAAACCTATTACACATTAAACGAAGCTGAATTTCTTCAATTGCAAAACGACACCCTATTAGGTTTACCAATTACAGAACAGCAAAGAAGAGCAACCCTAAGCCTAGCAAAGAGGATTAAAGAAAAATGGACTAAGATATACCCTGAAAGACAACTTAACAAAACATTCTTACAAAAAATATTGGTTAAAGTAGTACAAAAATATGATATAAAAGAAGTTCCTTATGGGTGGTATCTTTTTGGACAATGCGCTGTTCTCTATTCTATGGATACCGATAACATTCCTGCAAACACTAAGTACGATAAGGAAATAGAGGGAGTAATAATTGAGTACAAGAATACCGTTACAACAAAAGATTTACTCCAAAAACACTATTTAGAAGAAGGAAATGAATTATATCTAGCCCGTTTCAAAATTAGTGAAATTCTTTCTTATCGCTTTACAAGAGAGTCATTAGATCTTTTCAAAAGAAATTTAAAGCAATTTATTTTTAGTTTCACTAGAACTGAAGATAATGATAAAATTATTGAACTTGTAAATGGGTTCTACTCTTTGTGTTTAAGACTTATTAATTCACATAACGAAAATGAACTTGAAGACTTGCGAAATATGATTTATGATGCTTTTACAAGCGTATGGGGATTAATGGCTACGTATAACTTATACAGTTCTATGAAAGGTAAAGGTTGGAGTGAAGACGCAGTTTTGAAAAGATATTATCTACTACGTGTAGAAATGTTAATACCAACTGTTGAAGAATACCTTACTATTTTACAAGACCACTGCCCGCCCATTAATATCCCACAAGACGATCCTCTGCGTAAATTCAAAGCTCCTCAGGCATAACAATCTCAATATATTTTTGAAATTCTGCAAAATCCTGAATATTGCGAGTAACCAAATACAAACAATCAGCTTTCTTTGCTAGGATGACATGGAGAGCATCTGGAAAATTACTCCACGATAATTCCCTCGCTTTCTGTTTATCTTCTGGTGTCGTTGTAATTTTAACAAGATGTTCTTTCTTCAAATCTTCTAATAACCCATCAATCTCCTTAGGATCTCTAAACTGCTTAAATTCATCAATGACCCAATCAGAAATAACCAGACAATAATGCCCTTCTCTTACTTTTCGGAATATATTGAGCGCAAATTCACCTAAATCCCGAAACTTGTCTTTTCGTCCACCAAACAAGTCCATATACACATTGGTATCAACATAAATTTTCAACATTACTATGACCTCTTTAAGATATTTATCAGTCAAAAACAGAGACTAGATTAAAAATATTACCAAAAATTTGCACAATTCGCCCCACGAACGACTAAATGTAAGTAAAAACTACTGCACCTATCTGATTTTATACACAATTGCAAACTTCGGGGCCTTTACGAAATATTTATAAGTATCAAATTGTAAAAGACAAATTATGCCAAAAAGAAAGAAATCACAATCCTCAGAATTGACTAAATTCTCAAAAAGAATGACTTTAGTAAATAACAGATTCAAAGGAAGCATGGCAGAGCAGAATTATGTTATGGGTCGAAGTCTTCAAGGATACGAAGTTAAAAGAACAGGCAGAGGCTCTGATTATGTTGAAAGAAAGGTTAATATGTGGTCTGACAAAAAAGGACCCAAAACATATGTCGAAGTAAAATCAAGTAGAACTGCTCCACTTTCTAAATTACAAAAGAAGACTAAGAAAAAAATCTCTCGCTATAAAGTTGTTCGACCAAGTGGGTTTTAATTTACCAACTAACTCTTGTTCTTCTTTTTGATTTTCTTCTTGCACCAAAACTGACTCTCTTTCCACTGCTTGTTTTGAAAGAAACAGGTCTTTTTGTTTTAGTTTTTTTCCGTCTTGCTAAAAAAGATGGCATTTTTGCATATATAGTTTTTATGATATAAAAATATTTTGATTTGAACCTACTCCCAGAAATTTAACAGCGCACATATTTGTTGTTTCACTTTAATCCATCAATACTTAACGTACATATGCATTATCGTGATGATCTAAGTCATAAAACGTGATTTTATCACTCGCTGCATCATATTTGAAAAGGAGAACAAAAGAACCTTTGATATGCACTCGTTTGAATTCTTGTAGGGGCGCCCTTAGATTCTTGTAATGATTTATATTGGAAATGTTCAGGATTTCTTCGATCTTATTCATCACAGCTTCATACATAGCCTTGTCTTTTTTGACTAGTTTATCTAGCTGTTTCCTAAGCCCTTCCTCTATTGAGAATTCACGCATGTTAGATTTCTTTTCTTAATTCATCGATGCTTTTATAGGCCTTGAACTTGCCAGTTTTCTGAATTCTCTTTATTTTCTCGACATATTCAGGACGTAATTCTGGCCCAAGAAGCTCTTCCTCGAACTTATCGATAACGAATTTAATCGCATCAGTCTTGGTTTTCAGACCATATTTGCCTTTTACGATAGTTAAGACCCTATCTTCATGCTCATTTAATTTTATCAATGCTTGCACCATTTTTTGTTCACCTTATAATTTATTATGTTTTATTACTATTAATAATAAAAGACTATATAAATCTTTCTATTGGGGGTTGCTCGTGTTTCACTTTAATCCCATCAATAATAAACCCAGGAACAACCCCTAACTTAATGTATTTCTGTTGGATATCTTTTGGCAAATACTTGAAGTCCCTGATTCGTTTGCGGCAGTTTTTGCTTTTGCACAGGCAGTCTATTTCCCAGAAATCGTCTTCTAGTGTTGTAGAATAATCCCATGTAATCTCCCTGCCTTTCTTTATGTCTTTAATTGCTACTAGTATTACTTTGTCCATGTCAAATTTTAACCCGGAATTTGGGTCGCATGAATGATTGAAGAAATCATCGTAATTGCCGGAATGCCCTAGATATTTGTCTTTCCCGACCTGAACATACCTATCATCTTCGGGAGCTATCAATTTCGGCAATTCCCTTCTTTTCATAGGCTTCCCTTTAAATTCTATGATTCTTTCCCCTTTCTTAAAATCCTTATTTGCAAAAACAGCCTTTCCCAGTTCACTTTGCCCCAAAATAAGGCTATCCATAGATAGGCCAATCTTAATAAGCTATATAAATTTACCCAAACCCTAGGCTCTGTCCTAAATCTCGCTTTTTCTGCGAAAAAGCTTGGGTTAGCATCGGCTCGACTTTTGATGTTTTTATAGAAAGCTGACGTTCCCCGTAAGGGACTTCCCCCTTGTCAGCTCTAAGTTTTGTTAGAAGAGCCTCGCAAAATTGATGCTAACCTGCATTTAGGACAGAGCCCAATCCCTATAATAAGAGGACAATAAGTATACTAAAACCCCACAGAGCAAAAAGCTTATAAATAAGCAACTGTTGGTATTTTTCTTCAAAGTTAGAAAATGACAGCTAATTGCAAATTTCATAGGTATCTGGCATTTGCAGCCTTATTTATCCTACTTTCAGCTAGTGTATATGCTATAAAACTAGAATCAATCGATGCTTCTCCTTCTTCAGGAAAGGCTCCTTTGGAAGTCAGCTTTAAGGCAAAAATAAAAGGTAGTGGTGATTATGCCTATGAATGGAACTTAGGGGATGGATTTACATCAACAAAAAACGAATTTTCTCATACGTATGAATCAGAAGGCACTTATACAGTAAGCCTTAAGGTAACAGACAATAGTGATGGTGAAGAAGAAACCAAAACAACAACCATAACGGTTGAGAAAGCAGAGCCGTTGGTTGTTTCTATCAGCGCAAATCCTGTCTCAGGAACAGCTCCATTGGATGTTGTTTTTGTAACTGCTGTTACAGGAGAAGCCCCTTTTGTGTATGAATGGGACTTTAATGAGGATGATATTGTGGACAGCAGGATAAAAGACCCAACTTACACCTACACAGAGCCTGGTGTATACGAGGCTAATCTTGTAGTTACAGATGCAGCAGGAACAAAGAATAAAGAGGGTGTTGACATAGCAGTCAAGGAAGTTGTGATCAAGATAAATCTCAAGAGCTACTCTCCAAAATCATTCAAGATCAATGAGGAAAGCTCAATAAACATAATCATAGAAAATACAGGAGAAGACCATCTTAATGATATTGATGCAAAGCTGCTGTCTGATAAGATCATATTCCACAAATCAACAATTATAGGAAGCCTTCCTCCAGAAGAAAGTGATATTATTACAGTAACTTTTACCCCTACAACAGCAGGAAGGTATGACCTTAAGCCAAGGATACTTGGCAAGGATTTAAGCATAAAGATTGATGTTATCGATGAAAAGCTTCTTTTCAATGCAACAGAGCTTGAGAATAATATCAATGATATAAAAATAAGGCTTGATGCTTATGATAAGGAATATTACGAGAAAAAATCAAAGTATGTTTTAGGGGACGTTGTAGAGCAAATAAAGTCAGTGAGAAGCGGGATACAAACATCAAAGCAGAATATTTATGCAGGAAAGCTTTCAGAGGCAAACAGCTCGATTGCTATGATGGAAGCACAGCTTATGGAAATAGACAATGATTTGAAAACAGCTGAAAAGATAAAGAAGACAATACCTGAAATCCTTAAGGAGAATGCTGTTCTTATAACTACTGTGCTTGCTGCCGCA
Source organism: uncultured Methanosarcinales archaeon (assembly GCA_964459835.1). Taxonomy (GTDB): domain Archaea; phylum Nanobdellota; class Nanobdellia; order Woesearchaeales; family UBA12501; genus CAYWPA01. The sequence continues at coordinate 36,752 of CAYWPA010000011.1, forward strand.
ACTGCTTTGGCAGGCCTTTTTGCAAAAATGTTTATGAAAGCAAGGCATATTGGAAAGAAAGTAAAGCATGGAATAAAAAAGAAAGTTGGAAAAAAGAAAGGCTCTGCAAAGAAAGCCGGGAAAAAGAAAAGCAGCAAGATAAAGATACCTCCACAGGCAGTAGATGACAGCAAGAGCGAAGAAGAGGAAAGCTAATTCTGGAAATTCCGAAACCTTTATATATGTGATTTCACATAATTATTTGTGGTGATACTATGGGAAACATAACTTTGTCAATACCAGAGGAGATCCATAAGGAGATGAAGCATTTTTCAGAGGTAAGGTGGAGCGAGGTAGCCAGGAAAGCCATTATTGGTAAATTAGAGGCTTTGCGCTTAGCAGAGAAGCTGGCTAAAAAAAGCAGGCTAACTGAAAAAGATGTAGAAGAATTCAGCAAGAAGATTAAATCTGGTGCAACAAAGAGGTTTCTTGCATGAATATAATTCTTGACTCCAATGTCTTATTTTCTGCTTTAATCAAATATTGACATTAACGATGTTCTGTTTGTAGCTTCTGCACTGGCTTATCCAAATAGTGTTATTTGGTCTGATGATAAAGGATTAAAAAAGCAGGTAAGGGTTAAAGTTTTAAATACAAGGGAAGTTATTGATTGCATATAGGGGAGGAAAATGCCGACCTGGGAAGAAATATTCAGGAAAGGGGGAAAAGTGTTTTTAGAGCCACAGGAGGATATGAAAGATATTCTTAGATTTCTGAAGAAGAATAAAGTCAAAAAAGTTCTTGACTTAGGTTGCGGAACAGGAAGGCATACTGTTATGCTTGCAAAGGCCGGCTTTGATGTTTATGCCAATGATGTCTCAAAAGAAGGAATAAGGCAAACAAGGAAATGGCTTAAAGACAAAAACTTAAAAGCAAACATCAAACATGCTTCATGCTATAAGAAATTTCCTTACAAAGATGATTTCTTTGATGCTGTAATCTCAATACAAGTAGTGCATCATAATTTCCATGATAAAGTTAAATATTGCATTTCTGAGATAGAGAGAGTCCTAAAGCCCGGAGGGCTTGCATTTATTACAGTCACAGCAAGCAAATACAAGAGAAGGGCAACAAAATTTAAAATGCCGGAGCCTAGAACATATATTCCTTTAGACGGGGATGAAAAAGGACTGCCTCATTTTGTTTATACAAAAGCCTTAATAAGGGAGGATTTCAAGAACTTTAAAATTCTGGATATCCACAAGGATAAAAGAGAACATTATTGTTTGTTGGGAGAATTAAAAAAATAGAAGATTATTTCTCCCACGGAAATTTTTGCACTTCATTAACCTGCCTTAAATAATAGTCTGGTTCTATTTTAGATTGAGGCATTATATACAAACAAGCTGTGCCGACATTTGCCCCTTTTTTCTCCATGTATTTTTTAGCTGCAATAAGGCTTCCTCCTGTCTCAAGCATGTCTTCAACAAGCAAAACGCTCTTGTCAGCCAAATCTTCTAGAATTTCAGTGGTTACGTTTCTTTTATTTCCATCTTTACGCACAGTTATGCAATACATATCCTTAACTTTCAGATGCTGCGCAAGATATACTGCAGGCACTAATCCTCCTCTCACAATGCCAACAATAGCATCAGGCTGAACATTAATCTTCTCTGCCAGCTGCTTGATTTCCTCTTCAAAAGTTATCCAGTACATAAAATCAAGGATTTCCAGCTTATATTAAAAGGTTGTGCAGCAATACCTTTATAAACCACTTTTATAACTCTTCTAGGCATGGACCTGTCTATAGTAATACCGGCCTATAATGAAGAGCAGAATATTATCCTACTATACCACAAAATAAGGGATGCAGTAGATAAGCTAAAGCTAAATTATGAAATCCTGTTTATAGATGACGGAAGCACTGACAACACCTACAAAATTATGGAAAGAATAAATGCTTCTGACAAGAAAGTCAAAATAATAAAGTTCAGGAGAAACTTCGGGCAGACTGCAGCATTGTCAGCAGGATTTAAGCATGCAGAAGGAAGAATAGTCATAGCAATGGATGCTGATTTGCAGAATGATCCAAATGATATAAAAAAATTATTAGACAAATTAAAAGAAGGGTACGACGTTGTTTCAGGATGGAGATACAAGAGACAAGACCCTATAACAAAGAAGATAACATCAAAGATAGCAAATATTCTAAGAAAATGCTTAACAAACGAAACAATCCATGACTCAGGCTGCACATTAAAAGCTTACAAAAAAGAAGCAGTTAAAGACTTAGAATTATACGGAGAGATGCACAGGTTTATTCCGGCCCTATTAATGTGGAAAGGATTCAAGATAGGAGAGGTAAAAGTAGAGCACCATCCAAGAAAGTTCGGAAAAACAAAGTACAATGTAGTAAGGGTGGCAAAAGGACTCTTAGATTTAATAGTAGTCCTATTCTGGCAGAAGTATTCAGCCAGGCCAATACACTTGTTTGGAGGATTAGGGTTATTGACAGGCCTATTGGGCTTAATAGCGGCTGTTTACCTGCTTGTAGGAAAGTTTGCCTATGGTATAGCCCTGTCCAACAGGCCGTTATTGCTATTGGCAGTACTTTTAATCATTCTAGGCACACAATTCATAGTATTTGGGCTTATAGCCGACATGCTAACCAAAAACTATTTTAAGGACAAAGATATTTACAGTATAGAGGAGTTCAAAAAATGAGTTTAGAACACGATAAGATCTTCCAGAAGCTTAGAAAGCCTGTTACAAAGAATCTAAGGGTTCTTTTGGTAAATTCTCCCTCAAGGAGATTGGCAGGGATAAAAAACACGTATTTCCCGCTAGGACTAGGCTACCTGGCAGGAACTATTGAAAATGACGGATTCTATGTAAGGATATATAATGTAGAAAACCCAAGGGAAACAATGGTTAATTTGGTTGCAGGAAAATATTCTACTATGTTAAAGAGGCATGAAATATACAAGGAAGCAATGGAAAATCCAAATCATCCAATCTGGGTTGAGTTCAGGGAGGTTATGGAAAAGGAAAAGCCGGATGTTGTCGGATTCTTGATTTATTCTTCAACTTTGGTTGCTACGCAGAAAATGGCAAGGATAGCAAAAGAAATCAATCCTAATGTTAAGATTGTTGCAGGAGGCCCTCATCCAACTTTGGAAGGCCAGGATCTGATGGCAATGGAAGAAGTTGACTTTAATGTAAAGGCAGAAGGTGAGGAAACTTTCAAAGAGCTTTGCAATTATTTAGAACAAGGAAAAACTGATTTTGAAAAGATTGACGGATTGGCTTTCAAGAAAAAAGGAAAGATTACATACAACAAAGACAGGGCTTTCATAGATAATGTTGATACAATACCTTTCCCTGCGAGGCATTTGTCTATTTATCCTGAATTATACACAGAAACAGATTTAGGATGCCTGTACGGAGGAAGAGGATGCCCTTATAACTGCGGATTCTGCTCTGCTCCTGTGCAATGGGGAAGAAAGGTAAGATATAGAACCCCTCAAAACGTTGTTGACGAGATAAAGTTTGTTATGGAAAACTTCGGGACAAGGGAGTTTTACTTCTGGGATGATACTTTTACAAACCACAGAACAAGAACAATTGAATTGTGCAATAAAATGATGGAAGAAAAGCTTCCGATAGTATGGAGCTGCACAACAAGGGTAAATGTTATCGACGATGAATTAATAGGAATTATGAAAAAAGCAGGGTGCTACAGAATAGATATAGGAGTTGAATCCGGCTCTCCTGATATGCTGAAGAAGATGAACAAATTGATCAATATGAAGCAGATTGAAAGAGGAGTTGAACTGATTAACAAGCACGGAATCATGTGCAATACCTTCTTTATGGTTGGTTTCCCTGAGGAAACCAAAGAAGATGTTGAGATGACAAGAAATTTGATTAAGAATATTAAAGCGCATGTTTGCTTGTCTATATTCACCCCATACCCTGGATGTGAGCTGTATGATGTTTCAAACAACTTAGGGCTTATGCCTGCGCAGATGGACTGGGGAAAAATAAGCCATCATTCACCTGACAATCACTTTGTACAGAATATTTCAAAAGAAGATTTCAAGAAGATAGCAGAGGAAATGTCTGCTTTAGTTGATGAGCATAATGAGAAGTTCTTCATAAAGAAAGCTTACATAAAGAGCAAGCTGCCATTCTATTACAGGAATCCTGAGATTTTTGTTGACGAAGTCGCAAACTACATGGCAGGCTTCATAATGGGAAAGAAAAAGGCAAAGGCCTAGATTTATCTTATTTCTATTGGATGCAAAGAAATCTGTATATAATCAGGATTGTCAGCATAACATATGATTTCTCCTTTGTTTATAAAAAAAGCATTATACCTAATATTTATTTCTTGGGTTGGCATTCTTCGCTTTAAAGCTTCCATCTCTGTCTTGATGGCATCCAACAAAGTTTTATCAGTGCTGTCGTAAACAAATCTTATAACATCCCCTATATGAACAACCTTGACAGGCTCTCCTGTTCTTGAAGAAATAAACCTGCCATCAGCAGCTTTTTCTAGTTCATTGTATTTGTGGTTCCTGCCAAATAAACTGTATAAAGCCATTTCTAAACCTCTGTAATAAAACACATGATAATCAGGCGATTTTAAATACTTTGCCCTGCAT
>CAYWPA010000012.1:0-23606 GCA_964459835.1 uncultured Methanosarcinales archaeon
CCTTGTGCATCCAAGCTTTAGCATCTCATTCCCATGCTCCAGAAATCCCCAGTCAGGCTTTGTTTCAATAGTCAGGCCAACGCATTTTATTTTTGCTTTCTCATTTTTTTCATGCTCCCTTTCCAACGTTGTTTTTTCTTTCTTATTCAGTTTCAATATTTTCTCTTGAATACTTTTTGTCCTTTTTTCATTTCCAACATTGCCAGGAAGCTCAAAAAAATCCTTGAATTTCTTCATGTCTAATCCTTCATCATCAAAAAACAATCTGGAAAAATCATTCATTGCCTTAAATGTATGCTTGACAACATCTTCCTGATATTTTTTAGGAAATGCAGGAAAGGTTCCGCCCTGCAGGATTATCTCCACTTTATCAGGCACATGGCCTGTAACAACATACTGCTCAAGACGATTAAATACGATCATATAAGGATCATATCCTGCGCGAATTGCTCTCATAGTTGAAGGCTCTTTTCCAGTGTAGCTTTGAGGAACATCTCCAAAGGCGCTTCCAGGGCCGCCAGGGCAGTAAGTGCATTTTCCATGAGGACATGCCAAAGGCTTTGTCATTATTGCAATAGGGGCAACTCCAGACAGGCTTCTTGTTGGTTTTGTAACAAGGTTTTTTTTAATCAATGCAAGATCTTCTTTCTTTGCATTCATCATAATTTCAATGTCTGTCGGAACTTTCGGCATCTTGTGCTTTCTGCAAAGCTTAATCTTTAATCTAGCCAACCTGTCCTTCGGCATTTTTTCTTTCTTTAAGATGCCGATTACTTCCTGATAATATTCCTGCTCTGCCATAACAGGAAAGAAAAATAACAGGTTTAAAAGCTTTGTGTGGCTTCTTAATGGCTGGTATTATTTTGTCCTTACAATTTCCAGAAAGAAATGGTCGTCTTTTGTGTTTTCCTTGCCTTCATAGATGGCAGAGAAATTTCTGGCTTCTCCAGCAGGAATCACTCTCTGCCCCAATGGGTAAGATTGGGAGAACTGGAACTTTCCGTTTTTTTCATAAAACTCTGCTTTAAGAGCATAATTGCCTGTGTCAAAGTCTGCTGTGCCTATGTTCTTAAGCTCGCCCCTTATAAAAGCCCTGTCTTTGCTTTCGTCTGCGTAAAGCTGCCGGAATTCGGCGCTATAAGCCCCTTTGTAGCATATATACCTTGTCATTATATTGTATGCAAAGCTTGAGTAATAGTCAAAGCACTCCACAAACTTCCCTTTATTCACATCAAATACTTTCCATTTACCATCAATATAGATCTCAGCATAATATACATCAATAAAATCTGCAACAGGATTTGCCTTCCCATTCTTATTCAGCCTATTGAAGCCGATTTTCGCAGGAATTCCCATAATCCTGCTCAAAGAAGCAAACAAAACAGCAAATTCAGATGATGTTCCTTTTCCATTCTTAAAAACATTTACACTATCAGCTTCAATGTCATCATAAGTCAAATCATTCCCAGAAATTTTATTTTCATAATCAAGATAAAGCTTTACTAAATTAAACAACGCTTCTGCCTGCTCTTTTTCTGTTTTGTAATTTTCAATGTGAACATTATTAAAAGCCCAGTCTGCAATCTCATCTGTCCAGTTAACCAATTCTGAATTCTGCAGCTGTTCAGAAGCTTCGCTGTTTTTTATTATTGTGTAATTCGCTTCCGCTTTTTTTGTTTTGCCGCTATAATTTACAGTCAAGACATAATTTATCTTTTCGGCTCCATAAAGCTGCGAATAAGCATAGCTTCTGAATTTTTTCTCAAATGTTAAATTCTGCTTTGCAGAAGTTATGAGCTTTCCATCATCAAACCATTCATGCGTTATCTCTATCTCAGCAGGGTTTTGGTTTGCATTCTCAAGCTCAAAATATACAATGCTGTTTCCGCCTTCATAGAAAAACTGGCGGATTGGATAAACTCTGTTTATTATAATATCTTCGGCTTTGCTGTTTGTAACTTTTCTTTCAGGAGATTCTTCTTTTAAATTGAAATTATCAAAATTATTAAAAAGGCTTACAGCAATAAAAGCTGCCAAGAAAATAACAAACAGAAACAAAATAATATAAACAAGATAGTTGGCTTTTCTGCTCAATTTTACAACCCCGTGATAGTGTAACCGGATTTAACTATTTAAATCTTGCTTTTCAGCTTTCGAAAGGTATTTAAATAAGTTGATTTTTAACCAATAGAATGGGACAGCAAGATATATATGATTTTTTGAAGAAGCACCCAAAGAGATGGTTCACTTCAAAAGAGCTTAGCGATAAACTTGGAATTTCTATTGGCTCTGTTACAATGAGCCTGAAGAAGCTAAGAGAATCACGCTCTGTGAAATTCCAGACAACAAAAAGGAACATGTTCAAGTACATGTTCAAAAAATAAGATAAGAGTGATATAGGCAAGGCAAAATTAATTAATGATTTTGCACTGTAGGCAAGACATTAACAATGAACGTTACCCTAACATTTCCAGACGGCAAAAAGAAAGAGTTCTCAAAGGGAATTACCTGCCTTGAAGTTGCAAAATCAATTTCTGAGGGGCTTGCAAGGGAAGTTGTTGCTGCAAAGCTTGATGATAAAGTCGTGGATGCATCAAGAAAAATTGAGAAAGATGCAAAAATAAAATTTCTTAAATTCCAGGATGAAGAAGGAAAAGAAGTTTTCAGGCATAGCTCTGCGCATTTGCTTGCTTATGCTGTAAAAGAATTATTTCCAAAAGCTCTTCCAACTATAGGCCCTGTTGTAGAGGAAGGATTTTATTATGATTTTGACACAAAGCCTTTTGAGCCTGAAGATATCGAAAAGATAGAAAAAAAGATGAAAGACATTGTTGAAAGAAAAGAGAGCTTTGAAAGGATTGAACTTACGCGAAAAAAAGCAAACGAATTGTTTAAGGACAACAAATACAAGCTTGAAATAATAAAAGAGCTGAAAGATGATGAGATTTCTGCATATAAAGTTGGGAATTTTGTGGATTTATGCGCAGGCCCTCATGTTCCTAGCACGGGAATGATAAAGGCATTAAAGCTGACAAAGCTTGCAGGCGCTTACTGGAGAGGGGATGCAAAAAACAAGCAGTTGCAGAGGGTTTACGGCATCAGCTTTTCGGACAAAAAGCTTCTGAATGAGCATTTCAGGCTGCTGGAAGAGGCTCTGAAGAGAGACCACAGGAAGATTGGAAAGGATCTTGACTTGTTTTCATTCCATGAAGAAGGCCATGGGTTTCCTTTCTGGCACAGCAACGGAAAGATCATATTCAATGAGCTTGTAAGCTATATAAGGGAGCAGAACAGGCTTCGCGGATATAGTGAAATAACAACACCAATACTACTTAATGAATCATTATGGCACTGTTCAGGGCACTATGACCATTTCAAGGAAAATATGTACTTTACTGAAATAGACAAGGCAAAGTTTGCAGTAAAGCCTATGAACTGCCCAGGCGGATTATTGATTTACAAAACAAAACTTCATTCATACAGGGAGCTTCCTATAAAAAACGCAGAGCTTGGGTTAGTGCACAGGCACGAGCTTTCAGGAGTTCTGCATGGATTGTTTAGGGTAAGAAGCTTTACGCAGGATGATGCGCATGTTTTCTGTACAGAAGATCAGCTTGAGGATGAGATTGTGAAAATTATTGACTACACAATTGATGTTTACAATACTTTTGGATTCAAAGATATTTCTGTCTTTGTCGCAACAAAGCCAAAGGGCAGCATTGGAACAGACAGCCAGTGGAAGGCTGCAACAAATTCGCTTGAAGCTGCTTTGAAAAAGAAAAAAATTCCATTTGCAGTCAAGGAAGGAGAAGGCGCTTTCTACGGCCCTAAGATAGAATTCAACATACAGGACTGCTTAAGCAGGAACTGGCAGTGCGGAACAGTGCAGGTTGACTTTTCAATGCCGCAGAGGTTTGAAGTAACTTACGAGGGGAAAGACGGGAAAAAGCACACGCCTATAATGGTTCACAGGGCAATATTCGGAAGCCTGGAAAGGTTCATAGGGATATTGGCAGAGCATTGCGAAGGAAAGTTCCCTCTCTGGCTCTCTCCTGTTCAGGTTATAGTTCTTGCGCTTGCAGACAGGCACATAAATTATTGTGAGAAGGTAAGGCGGATGCTGTTTGAAGCAGGCATTAGGGTTGAGACTGATTTTAGGTCAGAATCAATTCCAAAAAAAGTAAGGGAAGCGCAGCTAAGGAAAATACCGTTAATTCTTGTATGCGGTGACAATGAAGAGAAAAATAAAACAGTGAACATAAGGACAAGGGACAATGTTGTTCATGGAGAAAAGAAAACCGATGTTTTCTTGAATGAAACTCTTGAAAAAATAAAGAAAAAAGAATAAAGATAATAAAAACTCTTATTTTTTTAGCAAAGTTTTAGCAAAGCTTTTAAATAAAACACATTTCTAGAGCATAAATGAGCAAAAAGAAAGAAGAGCAGGCAAAGGCAGAGCAGGAGCAGCTTGAGATAAGCAGAATAAAGTTCCCAAAAGGAAGGGAATGCTTAGGTATAGTGGAGCAAAGGCTTGGCGGAAGCAGGATGTCTGTGAGATGCCTTGACGGAAAGAAAAGGATATGCAGGATTCCCGGAAGGCTTAAAAGAAAGCTCTGGGTAAGGGAAAGCGATATTGTCATTGTTGAGCCATGGGAATATGATAGTGCAAAAGGGGATATAACCTTCAAATACAGGCCAACACAGGTAGACTGGCTTAAGAAAAAAGGCCATCTTAAAGGCATTGAAGACATAGAAGAGTTCTAATTTTATTTTAATTCTTATAAAAGTAAATTATTAGCCAGATACCTCCGATTGTTATTGCTGCATCAGCAATATTGAATGCTGGCCAGAAAGAAAATGAAATATAATCGGTAACATAGCTGTAGATAACGCGGTCAAAAAGATTTGCGGCTGTTCCTGCAAGAACCAATGCACACGGAAATTCTATTTTTTTATTTATTTTTTTGTAATAATAAAAAATTAAGGCAATAACAGCAATTGAAATGATTATCAAAAATAATTTCTGGTTCTGCAAAATGCCAAAGCCTGCACCGTAATTTTTAATAAAATCAATATTTAAAAAATCATCAATAATAACTATTGGCTGCTGGATTTTCTTCACAAAAAGCTTAGCAATTAGCTCAAGAATAAAAACAATCAAAACAGAAAACACAAACAGCTTATCTTTTCTTTCTACCATTCTTTTCTTATCTTTTCCTGATGGGCTCTTTCAAGGTTGGCAAGCCTTTGGTTGATGCTTTCCAAAGTTGCCTTTATAGCATCAAGTTTGTAGGATACTATTTCTATATCTTTTGCAAGAATATCAGGATGAAAAGAAGGCTGCGGCTGCAATGTTGTTGGAGTGAGCCTCTGCCTTTCAACATCTTCTGCGCCCATTCCTCTTAGAAGGCTTTCTTTAGGCCTTCCAAAATCCTCAAATTTCTGTTTTGGCAGGCCAAACTCATCAAGCTCAGCTCCAGGAAGCTCCCCCATGCCTAACCCTAATTCTCCAGGAAGCCTTCCAAGGTCATCCCTTTCCTCTCTTTTCCAGAACATTAGCTTGCCAAAAAAAGACATTCTATCACTCCACAGGAAGCTTTTCCATAATTCCTTCAGGCAAAAGCTTTATTAATTTAAATAAAATGGTTTCTTTATATATTAATGTATCGCCTTCCCTGTAGAAAAGAATCAAGAACAGCGGCCCTTTCTGCTTTGATGACTCTTCCAGCAGGCTGCTGAATAGCTGCGCCCTGAACTTATCCTCTTCTATATTTTCAATAAATTCTTTTTTTATTTCTTCCAGCCTGCTTTCATCAATGCTTTTCTGCTTTATGTATTCTCTTGAAAAATCATCTGCAAGGTTTTCCGACTTAATGAATTTGAAAACAAATTCTTTTGTGTAGACAAAGTCTTTTTCTCTTTCAATCTCCTGCTCTTCTTCCATAAAATCAAAGGCAGAAGCGTCAATAATGAACATCTTATAATTTTCGCCTTTTATTTTATTATATTCTTTATTGTTGTAATAAGTCTGCAGCTCTGCAAGCCTTTCTTTTGGAATCTCATCAGGCTCGCTGCCTTCCTGCAGCGTAGATGTAAATCCAGTCAGTATATTGCCATTTTCGCTCAGCAAAAAAATCTTTTCTGAATCTTGAAAGTTCTCTTGAAAATCCCTTATATCAAGATAAAGCAGAAGCCCTGAAATAAACAATGTCAAAGAAAACAAAAGAGAGGCAAAAGCAAAGAGCTTAAATCCCTTTGTAATCAATTTGTATGCAGCGTATAATATTGAAAAAGCGAGAATGGCTAATGCAATTAGAGTGATATCCATGGGAAACCCTAGCCTTATGCCTTTTTAAAGGTTTCTTTTGCATTCCTTCCTTATTATGCACCTTTCACAATCTGGCTTTGTTCTGCAGTACTGCTTCGCATGCTCAACGATTAAGGCATGGTATTCATTAAACAATTTTTGGTCTTTTTCCAGATTTTTTTCAAAAAATCCCTGCACTTCATTATAATCTGCATGCTTGTCAACCAATCCTATTCTTGAAAAAATCCTTTTTGTATAGGCATCAACAACAAAGCTTGGCTTTTTTGCTGCGTAAAGGATTATTGAGTCAGCTGTTTCAGGACCTACACCTTTTAATTCAAGCAGCTTTTCCCTTAGTTTTTCTTTTTTTAATTTAAACAGTATGCTAATTGGATTTTTATCCAAAAATTTTGCCAGCAAAATCAATCTCTCTGCCTTTTGATTATGGTATCCTGAAGACTTGATCAGCTTTGCAAGCTTTTCTTTTTTTATATTTTTTAATTTATCAACAGAAAGAACCTTTTCTTCATGCAGGTTGAGAATAGCTTTCTCAACATTCAGCCATGAAGTATTTTGCGTGAGGATAGCGCCAACCATAATTTCAAACTTCTGGCTGTCTGTTATTGGGAAAGAATAGTTTCCAGGGTGATAGCCGTGAGTAGATCCTGTTTTATTTACAACCTTGCTATGGCCTAATCCAAGTATAGGCCACCAGCCCCGCTTCCCATATTCTTTTATAAATTTATTATATACCAACAATAGCTTTGTTTTGCTTTCCATGGCTAAAAGATAACGCTGTGATATTTAATATTTTTGGATTTTTAGAAAGATTAATAAACATGCAAATCAATAAAAACTGAATATCTGTTTATTAAATAAAAAAGGTGATAGGATGGCAAGACAACTATTAATGTGCTTGGTTCTTACAGGGTTATTGTTTATTGCTTCCTGTGCACAGCAAAGCGCAGAAAAGAAGGAAGCAGCAGTACCGGCAGTAGAAAAGACTCCAGCAAAGCTTTGCGATGACCTTCTTAAAGATGCACAGAGGGATGTTAACTATGCAGAGGCTAAGATTGCAGAGAACAAGGCTCAGCTAGAGCAGGCAAAAGCTGAAGGAAACAATGATGAGATAACTGATGCAGAAAGCGATATTGCGAACTTCGAAGCAAGGCTTGCAGAGGCCAAGCAAAACCTTGAAAAGGTCAAAGAAGATTGCAGCTAAATTTTTGTTTTAGTTTTTTATTTTATTATTTATCTTAATTTTGTTGCATAATCAAGAATTGCATTTCTGGTTTGAGCAACAGTATGAGCAGTTTGAGGCCCGTTAATATAAACCCCTATTCTTCTTCTAGTTACTCTTTCAAACCAGCTTACAGGATAATCTGCATCTCTCACCAGCGGTTCTTTTCTTGTATTCTTTCCATAATAAACAATCTTTATTCTTGCAATTTCTTTTGCGCCATGGTTTTCAAGTACAACTCCTTGTGTTTCTTCTCCAGGCATTAAGCTTCCTTCAATTGATTGCATTACAAAATCTAGGTTTTGCTGAGAATAAAAACCATCAAGAACTCTCTCTACAGCTACAACAATTCTTTCTGGACTTACACCAGAGCCTGCTGTAGCAAGAATTCCGTTAGGAACTCTTGGCATTTCACGAAGAACAATATCTCCAAGCCTTGCTTCTTTAATTTCTGGCATTTCCACCCTCCTGCACCTATTTTACAACTTACTCTTTATAAAGCTTTCGTTTTTATTTACTAATAAGTAATAAAAGTCTATAAAGCTAGAATTAAAGCAATACAGCGTTTATAATGCCATCCTGACCTGGCCTGGAGGTTATCCTTGCCTTGCCTTTGTTTGTGTCAACAATAGTGCCTTTGGTCATTATATTTCGCCTTACAAAGTGCCTATTTGCAGGGTTTTCAACCACGCTTATGATTTTTCCCTGTAAGTACTTGTTTTTCTTGTCCACTAAGTTAACTTGCTGTGCAGAAAATAAGGACAGCTTCTTGCCGCCTCCCTTTGTTCTTACAGTTTTTATCTTCTTTTCCCCAGGCTTTGTAAGCGCAGGAGCCCTGCCTATCTCATACTTTCTTTTATGCCTGTAAGACTTATACCTTGCGCCTGTCTGGCTTTTTTTGGATCTTCCCTGTACAATAACCATACATTACCGGAAAAACAGGCCTTTTATATAGTTTTTGGTGGCCTATTACAAAACATTTAAATACTCACCTCTTTCACATTGCCTTATTTTAGCTAGGGATTAGCTATTATGGGGTGTAAAAATGGAAGTATCAAGACCTTTAGACGCTTTAAATGAATCAAAGGGAAAAAGGATAATTGTTGACTTAAAAAACAACAAGCAGCTTATTGGAAAGCTGAAAGCCTTTGATATTCATATTAATGTAGTCCTTGAGGATGCTGAAGAAAGGGTAGAAGGAGAGACTACAAAGAAGATAGGCAAGGTCTTTATCAGGGGAGACACAATAACTGTAATATCGCCTGCAGAGTAAAATGTCAAAAGGAACACCATCGATGGGAGTGAAGTCCGGCAAGAAGACTCACATATATTGCAGAAGGTGTGGCGGACATACTTACCATAAAAGAAAAAAGATATGCGCTAGCTGTGGCTACGGCAATTCTTCAAAATTAAGGAAGTTTCACGGCCCAGAGTTTAACTAGCCATGTTCAGTTCATATTCATATAAAACTTTTTATATCCTTGTAAATTCTCATCTTTATGGCGTCAATAAGCTTATGCATGATTGTCAAGGATGAGGAAAATTCTCTGGGGGAGTGCTTGAATTCAGTAAAAGGCATAGCAGATGAAATCATCGTAGTTGATACAGGAAGCACAGACAATACAAAAAATATTGCAAAAAAATTCACAGACAAAATATTCGACTTTAAATGGAACAATGATTTCAGCGAAGCAAGGAACTTCTCAATAAACAAGGCAGCCAAAGACTGGATTTTGTTTCTTGATGCAGATGAGGTTATTTCAAAAGAAGACGCTGTAAAAATAAAGGTATTGGTTGATGACAAAAAATCAGGCGATATTGATGGCTTTGCCATGCTGCAGAGAAACTATACAGATGATGCAAAGCTTGCAGGATGGAAGCCTGCTGAACAATGCCAGGAATCCAAAGGGTATATGGGCTATTTTATTTCTCCTTTAGTCAGGCTGTTCAGGAACAACAAAGAGTTTTATTTCCAGTATCCTGTTCATGAAATCATAGAAAAGTCAATAATTGAAAAAAACGGAAAGCTCAGCATGACGCAGATTCCAATACATCATTACGGGTATGCGCATGAGGGAACAGTTTTTGAAAAGCTGAACAAATACTTGGAAATAGGGGAAGAGGAAATAAAAGGCAACCCTAATGATCCTAAGCCTTACTTTGAGGTTGCAAGGATACACAGAAGGCTTCATGACTTAGACAAGGCCCTTGGATATTTCAAAAAAGCAGCAGAGATTAACCCAAGGTACAATAACCCATATGCATTTATCGGTGAGATCTATACGCAGCAGAATAAGATAAAAGAGGCTGTCGAGGCCTATGAAAAAGCAATAGAGCTCCATCCTAATGATGAGATAGCCTTTGTAAACATGGGTGTTTTGATGATAGAGCTTGGAAGGCTTGACGATGCAGTGTTCTTTTTGAACAAGGCATTGAAGCTGAACAGCAAAAGCGTTCCTGCATACCATAACCTTTCAATTGCATTATTCAGGAAAAAAAGCTATGATGTTGTAAAGGACGTTCTCCAGAAGGCATATGAAAACACAGGGCTGAAAAGGTTTGCAGAGTCAATAAACAAAATAAAGAAATTAAAATCAGTGTAAAATGCCAGCATCACAAATATCTCTTTGCATGATTGTTAAGGATGAAGAGCAGTTCCTGGAGGAATGCCTTAATTCTGTCAAGGATCTAGTCAGCGAAATCATTATTGTTGACACAGGAAGCACAGACAATACAAAAAATATTGCAAAAAAATTCACAGACAAAATATTCGACTTTAAATGGGCAGATGATTTCTCTGCTGCCAGAAATTTCGCGATAAGCAAAGCAACAAAGGACTGGATTTTATTTCTTGATGCAGATGAAGCAATAGCAAAGGAAGACCATAAAAAAATAAAGGGGCTTATAGAAAAGGCAGGCAATGAAATTGATGTCTTTGGATTCCTGGAAAAGAGCTATACAAACAACTCGTTTACTATAAGCTGGATGAATACAGGCGAGAATGATAAGCATGCAAAAGGCTTTGCAGGCTATTATTTAAATCCGATCTTCAGGCTGTTCAAGAATAAAAAAGGTGTAAAATTTGATGGAAAAGTGCATGAGACAATAATTGGTTCAGTGGAAAAGGCAAAGCTTAAGGCATTGCCGACGTCCATTCCAATACACCATTACAAAGAGCTCAGAGAGTCAAAAAAAGAAAAAAAAGAAAGCTATCTTAAGCTGGTTGAGGAAAAGCTGAAAAAAGACCCTGGAAACACACAGGCATTGTTTGAGGCAGGGCAGATGTGCCTTGATGCAGGAGAGCTTGAAAAAGCAGCAGGCTACTTTGAAAAAACACTAAAATCATCCCATAATTACGATGTTATGGTTTTGCTTGGAATAGCTTATGAAAGGCTCGGAAAAAAAGAAAAAGCAGAAAACATCTTTAAGCATGCAATAAGGCACAATCCAGACACAGAATCTGCATATATACAGCTTTCCACCTTATACATAAAAAACAATGATTCAAAGAAAGCAATTGAAATTCTTGAAACTTTAATCAAAAGAAAGTCAAAAAATATCATTGTCTGCAACAATCTAGGGGTTGCTTACTTAAACAGCAGCAAGATACAGGAAGCAGTCACTGTGCTGAGGCAGGGTATTGCAATGGATAGGAAAAGCAGGACCCCTGTTTCTGTAATGATACACAATAATTTCTTTGATGCATTGCTAAGGCTGGGGAAAAGGGAAGAGGCAGAAAAGATGCTGAAAGAAGCAGTATCTTTTAATCCAAATGTAAAATCATACTATCAAAACCTTGCTGTGTATTACAGGAAGGCAAAGCAGGAGGAAAAAGCAAAAGATATATTAAGCAAGGGAAAAAAGCTTTTTCCAGGCCTTAAATAATGCAAAAAGGCAATAAAATGGCAACAATAAGCTTATGCATAATTGCAAAGGATGAAGAGTCTTGCATAGCCTATGCTATAAATTCTGTCAAGGGGATTGTGGATGAAGTTGTTGTTCTTGACACAGGAAGCAGGGACAAAACAAAAGACAAAGCAAGGGAAGCGTATCCAAACGCAAAAATAATTGATTATAAGTGGCCAGAAGATTTTTCTATTGCAAGAAATGAAAGCCTGAAGCATGTTACAGGAGACTGGGTTTTGGTGCTGGATGCAGACGAGACAATAGCAGAAAGGGACTGCAAAAAGATTAAGGATTTGGTTGAAGACAAAGAGGTTGATGGCTATATGTTAATACAAAGAAACTATACAAACGACGATCAAAAGGCATTTTTCCAGACAACAGCCAAGGGGTATAAGGAAGAAAGAGAGTATAAAGGATTTGTGCCGTCTCCCTTAGTCAGGCTGTTCAGGAACAAAAAGGAGTTTAAGTTCAGGTATGCTGTCCATGCAACAATAGAAAAGTCAATAATTGAAAATAAAGGGAAGATAAAGCACGCAAATATACCTATACACCATTACGGCTTTGACAGGCAGGATAATACACATACACAAGAGCAGAAAAGGCAGAAGTATATGGAAATACTTGAAAAAGAGCTGAAGAAAAATCCTGAAGATATAAAGCAGAGCTTTGAGCTTGCATTGGTTTATAAAAATTCAAAGCAGGCAGAAAAAGCAAAGAATATGCTGCAAAAGGTAATTTCCATGAAGCCTAGGTTCTTCAAATCCTATCTTATCATGGGAGAGATTCTTCTCGATGAAAAGAAAATAAAAGAGGCAGTGGAATATTATGAAAAATCAATAAAGGCAAAGCCAAATGTTATTGCCTACTACAATCTCGCTGAAATATTCATAAAAAGCAGGAATTATGACAAGGCAATGAATTATCTTAACATGGCTTTGAACCTGAATAAGAACAATGATATCCTTGAAAAGAAAATCAGGAAAAAAATAAACGATTTGAGGACAAATATAAGGTATTCTGTATCAATCGGATAGCGCCATGTCAATTTCACTTTGCATGATAGTAAGGGATGAGGAAAAGAATCTAGAATTATGCTTAAGCTCTGTCTAGGGCCTTTTTGATGAATTAATTATTGTTGCCACAGGGATCACGGACAATACTTCAAGCCTGGCAAAAAAATTCACAGGCAAGGTTTATGATTTTAAATGGGTTGACGATTTTAGCGCTGCGAGGAATTTCGCGATAAGCAAGGCAGCAAAGGACTGGATATTCATTCTTGACGCAGACGAAGCTATTTCCAAGGAAGACCATGAAAAAATAAAAAAGCTTGCAGAGAACAAAGAATATGCAGCTTATGGGTTTGTGCAGAGGCTTTATTCAAACAATGCAAACATAAGGAATTTTGTTTCTGCTTCAAGAGACACCTACAAAGAAAGCACAGGATTATTGGGATATCAGCCAAATAATACTCCCAGGATGTTTCAGAATAACAAAGGCATAAAGTACCAGAATAAAATCCATGAGGACTTCACTCCTTCTGTTGCAAAGATAAACGGTAAATTAAAGCAGACTTCAATACCCATACATCATTTTCCTGTTATGCATGATGGATTTAGGAAAGAAAAATTAGATATGCATGCTAAGCTGATTGAGGAAAAAATAAAAGAAAATCCTAGCGACCCACAAAATCATCTTGAATTAGGGAGGCTGTTGATTGTTTTCAAGGATTACAAAAAGGCTAAAGAAGAATTAGAAAAAACACTTGAGCTGGACAATAAAAACCAGAAAGCATATTCATTGCTGATAGAGGTTTATGCAGCTTTGGGGGAGATGAAAAAAGCTGACGAGGCTTTCAAAAAAGCAGTTGAGCTTGACCCAAGAGATACTACTGCTTATTCTTCTGCGGCTTTATTGTTTATGAGCAACAAGAAGTTTGATATGGCTGCTAAATCATATAAAAAAGTTGTTGATATCAACCCAATGAATCCAGTTGGCTGGCTTGGCTTGGGGTTAGCAATTTTTGAAACAGGAAACCTTGTTGCAGCAAAAAAGGCATTTGAACAGGCCCTTAAGCTAGACCCGACAAAAAGCATTGCAAAAGAAAAGCTAAAAGAAATAACTTTAAAAACAACCTAGATTCTTGTCTTTTATTGCTTTATTTTTGATGATTATGCGGACGTGCCGGAGCGGTCAAACGGGACAGGTTTAGGCCCTGTTAGCTTAGTGCTTACGCAGGTTCGAATCCTGCCGTCCGCAGTTTTACTTTTTGATGATTATTGTTTCTCTTGTCTTTTTCATGCTTTTTCTGCTTTATTTTAAAAAATAAAAACAAAATAAACTTTAAACTAAAAAAAGACTGTAACATAGCCTTTATTATTATATTGGACTGTAAAACAACAAAAACTGCTTCTTAAGGCCACTCAAATTATATAAAAAAGAACCGCCTCTTATTTCATATCTTGGTGCCAGCTTAAGTGCTGGCTGTGGATAAGGAAAGATATTCCTTATTCAAAAGTAATGACTTGTTATAAAGGTTAAAATAAGGCCATAAAAAGCTTTATATCGTATTTACCGTCGTATAATGATAGTGAATACAAAAGCTTTATAAACCAAAATTAATCTTTATAGTAGGTTGGCTTAGACTGAAGAGTCTGAGCTAAGATAGCCAAGGTAGACCTAGATAGCCAAAAAGGATAGATAGCCAAAAGGAACTAAACGCGAGGTGTTTAGACAATGAAAGTAAGAAAGGCAATTAACAAAGTTGCTGCCTTGGGAATTGGAGTTTCTATGGTAGGAGCTACACTTCTTAGCGCTATGGCTGCTGACCTTGCTGACTACCCTGCACCGTTTGTTACAGACGGACAATTTAATGCAGTAATCGTAGTTGGTGACAAAGCTGCAGCTGAAGACGTTATCGGGGCAGTAGATATCGGAACAAGCCTACAGTTTGCTTTAGGACAGCCTGTTTCTGGCCCTACACAGCCAGGAGGAGCAGGAGGAGTTCTATCAGTAGCTGGAGACGCTGTTCAGATCTCTGAACCTAATGACCTATTGGAAATTAGGGAAAGAATAGGCAAGGTTAAGGAAACCTTAACAGAATTCGACCTAGCTGGATTGCAAGGTGGAACCATCGTTACAGACGAAGGAGCTACTGACTACAACCAGTACTTAAGGTTCGAAGATGTAATAAACGCTACATCAACAGAAAGAATCCCTTCATGCATAGTTGTATTCGAAGAGGATGAAGATGATGTAGTAGGAGACTACTTGAAGTGCAAAGATGGAGAAACTGTCTTTGAATTTGAAGTTGAATTCGAAGAGGGTGTTGAGTCAGAAATCGATTTCCAGTCAGGAACCGCAGGACCTAAAGAGCTTGACGACCTTGAAGACGAGGAAATCAACATGCTGGGAACAATCTTCTCAATTGTTGACACAAGAATCATTACAGCTGGTAACACATCCAACTTTCAGCAATCACCAACATCAGTTACGTTGGAGCTATTGGGTGGAGACGTGCTTGACACATTAGAAGAAGGAGAGACAAGAACATACACCATCGACGGAAAAGAATACGAAGTAAATGTCGTAATTATTTCCGATAATGCTGACGGCGGAGAAGGAACCGTTAAGTTCAATGTTAACGGCGAAATCACCGACGAGTTGGAAGATGGAGAGACAGACATTCTTGTAGACGGTACACAGATTGGAATAAGAGAAATCTTACCAAACGAAGCTGAAGAAGAGACTGGTGGAGACATTGTTGAATTCTTCCTTGGAGCTAACAAGGTAGAATTGACAGATTCCAACTTCACAGACGACAAGTTTGATGAAGGAGGAGTAGAAATCCACGAAGAAGACATCGAAGATGCTGACATTAAGATAAGAGGTAATGTCGTTTCACAAGATGTTTTCGAGATCCAGTCAATGCAGTACAGGCTTCAGGCTGATTCCCCTAGGGGAGATGTTTACATTGCTCCAGGCCACGGTATGAGAGAATACTTGGATGAGCCTGAAGGAATGCTGACAGAAGCCTGGGACATAAGGTACGAAGGACTGACAGACACAGGAACTTCTATCTTGCAGTTTGACGCAAATGGAGACGATTCATACGACTTAATCTTCACAAACAGAGAAGGTTTGGAATATGACGTTCCATACATGGATAACTCAAGAGATGAAGTAAGCTTCATGAAATTCGGAGATGAAGACAACGACTTGGTCTTTACAGAAGGTAACATCAACGTTACAGGAGTTGGAGCATTGTTGAACGTTTCAGGTAGATACCAGGATGCAACAGGATTAAACCCATCACTGGCTGGAGTAGTTCACAACGCAACAGGCAGTAACTGTGGCGTATGCCAGCAGAACCCTGCAGGTGTTGTAAACGCAACAGGAAACATCTTCAACATTGATGAGCAGGACTGGTTTGTCTTAACAGACGAAGCTGGTGCAACCTTCCCTGAAGGAGACGAGACATCATTTACTCACGTATTAACATACGAGAGTATTGATACAGCTAATAGGGAAGTCACCTTCAATGATGAAGGAACTGGCCAGAGGGAAATCACCTACTCAGATAGCACAATCAACGGAGTTGTTGGTTTTGCTAACACACTTGTAGTAGGCGGTAACACCTTCAACGTTTACGTTGAAAACGAGACTGTATTAGGAAATGCAGTTTCCTTGGCAGTTGACCAGAACGGAGACCAGAGAGTTGACGGACAGGAAATCAGAGTAACAATAAATGGTGGAGGAATTGTTGACTTAGGTACAGAGAACGCAGAGAATTACCTAAGAGGAGTTGTTGCAGACGAGGCAGACAAGACTTCGTACAACATCACACAGGCAACAACCTCTGCAGGTGCTGCAGGATTTACCTTCAACACTACTTTGGTAACATTGTCTAGCGAGTTTGATGGAGATGGAGTTCTTGATACAGGAGTATCAGAGAACATATCAATAACCTTCTTCCCAACATCTCCTAGCGAGATGAACCTGGACGTGAACACACAGGACTTGCCTAACTCAACCTACACAGGAGTTGCAGTAGACGAGTTCAACACAACAATCGTAATGTTGAAGATGGAAAGCCTTGACGAAGAAGACTTAGACCAGGGTTTATCAACCTATGGATCATTCTTCGAAAAGACTGACCAAGACAACGTAAACGATGCAGACGAGCTAACCATTGAGTACCCTCTAACACAGAGGGGAGCTGACGTATTGGTAACAATAGGTAGCGTGCAGGTCACAAGATTCGGATCTGCTGCTGGCGGAGTGCCAGTTATCCTATCTGAAATCAGCGTAGGTTCTGCTAAACTTGCTAGCGAAGTTGCTGGGCAAGAGACAAGCCAGAACATGATTTTAGTAGGAGGACCTTGTATCAACCCAGCTGCTGCTACAATAATGGGCTCTTCAACACCAATGTGTGGAGAAGAATCCGGCATCGAGCCTGGAACAGCTATAATCAAGTTGTTCGAGAACGATGGAAATGTAGCTATGCTTGTAGCTGGTTACAATGCAGACGATACAAGAAGAGCTGCCAAAGTTGTTGCTGAGTACGAGAACTATGCTGCACAGTTGACCGGTATGGAAGTAGTAGTAACCGGAACATCTATGTCAGACATAGAGGTTAGTGCTCCGCAGTAAATTCGTTGAAGTAACGAGTTCGTAAAATTTTTCTTTTTTCTTTTTTCTTTTTTCTTTTTTCTTTTTTCTTTTTTCTTTTTTCTTCTTTTTTCTAAGAATTAAAAACTAAATTAAAAAAATTAAAAATAATCAAATTAAAATTAATTTACAGGCTTAGCCAGGAAAGTATTATGGCTTGATTTCAGGATCTTTAATTTTGCCTTTCCAAGCTTTTCAGCAGAAGGGACAACAATGGCTCTTTCACCTGCAACTGCTATCTTCTCTTTTTTGTACCTTCCAGGGAAGACTATATCTGCAATTACTGTCTTTCCTTTTATGAAAGGTTTTTCAAATTCCTTTGTTTTTTGAACATCAAATTCTGTTTCCAACAGCTGAACATCATACTTTTTTTCCAACTCTTTTATTTTTTCAGCAAAATCATCAAACTTAATTTCCTTGACAGGATTTCTGCCCATTTTATTGTGCTGGAAGTTCTGCGGCCTTATCTTTGCGCCTATCTTTTTGCCAAACTCTATGATTCCTCTTAATTCATCAAAATTTATGCCTTCCATGATAACAGGAGCTATGACTATGGGCAGCTTTCCGGATGCATATTCAAGCATTTCTTTCACATATTCCAAGTTATAGGCTTTTGTTCCCATCACTTCCTTTCCTTTTTCTTTTCCAGAAGCGCTTATGGAAACATTAAGTTCGCATTTTGTACTTGATAGGTCGTCAATCATTTGCTTATTCAACAGTGTTCCGTTTGTGATTATTATCACTTTCCTTACTTCATTAAACTTAGAAATATCCTTAACTAAATCAGCAATATCTGCGTAAAGCAATGGCTCTCCATGCGGATTGATATAAACATCGATTGACTGTTTTTGCGGTTTTTTATACTTTAGCAGTTTTTCAATTTCTTCAACTAAATATCTTTCTTCAACAACAATATCCCTGATCTTTTTACTGTCAGGCCCTTCATCAACAGAGCAGAAAATGCAGTTCATATTGCAGCCAGTCATTGGCTTTACTTCTAGCATGCTTGATCCTTTGTCAACAATGCCAAAAGACAATGCTCCTATCAATGGAACTCCGGAATTTTTGTGTATATATGTTGTTGGATTGTTGTTTATCTTGTTTCTCAGATTTTGAAAGCCCTTTGTTATCAGCATATTGAATTTGTTAGTTGCCTTCTTTTCGCTGGCGTCAAACTCAATTGAATGCCTGTTTTTATTGTCAAGCTTAAATTTTCCTATTGCACCAATGTCTTCTTTGTTAATGTCAAAATAGTACAATCTAAGGAAATTAACCTTTATTTTGCATCCATTATCATCAAAAGTAAGGTCTTTGAACTCTAATTTGGCCATATTAAAGGCAAAATATTGACTTCTTAAATAATTTATGCTGTTTTAAGGCATTTCTTAATTTTCTTCTATATAGAAAATAATTCAGCTTTATTTTACTATTCTGATCCATTATGGAACTAGAACTACTAGTAATCTTTAAAAACACAAGTAAAATACTGTTTCCTATGACCACAAAAGAGGTTACAATAACCTATGAAACTCTCTTTGAGCTATTAAGAAGGGAGAAGGGAAGAGAGGATTTGCAAGCGCTTCCTGAAAACTTCTTTGAAGACGTAGTGGATTATCTGAAGGACAAGAGCAAAATACTTGAAAAAACAGGAATGTTTGCAGAAGACGAGGTTGAAAAAACAAGGATTCAGCTTCAGAATATAAAGAAAATAATAAAAGAGCTTTATGATAGAAGGGAAAAGAAGATAACGGTAATGGCTCTTGACAAGGCAAGGACGCAGAGCAACATTATAGACACAAGCTCTTTGCTTGGAGAAGAGCTTTCACTGTTCAATACAGTTGAAGGAAATTTAAGCAATTTCAGGCAAAGCATACTTCACAATATAATCAACCAGAAGATTCCAGAAGCTGTAAAGCAGGAAGCGCAAACTTTAAATATAACTCTCAAACCAGCCAAGGATATTGAGGATAAAACAGAGGAAGGCAACAGCAATGCTGTTATAAAATTCCTTCATGCTGTTCCAAAATTTGTCGGGAAAAACCTGGAAATCTTCGGCCCTTTTATGGAAGGCGAGACAACAGAGCTCCCAAAAGAACTTGCAGAAGTTCTTGTGAAAAAAGAAAGAGCTGAATACATAAGCTGAGCATCGAAAATGAAACTACCAAAAGCAAAAAAACGGTATTGCCCCTACTGCAAGAAGCATACAGAGCATAAGGTATCTCAGGCTAAAAAGAAAGCACCATCTTCACTAAGCCATGGCTCAAAGTACAGGGCTAGGAAAAGAGGGCTTGGAAGAGGCGCAGGAAATCGTGGAAAATATGGAAGCAAGCCTGCTATCACAAAGTTTAAGATGACTGGAAAGAAGTCAAGCAAAAAAACAGACCTTAGGTTTGAATGCAGCGTATGCAAAAAGATGCACGTCCAGAGGCAGGGATTCAGGGCAAAGAGGATTGAGTTCAAATGAGAAAGCTTAAGGAATCAGAAAGCAAATTCATAAAAGTAAGGTGCCCTAAATGCAAGAATGAGCAGATAATGTTCGGCAAGGCTTCTTCTGAAGTCAAATGCCTTGTCTGCGGCAAGGATCTTGGAGAGGCAACAGGCGGAAAGACAAGGGTAAAGGCAAGAATACTTGAAGTTCTTGAATAAGGCTTTAAAATAAAAGATTATTTAAAATAAAAAATAAATTATATGCTTTATTAACAATGCTATACAAAAAAGAAGGATTTCCAGAAGACTCTGAAATTGTCATTTGCACAGTTACAAATGTGCAGTACAACTCTGTTTTTGTAAGCCTTGATGAGTATGGCAAGACAGGCATAATCCATATTTCTGAAATTTCTCCAGGAAGAATAAGAAACATAAGGGACTATGTAAAGGAAGGGAAAAAAATAATCTGCAAGGTTCTTAAGGTAAATGAAGAAAGAGGGCATATTGAGCTTTCTTTAAGAAGGGCCACAGAAGTTCAGAAGCGCGCCAAGAATGAATGGATAAAGCATGAGCATTTGGCTGAGAAAATTCTTGAGATGTTCTCTAAAGAAGCAAAGATTCCGCTGGAGAAATTATATGAAGGCATAACAAAAAAAATAGAGGGAAAATATGATTCATTATACAGCTGCTTTGAGACAATAGCTATTGGTGAGGAGGACATAAGCATAACAGGCCTGGAAAAAAAGCTTGCTGATAAGCTTGATGAGATGATAAAGCAGAGGATTATCCCTCCAGAAGTTTCAATCGGTGGAAACCTGAAGCTTATATCATATGCCCCTGACGGAGTAGAGATAATAAAAGAAGCGCTTTCACAGGCAAAAGATGTTGAAATAAAGTATTTAGGGGGAGGAAAATATTCTGTCAATGTAAAGGCAGAGGACTATAAAACAGCTGAAGACCTTCTTAAAAATGCAGTGGATCCTGTTATTTCTTTCATCAAGAAAAAAGGCGGTGAAGGAAGCTTTGAGAGGGCAGAATCATGAAGCACATAATGAAATGCTCCGCCTGCGATGCATATACAATGGAGGAAAAGCACTGCGGCAAAAAAACGCTTAATACTGGGCCTGCAAAATATTCTCCTGAAGACAAGTATGCAGAGTATAGGAGAAAGGCTAAAGGGATGTAGGCAAGCCAGGTTTCACAGCTTTTTCTTTATAATACTCTTCAATATTTTTATCTTTTATAAATTCTGCTTCTATGGTCAACTACCCTCACAACGATGATATTTGGGTTATAATAAACATCAACTAGCGCCCTATAATCGCCTATCCTTATCTTAAAACCATATTTAAATTCTTTCAAAGGCTCTATGCCTGTGCCAGTCTTTGCAACATTTCCTATTTTTTTTGATAATTCTTGTAGAAATAGCTTTAGGCAATTTTTCAAGCTGTTTTTCAGCTTCATGGTCATATTTAATTTCAAATATCATAAGAATTTATTTTCTATTTCTTTCTGTGACTTCATTTTGGCAATAGGCCTTTTTCTTGATTCTTCTACTTTCTTTTTTGTTTCTTCGGACAATTCCATATGGTCTTCTTCCATATGGTGTTTTATTTCATCAAGCTCGTGCTTAATGGCCAAGACATTCTTGTTAATTTGCTCTAATGTTACATTTCCCATTTTGCTCCTCTTAGTATTATATTTTTCTATGTATTGCTATTGGCATTTATATATTTTTCCTTATCAACTTTCTACTTCAATATCTCATAAAACACGTCAAACAAAGGCCTGTCTGTTGTGACAGAAAAAAACTTTATTCCAAGGTCATTGCAGTACTGGTTTATTGTTCCAATGTGCTCTTCAAGCTTGTTTTCATAGTGGCTTCTCAGCCTCTTGCTGATAAAAGTCCTTAAAATGCCTTTTGTCTCAACATCGTGCAGGCGCAAATCCCCTTCTATCGTAAGGCTTCTTTCCTTTGCATCCAGAACCTGCACTATCCTTATATCATGGTCCCCCAGCAAATAAAGTGCAGATCTTACTTCCTCAAGGTCAATCAAGAAATCAGAGATAATGACTATCAATGATCTTGTTTTTACAAGCTTCATATAGCTGTGTAAATTCTCATAAAACTTTGACATGCCTTTTGGCTTTACAGCATTAAGATGATCAACCATATTCAATAGGTTGCTTCTCCCTCTTCTCGGCTTGAAAATATTCAAATCATCTGAAAAAGTTGAAAACTGGAACTTCTCATTATCTTTAATTGCAAGGTAAGCGAAACCCAGCCCAATCATTCCTGCGTAATCAAACTTTGAATACGGGCTTCCAAAACCCATTGAGGCAGAATGGTCAAGAATAATATGCACTGCTAAATTCCTCTCTTCTTCAAACTTTTTGATGTAAAGTCTGTCGGTCTTTGCATACACCTTCCAGTCAATCTTCCTTATGTCGTCCCCAGGAACATACATCCTATGGTCTTTGAAGATTATACCCTGGCCTTCTGCAATGCTCCTTCTTTCCCCAGCATAGTTAGAAGTGACTCTTTTGTTTACAATCAGGCTAAACCTGTTAAGCTGATCCAGAAACCCTGTTTCAATCATTTTGATTATCAATCATTTTAACTATTGCTTATTTTAATTATTATTTTATATTGTTTATTTACTTATTCTTTATTGCTTCTTGCAATAATTTCCTTTATGGCTTCGTCTGTTGTCATTCCCTTTCTCTCTGCTTCAAAGTTAAGTATTATCCTGTGCCTTAAAACAGGCAATGCCATTCTTGCGATATCTTCGCTGCTTACATAATTCCTTCCATGTATCAATGCCCTTGCCTTTGAAGCAAGGATCAATCCAATGGATGCTCTTGGAGAAGCTCCATACTCTATCAATCCTGTTGCTCTCCTTGTATCTGTAACTATTTTTATTACGCTTTTTTTAAGGTCGTTTGCAATCGGAACCTGCCTTACAAGCTTCTGCAAAGCAAGCAATGAATTTTTGTTTATGAGGACAGGAAACTTTTCTTCTTTCAATACAGAAGTATATTTGTCAACTATCTTCATCTCATCGATAGGAGACGGATATCCGACTCTGATTTTAAGCAAAAACCTGTCTGCCTGAGCTTCAGGCAATGGATATGTTCCTTCCTGCTCTATAGGGTTCTGCGTGGCAAGCACAAAAAAAGGCCTGTCAAGCTTATATGTTTCTCCGAACACTGTAACCTGCTTCTCCTGCATTGCTTCCAATAATGCTGACTGTGTTTTTGGAGTTGCCCTGTTGATTTCGTCTGCAAGGACAATGTTTGCGAATATAGGCCCAGGCTGGAACTTAAACTCCCTTTTTCCGTCCTTTTCCTGGATAATGTATGTTCCTGTAATATCAGAAGGCATCAAGTCAGGAGTGTGCTGGATCCTTGCAAATTTCAAATCCATAAGCTGTGAAATCGTGCTTATTGCTAATGTCTTTGCCAGGCCAGGGTACCCCTCAAGCAATGCGTTTGCGTCGCACAGCATAGCTACCATTATCTCTTCAATCATCTCTTCCTGCCCGATGATGGTCTTTCCAACTTCCTCAAAAAATGTCTTGAATGCTTTGTCGTAACTCTTCATTCCAATTCACCTTCTTAATCCAAATTCACTTTTTACCCGCCTGCCAGGTTTTTGAAATAATCCTTTACAAGCTGTTGGTGCTCTTTTGCAATGCTCTGCTCTACATTTGTTTCAGCTGTCTGGATGTAAACATCTTCAGGAAAATCATTCTCAAATTCCCTCTCTTCAGGCTCCTTTATTTCGCTGATATCAAACTCAAATGTTGAAGATTTTATCTTGACTTCAATCTCCTCATTCCCGAGCAAAGCGACGTTTTCTTCTCCGAATATGTTCCTGAAGAGCCTGTCTCCTCCCTTGCCGCCGCTTTCATTTGCAGCGCCTTCCTGAAGGCTTGTTTTGCTGTCTGAGTCTTCCAGATTTATAATGTTTGTCTTTTCTGCAATATCCCTTACTGTATCAGCAATTTTAAACTTCACATTTGCCATGTCAAGGTTAAGAGATGTAAGAAATATTAT
>CAYWPA010000012.1:23616-39961 GCA_964459835.1 uncultured Methanosarcinales archaeon
TCCAAAGCTAAGAAGTACGCATGCAAACCCCTTTAAAATAAACCTTTTTGTGTCAAAAAAGCTTGATGTTCTTACATTTTTAAGCTCATCCACAACTTCCTGCTGAAGCGTATCGATGACATCATTGTCTACATTTGCATAATCAGCAGCAGTCCTTAGCTTTTCCTTTAAATGCGGAAAGTGCTTTTCAATAAGCAGTATTTTGTTTGTTTTGTACTTCTTTGGAAAGTCAATTATGATGTATGCAATAGGTGGAATGTATGAAAACCATACAATGACCTGGAAGAATGAAAGGACAATAAAAAATGAAAGGAATATCAGTATTGCGTTCAATAATATCGGAAGAATAATTATGCTGATTAAAGTTGCCCTGATCTCATGCACTACTCTTCTAAAGCCTTTCATTTCAACCCGCTTCGCACTGGTTCAGATCGTCTTTGCAATCTTTCAAATCTTCATCTTTATTGGCTAGCGCACCTTTAAGGTCTGTAATCTCTTCTTTTGCTATATTCAGCTCGTATGTCTTTTCTGTCAGCGCATTCTTTGTCATGCTTAATTCGCTTTTTACATCCGTCAGTTCTTCCTTTGTGGCTGACAGCTCTGCAATAATCTCGTCTTTTTCTGTCCTTAACTCAGAATACTGGCCTGTCAGCTGCTCTTCTCTCTGCTTTTTTATAGTAAGCTCAAATGTAGTTTCATTAAGGGCTTCCCTTTGTGCGTTCAGCTCATCAAGAAGCTGCTCTACCTTATGCATCTTTTTATTGTAGTCAGTTGTAAGGTTGCTGTAAGTGCTTTGGTAGTAAACAGTCATCCCCGCAAGCGCAGCTATGACTATGATTACAAGAAGCAAAAGCATTATGTTGACATTCTTTTTCATATATGCCATTTTTCAATCTAAAACATGTATTTTTGATATATAAGCGCTATATCGCGTATTTAAATACCTTTCGATATCATCCAAACACCCTTCTGACGCATATCTCCCCTAAAAACAGCAATAAGGCAAGTAGCATAAAAGGCCATCTTACGGGCACAGATCTTGATTCCAGCCTTTTAGAAGCTACAACTGCCTTTTTAAGCATATTTTCAATATCATCCTCTTCAAACATTTCCCCTCCTGTTATTGTAACAAGGCTTTCCAACTCAGGGTTTAAGCCAATCTTTGCATATTCTGAATTGTCATTTACAGCAACAACTGAATCAAGGAAAGAGAAAAACCCTGGCTTTTCAGGTATGAACTCTGCTTCATAAATATTCTCGTCTGTTTTGTAGAACTTTAGCTGCGAAGAAACGG
Organism: uncultured Methanosarcinales archaeon; assembly: GCA_964459835.1. Taxonomy (GTDB): domain Archaea; phylum Nanobdellota; class Nanobdellia; order Woesearchaeales; family UBA12501; genus CAYWPA01. Next base: position 24,911 of record CAYWPA010000012.1, read on the forward strand.
GATCGCTGCTGCTTCTCAATACTATTGTTGTTGGCTTGTCTACGCTTGTGTCAAAAGTCCTTATGCTGTAAGGAAGGTTCTTTTCAGGATCCCCTATAACCCAATTTATTGTTTTTGTCCACATTTTTGAATTTTTTTCAGAAAGCAGTACTCCTCCCCATCCTGTTCCATCATCTGTTGTAATGCTTGCAACTTTTCCAAGGCCAAACCTCCATACAGTCAGTATAGGCGCTCCTTGTCCTGTAGACACAAGCATGTTGGCAGATGTTTTTGGAACAGCAATGTTAAATCCAGCAAGCGCGCCTGACATGTTCAGGTTGCTTGTGATGAAATGATTGGAGTTAAGCACAACAATATTTTTTTGGTCTTTCTCTTCTTCATCAGGCTCTCCAAACAAAATCTTTATCTTTTCTGTTTCAGCTGGCTTAAAGTATGCACCTCCTCCATATACAGAAGCGCTTTCCATAAACCTGTCGTTTGTTCCTTCCCCTATTCCAACAACATAAGTTTTGATGCCTGCAAAGCCAGCACCTTTTATTGCTTTCAAAGACCCCCCTTCATCTTTTGTATGGCCGTCTGATATCAGTATTATGGTCTTGCTTCCCTGCGCACCCTGCAGCAGCTCAGTGGCCCTTTCAATTCCAGTCTCAACATGAGTTCCTCCCCCATCTTTCAAGGAAGCAATCTTTGACCTCATCTCCTCTTTCTTTTCCTTTAGTTTTGCAGGATAAGCAATGGTAAATGCCTCTGCATTAAAGGCAACAACTCCCACACTGTCATCACCTTTAAGGTCATCAAGGATTGCTATAGCCTGCGCTTTTTCTATATCAACAGGGCCTCCTCCAGTGCTTCCTGAAATGTCAATAACTATAATTATATTTATTCTCTCATCCTGCTTCCTCTCACCTTCTCCTGAAATTACAGGAAGCAATGTCTCAAATACAGAGTCTTTATAGTTTCCTTCTGTATATGCATTTTGCCCGCCTATAACAAGAAGGCCTCCTCCTTCTGTTACATAATCAATCATCTGGTCGGTAAAAGGGGATATTTCTGATGCTGAAAGGTCATTGATAACAACAGCAGCATAAGGCAGTGTAGCTGGCATAAAGTCGCTTATTGTAACATCATAAATTTTTTCAAGCTCATCTCCTAATAATGAAGTTTTTTTTGTAACAAATAATATATCTGGCTTAGGAACAACTTTGAAAGACTTGTAATACACATTATTTTGTTTGAAATAATCATCAATCAGTATGTCTGCTTTTACTGTGTGGTATCCTTCACCAAGCCTTTGTGTAAAAGTAAAGGTTTTTGCTCCAGATGATTGATCTTCTAGAACAGTAACACCGTCAACTTCAACGCTTAGGTAATAATCCTTCTGGCTTCCTACCTGCATTACATCAACATAAAAAGTAGTATCGCTTCCTATTATCCCCTGCGCAGGCCCTGATATGCTTACTGCAGTGTCATCCCTTTTTGGCTTCAGCTTTACGGCATTAACTGTTGTATTCAAATTTGCAGCAAGAAGAAGTATCTCTCCAAGCGGCTTCCCAAAGTTATTATTTCCGTCTGAAATAATAAGCAGGTTGTCATCCCCTTTCATATTGTTAAGAACCCCGTCTCCTATTGCAGACCTTTCTCCAGTTGCTATGTATTTTATTGTTGTAGGGACATACTTGTCAAGCTGGCCTTTCAGGCTTCCTGCCAATGCAGTATCAAACAGGTCAAAGCTTGTTGAATTGTCAGCAAGGATTGTGATAATAGGATCACCTTCAACAGGAACCTCCTTTATCACCGCCGGAGTTGCAAGGGCAATAAAAAGGAAAAGGAAGATAAGAAGCCTTGAAAGAATAAACCATCTTCTTGGCTTTTTCATTTTCTGCTCATACTCAGTCATCTCTTTTCCATGCTTGAACTGCACAAAATTCTTTTTTACAAGCCAGACAATGGCTACGGCTATAGGGATGTATGCTATCAGAACCCATGGGTGCTGCAGGAACACTATACATCACCTCTTATTTTTGTGTATATCATTTCAATGATTACTATAGCCAAAACAAACATAAGCATATATAACTCCAGGCTGACAAGCCTTTCTTTTTTTACTTCTTTAAAATCATATTCTCCGTAGCTTTTTGAAGTGACTTTCTCTTCTTTGTTTATATCTGACTCTTTTTCTTCAATAAGGTTTGCTCCGTAGGTTTTTTCATCTATCAAGTATAATCCAACTTCGTCAACAATAAGCTTTTCTGTTTCCAGATTTCCGGATGGAGTCTTAATTTTTGTTTTCACAGGAAAGGTAAGGATTTTTCCTGTTTTAATGTTAAAATTATTTATATCCTCAACTCCAAGCATGAATCCAACAAAGCTGTCCCAGAAAATAGGATATGAAGGGGATTGCTTGAAGTCAGAGCTTTCGTCGATTATACCATAGTATGCAACCATTGCATTTTCCTCTTCTTTCAAAACAAGCATAGGTGTCTGGTCGTCTGCCTTTGCTATAATGACTGCGTTTTGTTTAGGGGAAGCCATGTAATACTCTGAAACAGTCCCAAAGTCTATATTTTTGGTAACGTGATTTACTATAACTTTCTGTATGCTGCTTCTTCCTGATTTGCCTTCTATGTCAACAGGAAGCACGTCTCCATAATCAATCTCGTCAAGCTCATCCTGAGCCATAATTACAAATGAAACACCCTTGCCTGCTGCTTTTTTAATGTCAAGCGAAATACCAGGAAGAACATTTTTTTTGGAGACATTGCTGAATATTACTAAATCATATTCTGTATAATCCGGGAATACAGGCGGCTTATAAGTATTAAGGTCAACTGTTTTTGTTGCAAGAAGGGCATTTTCAAGGAACTTATTTCCATAATTTGTTATCAGGGCTACTTTTGTCTTGTGCCTTTGTGGATTGCTTATATACGCAAAGTTGTCAACAGGCATATCATCCTTGTCAAGAATTTCTACTCTTGTCAATCCTCCTGGAGTTGGAAATGTAAATGTCTCAACAGAATTTGCAAGCACAGGCAGTACTATTCTTTTTACTTCTTTATCTTCATTTACTACGCTAACAGTTAAAGTTTCATCTATTTCATTGAAGTTTTTTACAAACACTTTTGTATTCTGCCTTGTGATTTCAAGATTGGTTATCCCGAAGTTGCTTCTTTTGCTTGAAACATCGATAAAGTCAACTAAAATATTCTTTGCCTCAAGATATGATTTTATTGCCTCTGGCTCGGGGCCATCTGTCTGTATAAAATCGCTTATTACAATTATTTTTCCTTCCTTGTTTTCAAGAAGCTCTTCTGCAAGCAGCATTGCATCCCCTATATTTGTTCCTGTTGCCTTTGCCTTTAGCCCTGAAAGCAGATCCAAAGCCTTTCCTTTTGTTCCTCTTTCAAGAATCAATATAGGGCTACTTTCTGCAAGTATAATTGAAGTTGTTCCCTTTACTGATTTTTCGGCAATGCCAAGAGCCTTGTCAAACCTTGTGCTGCTGCCTTCCTTTGCCTGCATGCTTGCTGAAATGTCAAGGACAATTACACTGTGCCTTGTTCCTGCATCATAGCTTACTGAGATTGAAGGGTATGTAAGGGCAAATGCCAGGAAAGCAAGGGCAAGGAACTGCAGGACAAAAAGCAGGTTTCTAAGCAGCCTTTTCAGAAAAGTATGCTTCTGCACATCTCCTGTTTCCTTCATCAAAAACATTAAGGAAGGGATAGCCATATCCACTGGCTTTGATTTTATAAGGTAAACTATAACAAATGGTATCAAGGCTGAAAAAGCCAGAAATCCAAGCATATTCCCAAATTCCATATTTGTTTGGATAAACCGATGGTATTTAAAGCTTTTTGCTCTTGGATATAGCCAGCTTAAGTGCCAACGCTGCGCTTTGTCTGAGCATGGAGTTGGGCTTTATGCCCAACACTAATCTCGGTGTCAACGGACGAAACCGTTGTTGGAAAACTATTTAAACCATACGTTTATCCTCTAAATCATGGCATGGAGAATAAAGAAGTTTCTTAAGAAGTATCCGCAGCTTAACAATCCTGTAATGATAGAAGGATTGCCTGGAATAGGCAACGTTGGAAAAGTAGCTGTTGATTTTATGATCGACCAGCTTGATGCAAAAAAGCTTTGTGAAATAACATCCAATTCAATGCCGCATTCTGTGTTTGTAAATGAAGACAATATTGTTGAGCTTCCTTTAATTGAAGTATACTATAAATCATTCAATGGAAAGCGCAGAGACATTATATTTTTAGTCGGCGATATACAGCCATTGGATGAGGAAAGCTGCTATGAATTCTCATACACCGTTCTTGACCTGCTGAAAGAGCTGAAAGGAAAGGAGATGATAACTATAGGCGGGATAGGCCTTCCTGCAGTGCCTGAAAAGCCTAAGGTTTACTGCACAGGAAATTCAAAAGAAGCTGTAAAAAAATTTAAGCAAGGCATTGAGGTAAATGAAAAGCTATTTGGTGTTGTAGGGCCAATTGTCGGGGTAACAGGCTTGCTTGTAGGGCTGGCAAAGGAAAAGAATATCGATGGCGTTTGCCTGCTTGCTGAAACTTATGGCCATCCTCTTTATTTAGGCATGAAAGGAAGCGAAAAAGTCCTTGACATCCTTAATAAAAAGCTGAGCCTTAAGATGAAGGTAAAAGAGCTTGATGAAGAAGTCAAGGAAATAGAAGAAGAGCTTATGAAAAGGACAAAAGAAATGGAAAAGACTTCAAAAAAGGCAAAGAAAGGCGAGGAAGAAGTTTCTTACATAGGATAAGCACTTTCTTTTTTATTAATTTCAATAAGTTTAAATACAACATCATACAATATTTTGCTTTATGGCTCTTGAACCTGTAACAACATCTGATATCTTAATAAGGTTTTTTATAACATTCGTTATGTCATTTATTTTTGGCCTAGAAAGGCAAAAATCGCACAAGCCAATAGGCTTTGGAACCTTTATTTTCGTTGCAATGGGCTCCTGCGCCCTTGGGCTTATTTCTATAATAGTATCAAATGATCCTCTTGCTCTTCTAGGGGCTGTTGTAACAGGAATAGGTTTTCTTGGGGCAGGTGCGCTTATAAAAACAACAGATAAAGTATTTGGGTTTACAACAGCAGCAAGCATATGGGTTTTTGCAATAATAGGGCTTTTGATAGGCATTGGCCAGTTTTTTATAGCCACTTTGGCCTATGCTTCAGTTTGGCTAGTTGTTTTTGTTGATATTTACTTTGAGATGAAAAGAATAGGCACCTACCAAAAAAAAGTAATCCTGGCTGTTAATAAATTTGTAGATAATGATTCCTTGGCTGCTTTGCTTGGCACTAAAAAATATACTATTGTCGAGCTTGACATAAACAGGCTTACTAAGAGAATAACAATGACTTTGCTTGTAAGGGGAGGCAAAGATGAGATTAATAGAATTCCAAAAAAGCTTTCTACAGCCGAATGGGTTGATTCCTTTAAGATTGAATGATAAGGAATATGGGCGCAAAACAGTTTCGTAAGCTTTATAAATAATCTATTTTTCCATAGGCTTATGAGAGTAGCAATAATGTATTCTGGAGGAAAGGACAGCACTTTTGCTATACACCATGCCATAAAAAAAGGATGGGATATAAGGTACTTGCTGTCCATAAAGCCAACAAGAACAGACTGCTTTTTATTCCACTTTGCTACTGTTGAAAATACTGTAAAGACAGCTGAAATCCTTGGATTAAAGCATATATTGGCAGGCTGTGATGTGGCTGACCCTGTAAAAGAGGCAGAGCTTGTAAAGGAAATAATCTTAGGGCAGCAGAAGGAAGATCCTGTAGATGCTGTTGTGCTAGGAGGAACCGGATTGCAGGAAACTCAAATCAAGAGCATACAAAAGGCATTAATGCCGTATAAAATAGAGGCATTTGCAGCACATGCCGGCCTGGATCATGATGAAGTCATGAGAGAAATGATTGAAGAAGGCTATGAAATAAACATCACACAGTATGCATCTGATGGATTAGGGCAGGAATTTTTAGGGTTTAAAATCAACAATGAAACACTTCCAAAATTTATAGAAAGATCCAAACAATATGGATTCCATGTTGGAGGAGAAGGCGGTTACTATGATACTTTTGTAACAGACGGCCCAATCTTCAGCAAAAAAATTGTTTTTGAAGAAGTGGAAAAAGTAAAGGAAGATAAGCATTCAGGGCATTTGGTTGTAAAAAAATTAAAAGTTATTGACAAAGAAATAAAGATAGAAAAAAGAAGAATATAGAAAAGAAAAACGATAGAAATATAATTATCTATTATTTATTTTTTTCTCCATTTCTGAACAAGTGATTTCAGCTTTTCCTGGTCTTTCTTTGAAAGCGAAGCAATATCCATTGATGCAAACTTTTTATACTCTTCCTCTGAAATAAATCCATCCTTCAGCATTTTGTCCAGGTCGCGTAAAATATCTGCCGGCAATTCAACATTTGTTTTAAGAACGTCTTTTCTTATATTTCCAAGATACTTGTCAACTCTTGTCTCAAGAAGAGCAAGTGCTTGGTCATTCAGCTTTCCTTTTGAAAAATCCCTCTCAATTTCCTCTTTTACATTGTAAATAGCTGATTCGCATTTGCTTGCATTGTCTTTATAAGTATGGAAAGCCTTGTCCAGATCTCTTAGGTATTTTGAAGTCAAGCCCCTGGATTTTCTTGTAATAAACCATCCAATTGCAGCGCCTACAATTGCGATACTGGAGACAATCGCACCTATCTTGTCCCATTCCAATCCGCTTTCTTGGGATGTTATGTTTTGTACAATAACAACAGTCTCTTTTACAGGAGCTGTTGAAGTTGTGGTTTTTCCACCTGTTGAAGTGGCAGTTGATTTTGTTGCGGCTGTCGTATCTGTTGTTGTATCTTTTCCTTTCCCTGCCCAGGCAGGCTTTGCAGCCATAACAGGAGCTGATAAAAGTGCTATAATTATCATAAACATCATTATGTGTCTGGCTGTTTTTATGTATGACATTTTATTTTTAGAACCTATGTTACATTTTCTTCCTGGCTGTTTTCCATTCCAATTACAGCCCTTGCAACATTTTTTATGGAAACAGTCATATTCTTCAGGTTTTCAATTGCCTTGTGCATTGCAACATTATGATTTGCCTTGACAAAATCAGAGCATTTCTTTGTCAGTACAGAGCTTTCAAGCTCCCATTTAAGCGCTGATTCTATATCTTTCTTGTAGTATGACTTCATGACTTCAAGGTAAGATTCCTTCACAGTGTCAAAAAGAGACTCAAACTTTTCCATGTCACTTTCTGTAAAATTTGCCTCTTTGATGTACCTTGCAATTCTCTTTGACTGGTCGCCTATCTTTTCAAGCCTTGTCACCAAAGACCATTCATAAAGCAGCATAACGTTGTTTCTGTAAATCTTCTTTGCCAATTTTGAGTCAAGCATTGCAGCTCTTATGACTCTATATGTCAAATAAACAAGCCTGTTGACTTCCTTATCCATCTCCAACAAGTTATGGTAATTATTCTGTTTCAGTGAAACCATTGAATCAAGAATAACAGACCTTATAAGATTGTCAATTCTTCTTATTAGGATATCAATCGATATCTCTCTTATGTTCAGAAGGTCTTTTGCAACTACTTTTTCGCTTGACTGCTGGATAATCTCCATACCAGTAAGGTTTCTGAGAATAGCCTTTATCCTTGGAGCTCCTTCTTTGAATCTCCCTCTTATCTCAATAAGATCATAGTTGTTAAGATAAGCAGAAATAATCTTTGACTTGACATAAGGCAATTGCTCATCATCTTTAAAGTCAATAACAGCCCTTTTTACTTCCTTTTCGTGTGTAGTCTGGCCTGGGGAAATAGTCAGCTCGTCTTTTTTCTCGTCTATTTGGACTATATCGCCTTTTTTAAGCTTATTTTCAGTGATCCAGCTCTTTGGAACTGAAATTACATAAGAAGAATTGCCAAATGCTATGATACGCCTAGTTTCCATCATTTCCACCCCATAATATACAGATTAAAGCATATATTATTTATGCTGTATATATAATATATGGATAAAGTATATATTAATAAATGTTTCCCCTATATTCAGTCGGAGGTGGGCCAGATGAAAAAAATCAGCTTAATCGGGCTCGAAGAGAATCCTCTTGATGACATTGACATCACCTTGCAGAATATCAATGAGTTCGTTGATAACGATGAGATGAGCCCTTCTGAAGCAGCTTTTATAAAAGGCTGGGATGAAGCGTAACTTAATAATGTTTTACACTTGGTTGGGCTTTGTAGGGTCTTGGGTGACGCTGCAAAGCCGCTATATTTATTTGTTTAAATTTTATTTCTAGAAAATTAAAGAAAAACGCTTAGCTTTGTTTTCCTGTAAGAACAATCATGTTGCCTTCAATTTCAACTTCAATTTCTTTTAGGTCATTGATAACAAGATCATTGCCCTCTAAATAATAAGAAGTATTTAGCCCTCTAATCCTTACTTTCTCTATGTTTTCATACTCAAGCACTTGTGTCGGTGATTTGCCTGACTTGTGCGCATTGTTCTCCTCAAACAGCGCAATCAAAGCAGTCTTAAAGCTATCTTCATCCTTTGCAGGCTTTCTTCCGATCATCACGCTTTTTGTCTTGTATTTCATTTATACTTCATCCCAAACTGCCGAATTACTATTTTGTTTATAAAATTAACTATTTTAACTTCTCTATTAACTATTCTCCTTCTTCATATCTATGATATCCTTCAATGATTTTAGCTGGGCATAGACTTCGTTAAAGTCAACCTCTTTCGGAACCTGAAGCTTGAATGTAACAGCTGTATGGTCTTTTTTTGTTCTTGTGTATATTGAGTGAATGTTAACATTGGAATTTGTAAGTATGTTAAGTATTTCAGACAGTATTCCAACCCTGTCCTTCATTACAACTTTCAGCTTTACAGAGTCTTTGTCATGCTTAACTTTCCACTTTGCATCAACGATCTTTGACTTTTCAATCCCTGCAAGGTTATGGCAGTCTTTTTTATGTATGGTTATTTTTTTGTCTTTGGTCAGGATTCCAATTATAGGCTCTTCATGTTCTGGATTGCAGCACTTTGAAAGGCTGATGCTCCCGCTTCTTCCCAACAAGTCAATCTCTTCCGCAATTGCCTTTTTCTCCTTTTCTGTTTTTTTGCCCCTAAAATCATCTTTGATGTTCAGGAAATTTCTTATCTTGTTCCTTGCCTTTGCTGTCTTGACAAAGCCAAGCCAACCTCTTGAAGGGGATGCGTTTTTCTGCGTCATTATCTGTATGATATCTCCCGACTTAAGGATATGGTCAAGGGGAACAAGCTTGTTGTTTACATATGCCTTTGAGCAATGGTCTCCAATGTTGCTGTGGACTTCATAGGCAAAATCAACAGGCGTTGCTTTTTCAGGAAGCGATATCGGATCCCCTTTCGGAGTAAATACAACAATCTCATTCTCAAACAAGTCAATCTTTAGCGTGTCAATAAACTCCTCTGCTGTTTTTGATTCCTGCTTCCAGTCAAGGACCTGCTTCAGCCAGTTTATCTTCCTGTCAAACTTCTTGTCCCTTTCTGTTCCTTTATATCTCCAGTGGGCAGCAATCCCTTCTTCTGAAATAAGGTGCATATCCAATGTTCTTATCTGTATCTCTAGGATTTTTCCATGCGATGCAAGCACAGATGTGTGCAGTGACTGGTAGCCATTGGCCTTTGGAACTGATATATAATCCTTGAACCTTCCAGGTATTGGCTTGTAAAGCTCGTGAATTGCACCCAAAACAGCATAGCATTCAGGTATTGTCTTTGTTATTATCCTTATGGCAATTAAGTCATAAATCTCATTAAATTTTACCCCTCTCTTTTTCATCTTCTGGTAGATGCTGTAGAAATATTTTGCCCTTCCCTGGACATCTGCATCTATTCCATATTCAGAAAGGTTTTTTTTTATTGTCCTGATGATTTCCTTTGTCCCTGCTTCCCTCTCTTCCCTTTTTTCAGAAATCTTTTTTCTCAGCATCTGATATGCTTCAGGGTCAAGGTATTTCAATGACAGGTCTTCAAGCTCGCCTTTTATAAACCTTATTCCAAGCTTATGCGCAATAGGGGCGTAAATGTCAAGGGTTTCCTGTGCAATTCTCTTCTGCTTTTCTGGCCTGAACGCCCTCAATGTCCTCATATTGTTCAGCCTGTCAGCCAATTTTATCAGGATAACTCTTATGTCTTTTGCAGTCGCAAGAAGCATTTTCCTTATGTTTTCTGCATTGTATAATTCCTTTGTTTCAAACCGCTCTCCTATTATTTTTGTAACTCCTTCTACAAGCTCTGCAATCTCATCGCCAAATTCCTTTTTTATTACTTCAATAGATATAGTGGAGTCTTCAACAGAATCATGCAGCAAAGAGGCGCATATTGTGGCAGAGTCAGCCTTTAATTTAATTAAAATCTTGCTTACTTCAAGAGGATGGACAAAAAACTCTTCCCCAGAGTGCCTTTTCTGCCCTTTGTGAGTTTCCTGGGCAAATCTGTAGGCTTTTTCTATCAGCCCAAAGTCTGCATGGGGGTTGTACTCCTTTATTTCGTCCAGAAACTCATCTAATTCAGTTATAGCTCTCATAGCAATCGAAATGCATATAAAGTATTTAAAATTTGCTTATTTATGGTAAAAACACTATGTTTGGGGATAGAAAGCACAGCGCATACTTTTGGGGTTGGCATAGTCGATGATAAAGGCAGAATACTTGCTAATTCACTTAATGCCTATAAAACAGAGAAAGGTGGCATGATCCCTGCAGATGTTGCAAGGCACCATGTTGGGGTTTGTGAAGAGGTCATTTCTGATGCTTTGAAAAAAGCCAATAAATCCATCCACAATATAGATGTTGTTGCATACAGTGCTTCTCCTGGCATTGGTCATTGTTTGCGCATAGGAAACATGGCTGCAAAAAGCCTTGCTGTACTCTATGGAAAAAAGCTAGTAGGGGTTAACCACTGCATTGCCCATCTTGAAATTGGAAATTTGCTTACAAAAGCTAAAGACCCTGTTCTTCTTTATGCTTCCGGAGCAAACACTCAAGTGATTGCTTTTGAAGGCGGGAAATACAGGGTTTTTGGAGAAACCCTTGATACAGGCATTGGGAATTTTTTAGATACTTTTGCAAGGTATGCAGGCCTTGGCTTTCCCGGCGGGCCTTTGGTTGAGAAGAAAGCTTTGCAAGGAAAAAAATTAGTTGAGCTTCCTTATTCTGTAAAAGGAATGGATGTCGCTTTCTCTGGGATTTTAACTAATTTACGGCATAAGCTTGCTTCAAAAAAGTATAAATTAGAAGACCTTTGCTATTCTGTGCAGGAAACTGCATTTGCAATGCTGATTGAAGTAGCTGAGCGTGCACTTGCGCATACAGGCAAAAAAGAATTGCTGCTTGGCGGGGGAGTCTGCTGCAACAAACGTTTACAAGAAATGGCAAGGATAATGTGCAAAGAAAGGGGAGCAAAATGCTTTATCCCAGAAAACGCTTACTTGGTTGATAATGGAGCCCAAATAGCATGGCTTGGAATGCTTGCTTACAAATCAGGCCAGGCAGTTGAGGTTGAAAAAGCAGGCATTGACCCTTACTTAAGGACAGATGAAGTAGAGGTTAAGTGGAGATAAATTGTTGTTTTTTGCTGTTCAGGTGTTTGTTTTATTTTTTATACAATTTCAGATATTCTTCTATGGTCTTTTTTGTATAAGGTTCAATAAGTAATTTTAAAGCTTCTTTAATTGTAACCCACACGTATTCTTGGCCTTCAGAATTAAGTTTAACTTTTGTTGAGTTTGTTTTACATGCAAAATCAAAAAATATAAAATGTCTTTTCTTCCAGAAAGCATTATCAAAGATAAATTCTTGAAAACAGATAAATTTAATATTATGGATGCTTAGCCCTGTTTCTTCTTTAATCTCTCTTTTGAGAGCATCTTTGATTTTTTCTCCAAGTTCAACATGGCCGCCAGGAATGACATATTTATCTCTCCATTTGTGAGATTTCATTAAGAAGATTTTGCTTTCTAGATTGAAAATCAATGCCCCGCAAGTTGGTTCTGGATATTGCTGCTCTGCCATAATGTTTGTTTTTGTTTAAGAATATAAAAACGTTTCTATATTGTATGCTCGCTGAGCAAACAATAACCGACTAAAGTTAAAACTTTCTGTGTACAGTTCTGACTATAAAACAGCCCGGCATTTCAACAGGCGAGTTATAGCCACCTACAAAAATACCATTACCCACAAAGCCATTTTTGTACGGTTTGCCTGTAGTTAAAATATCTGCAGCAGTATGCAAATAACCTTCAGGCGTTACAGCAATACCAGGGTGTTTTCTAATATGCTCATTTAAAGAGCCTATATCCATAGCTACTTTAATCCCTGGTGTTTCAAGAACAGCCATTTCTATTCCATTGCTATGTGTTATTTGTACCATATTAGTAGTTACAGATATTCCAGTATTTAAATGTTTCGTTTTTTAACTACTAATTAATGGTAACGATAAGGATAAAGCCTATAACAACCAAGCAAAACCCACCGTAAACCTTATAAATAGCCCATTTTTCTGGCTTAGTATGGCAACTAAAAAACTGGCTAAACCAATTGACACATGGAAGAAGAAAAAGTGGCACAGGATACTGGCACCTAGGATGTTTAATGAGGCTGTTCTGGGCGAAACGCCTGCTTTAGAGCCTGATATGCTTATCGGAAGGACAGTAAGCGTTAATTTGGCGTCACTTACAAAAGACATGAAAAGGCAGGGCACAAATGTCCTTTTTGAAGTTGATAATGTAAAAGGCGATACAGCCTATTCTCATATTAAAAAATTAGAAATTACATACTCTTCAATCAGGAGGCAGGTTAGAAGGGGAAGGAACAGGATAGACGACAGCTTTATAATAAAGACAAAAGATGGGAAAGATGTTGCCATAAAGCCATTCTTTTTGACAACCACTATGGCCAATAATTCAGTTAATACAGCAATAAGAAAAAAAGCAAAAGAATTTTTGAAAAATTATACAGTAAACCTTTCGTATGATGCACTTTGCAGCGATATCATAAGCAATAGGCTTCAAAAAACAATGAGATCTGAGATTAACAAAATATTCCCGGTAAGGATGTGTGATATAAGGGTTTTGGAAGTCATGGGAAAAGTTGAAGCAGCTGCAGAAGAGGCAAAACCTGAAGAAAAGCCTGAAGCAAAGGAAATAAAGAAACCAGAGCATAAAAAAGAAGCAAAGGCTGAAGAAGAAAAAGCTGAAGCTGAAGAAAAGCCTAAGAAAGAAGCAAAGGCTAAATCAAAAAAATCAGCTGAAGAAGCTGAGTAATTTTTTCATAATTCTTAAAAATGGCAAAGGAAATCGGGGCAGAAGCTATTGTGTTCAAAAAAGGCAATAGTATTGTAAAGCAGCGCATTAAAAAGTCTTACAGGCACCCTGAAACAGACGAAGCTTTGAGAAAATTCAGGACAAGAAGAGAAGCAAAAGTGCTTGGTCGGCTCGAGGAGATTAACTTTCCTGCTCCCCGTCTGCATGATGTTGATGAAGACTCTAAAACAATAAGGATGCAGCATATTGAAGGAGAGCAGGTAAAGAAAGTTCTGGATAAAAACCACAAGGCTCTATCAAGGGAAATAGGAAGAAAAGTTGCAGAGCTGCATAAAAATAATATTATTCATGGCGATTTAACAACATCAAATATGATTTTAGATAAAAAAACAAAAAACATCCACTTTATTGACTTTGGCTTGAGCGAGTTTTCAGAAAAAGCAGAGCAAAAGGCTGTTGATCTGCACTTATTGAAGAAGGCAATGGAATCCAAGCACCATGAGATATTTGTTGAATGCGTTGATGAGATTTTGAAAGAGTATAAGAAGAATTATCCTAACTATGCAGAAGTTTTGGAAAGATTAAAAAAGGTTGAAACCAGGGGAAGAAACAGGGCAAAACATGGAAGTTAGAAAGCTGGATATTGAAATATCAAAGAATCCTGAATACGCGAAATTGCTTAAGCACTGCTACACTTCTGCAAGGCAAAGCAGCCATCCTTCAACACATAATGCAGCCTTGCTCATTGACAAAGATAAAATAGTTCTGGAAGGGATAAATATACTTCCACCTGGAGTTAAAAGCATCAAAGAGCGCTTTGAAGGGCCAAATAAGCATGTTTATCCTAATCACGCAGAAAGGGATGTTGTCTATAAAGCTGCACGCAAAGGCATTGCTACTGAAGGGCTTACAATGGCAATGCCCTGGCTGCCATGCATTCCCTGCGCAAATGCAATAATCAGCGCAGGCATAGAAAAGCTAGTTATACATAAGCAAATGGTTGAAAGAACAGAAGACACATGGAAGGAAGAGCTTCAGAATGCAGTGCAGATAATGCATGAAGCAGGAATTTCTATTGTTGCATATGATGGTCTAGTGGGAGCTAAAGCATATATGCATAAGAAAGAGTGGGATGCTTAGTTTTTCTTGTTTTTTCTTTTATGCCTGGTATATTCCAGTACTGCAGGAATAAATGAGATAATAATGATCAATAGGACAACAATAGTCAAATTATTTTTAATATAAGGGATGTTGCCGAAATAAAAGCCTGAAAAAACAAATATCGCGATCCAAGCTATTCCTCCAATTATATTATAACTTAAAAAAGTAAGATAGTTCATCTTCCCGATTCCAGCCACAAATGGGGCAAATGTCCTAATAATGGGGATAAATCGCGCCAGCACTATGGTTTTCTTGCCATGATGATGATAAAACTGCTTTGTTCTTTCTATATGCTCATGTTTGATGAATTTTGAGAACACTTTTTCTCCAAAATAGTGTCCCATCCAATAGTTGGCAGTATCGCCTAAAATAGCTGCTATCGAAAGAAGCAAAAATAGGAGGTATACATTCAACGACCCGGCTGCCGCGAAAGTTCCTGAAATAAACAGCAGGGAATCACCGGGGAAAAATGGTGTCAAAACAAAGCCAGTTTCCATGAAGATAATAAAGAAAAGCAGAACATAAACAAAATT
>CAYWPA010000013.1:0-39478 GCA_964459835.1 uncultured Methanosarcinales archaeon
TTCTTGATTCTTTCTTAGGGGTAGATTCTGAGACGTGGGATCAATATCAAGTGAATAAGCGAGTTTTAAGAGAAAGAACAACTTCTGAATAATCTTATTGTGGGCACCCCTTTTTTGCGAGGGCTCTCAAATTGAAACTAACACGTATTAAGCGAACAATTACTTTGCTTAATGGTGTGAGTGGGGCAAAAACCGAAATATTTATATATGTGCCATATATATTTATATATGTGATATAATATGGTACAAGCTGTAATAAATATTGATGAGCATGCGAACAGGGTTCTAAATATTGTAAAGGCTAAATTTGGTTTAAAGGACAAGTCTGAAGCTATAAACTTAGTTGTGAGTGAATATGAACAAATTGCCCTGGAGCCTGAATTGAGGCCTGAATATAGGGCTAAATTAATTAAAATTATGAAAGGAAAGCATCTTTCCAGAGAGGATTTTGAAAAAGAGGTTGCTTGATGTACAGTGACCTCTATAGCGAGGAGATTACGAAGAAACTATCTAAAATCAAGAAAAAAGACCATGTCGAATATTCTCAAATCAGAAAAAAGATGGATTCTATTTTAGCAGACCCAAATCACAATTATAAATTTCTGACTCACGATATGAAAGGACTTAACAGGGTTCATTTAGGGCATTTCGTGTTGATTTTTAGAATTGATCATCAGAACAAGACCGTTTCTTTTGAAGATTATGATCATCATGATATTATTTATAAGAGATAAGGCACAAACCATTTCTACCTTATAGCCGCACTCAAATTTAATATAGTCTGATAGAGATTTGCCAACAATAAGTTAACAGAACCGTAAACAAAAAAACTTATAAACCCAAAACACGAAAAATGATACATAATGATGTTCAAAACCCACCTGGCATTCGGCTTTCTTGTAGGTTTATTGGGAATTAAGTACATTCATCCAAGCAACCAAATATTATTCATGGCTCTCTGCATGTTTGGAGCTGCCCTGCCTGATATTGACCATCCTAAATCAGTTGTCGGAAGAAAGGTAAAGATAGTTGCAATGCTTTTTGAGCATAGAGGATTCTGGCACAGCCTGTTTGTTTTAATCCCATTGCTTGTGGTATCTCTTTATTTTGTAAGCAGGATAAATGCCTATGCGCTGCTGCTGGGCTATGTCTCCCACCTTGCAATAGACTGCTTAACATATGAGGGAATAATGCCTTTGCACCCATTGTCAAGGTTCAGGATAAAAGGAATAATGAGAACAGGTGCAGGAGCAGAATTTGTCATACTGATTGCCCTGCTTATAACTGATGCATATCTGCTAATAAACTTTTAGCGCTTTTTATGCACTGGACACCTGAAAGATTTTCGGTTAGGCTTCTAACA
Organism: uncultured Methanosarcinales archaeon; assembly: GCA_964459835.1. GTDB lineage: Archaea > Nanobdellota > Nanobdellia > Woesearchaeales > UBA12501 > CAYWPA01. The sequence goes on from CAYWPA010000013.1 coordinate 1,364, forward strand.
ATAAAATACTGCCATTAGGCAGCTTTTTCTCCATGCACTGGACACTGGACATTGCCAAGTGAGGTATTTAAATGAACCAGCCCAAATAATGATTACTCCAACCGAAATGGTTGAAACAAAACGCGAAAAGCAATGGAGGTTGATAATCGTGGAAAAAAACTTACCTGAAAAAAAATTTAGGGCTGGTGCAATATCAGCAACTGTCTGGAAAAATATAGGCCAGACAAGAGACGGAAATGAAACAGAATTCAGAACTGTTTCGTTCGAGAGAAGCTACAAGGATAAAAACAACGAGTGGAAGAAGACTTCATCATTAAGGCTGAATGATCTTCCGAGAGCCGCTGCTGTTCTGTCCAAGGCTTACGAATACCTGATCTTTACTGGATCAGAGGAGGCTGCAGAAGATGCAGCTTCTCACAACTAGAAAAATTAATAAAGGTGATAGACATGACAAAACTACAAGAAGAAATTCTGGAAGAGGAAATTGAGATGGAAGAAAAGGATGACGACATGATCGAAATTAAGATTCCTGCAGAGTCAATGAAAGTGGCAGGCTTAATGGACCTGCCAGGAGTAGGGGCAGCTACAGCCCAGAAATTAAAGGATGCCGGGTTTGCAGACTCAATGGCAATTGCTGTTGCATCAGCCGGAGAAATAGTTGAGGCTACAGGAATTTCCGAGCCAGTAGCAAGGAAAATGATCCAGGCTGCAAGGGAAAACCTTTCAATGGGCTTTGAGTCAGGGATGGACTTATTGAAGAAGAGGGAAAAGGTAGTCAAGCTAAAGACAGGAAGCGAGAGCTTTGACACTTTAATGGGAGGAGGGTTTGAAACAGGAGCCATTACAGAATGCTTTGGAGAGTTTGGCTCAGGAAAAACCCAGGTTGCCCACATACTTTGTGTAAATATACAGAAGCAGGATCCTACTGCTATTGCTGTTTACATTGACACTGAAAACACATTCAGGCCTGAGAGGATAAAGCAGCTTTCAAAGGCTGTAGGCCTTGAAGATGAAAAGGTTTTGTCAAACATAAGGGTAGCAAGAGCTTACAATTCAGACCATCAGATGCTTTTGGCTGAGAAGGTTGATGACCTTATCAAAGGGCAGGGCCTAAATGTAAGGCTTGTTGTTGTTGATTCCCTTACTGCTCATTTCAGGGCAGAATTCATAGGAAGAGGCACTTTGGCAGAAAGGCAGCAGAAGCTTAACAAGCACATGCACGCTTTGCTGAAGCTGGCAGATGCGCATAATATTTGCGTATATGTTACCAATCAAGTAATGGCCAGGCCGGATACTTTCTTCGGAGATCCAACACAGGCAATAGGAGGCCATATTGTTGGCCATGCCTCTACTTTCAGGATTTACCTAAGGAAAGGCAAGAAAGGAAGCAGGGTTGCCAAGCTTATAGATTCTCCAAATCTAAGCGAGGGTGAGGCAAACTTCTTTGTCGACACAGACGGATTAAGAGATGTCAAGTAGACATCTCGAAATCTTTTTCTTTTTGTACCCATAACCTTTATAAATCCCTAATATCTCATATTGTTTATACGCTTAGGCGTAGATGTAAATTAAGTAAATAGGTGAAATTGAATATGTATGGCGAAAGATTCGATGAAAGAAGAAGTTTCAGGCCAAGAGTGCCTGTAAAAGTAGGTGATGAGATAACTGTCAAGATAGAGGCAGTTGGTGAAAAAGGAGACGGAGTAGCAAAGAAAGACGGGTTTGTCTTATTTGTTCCAGGAACAAAGGAAGGCCAGGAAGTAAAGATCAGGGTAACCAAAGTCTTTAGCAAAGTTGGCTTTGCCGAAGTTATTGGTGAAGGTTCCTCAGGAGAAGGTTCAAGGGAAGAGTCTGGAGAAGAATCATCTGCTGAAGAATCAGAAGAAGAGCCTGAAGCAGAAGACACAGAAGACTTCTGAGCCTAATAAAAGGTTAAATTTTTATAATTCTTTTTTATTCTCTTTTTTTATGAGGCTTTTTATTGCAGTTACGCTTCCTAAGGAAGTTAAGGAATATCTTTCTACTGTCCAGGATAAGCTGCCTCCCAGAGGTATAAACAAAGTTAAGAGCATGCACCTGACTTTGAAGTTTCTGGGGGAAGTGGACGAAAAAAAGGTTGATGGAATAAAAAAGAAGCTGGCAAAAATAAAGTTTCCGAAATTCACAGCAAAGCTCGAGGGAACAGGGGTTTTTCCAACTGATAGTTACATAAGGGTTGCCTGGGTTGGATTAGAGCCAATGGACAGGTTCATCGAAATCCAGCAGAAGATTGACAAAGCCCTGGAAGATGACTTTGACTACGATGTAAAGTTTCACCCTCATATTACTCTGGCAAGGGTCAAATTTCTTGAGAATAAGAAAGAGTTTAAGGACAAAATAGCCAATATCAAGATAGAGCCAAAGGAGTTTGAAGTTTCTTCTTTCAAATTGTTTGAGTCTGTGCTGACTAAAAAAGGGCCAGTTTATGAGGTATTGGAAGAGTTCTAACCATAAACCTTATAAATCCCCTCAAAATCCTGACTATAAAGCCGATGTGCAGAGAACGGCCAATAGGGGCTCTGTACGTGCTGTTGAGGCGATAAAAACACAGCAACAAGGTTTTCTTGTTGGTGTTTTACGTGTGGAACAGGGTCGAGCGAAGCGAGTGCCCTGTACTAACGGTTTTTGGTCAAGCTTTTGCACAAGCAAAAGATTGGGCTGAAAAAAACACAGCAACAGATAATTCTGTTGTTCTATGGTGTTTTATCGAATATGATTATGGTAGAAACAGAACATTTGCTAGTGGAGATGGACAATTACCTTAAGTCAGGAATACATATAGGTACAAAGTTCAAGACAAGCTACATGGACAAGTTTGTCTACAAGGCAAGGCCGGACGGATTGTATGTACTAAACCTGCAGAAGATAGATGAAAGAATAAAGCAGGCAGCAAATTTGCTTTCAAAATACGAGCCAGAAGACATAATCATAGTCTCAAGAAGGGAAAACGGATGGAAAGCTGCAAAAGCATTTGGAAAAGCAACAGGAGTAAGGGTTTTTGCGGGAAGATATCCTCCGGGAATTTTAACAAACCCTAATTTGAAAATCTTCACAGAAGCAAAGATAGTGCTTGTTACAGATGCATGGCCAGACAGAAACGTTGTAAATGACGCATTGAAAACAGGGATTCCAGTAATTGGCTTGTGCGACACAAACAACCAGTCAAACAACCTTGATTTAGTTGTGCCGTGCAATAACAAAGGAAAGAAATCTTTAGGCTTGCTGTTCTGGATACTTGCAAGAGAATACCTTAAGAAAAGAGGAATGGGAGAGCTAAAAGAAACAATTGATGATTTTACAGAGCAATAATCACTCTTCTACTCCAAAAAGGCCTTCATTTTTTATTTCAAAAATAATTTCTTCTGACTCCGGCAAAGACCTGTGCTTGCGCAGAATTGCCTTTCTTTTGTTCTTGTGGGCTTTCTGCAATTCTATCAAGCATTTGCTTCCGTACTTCAGAATATCTCCTCCAACCATGTTAATCTTATCCCTTTCATCAAAAGAAGAATAAACTTGGTTTGTAAGCAGAATAGGAATATTCTTGTTCCTTGCAATCTCAGTTAGGTAAGAAATTTGCAGCCCTAAATCCCTATTAGTATTATAAACGTCTTCATTCTTTCCAAGCTCTAACCTGTACAGCATAGAAATACTGTCAACAACAATCAACCCTATTTTTTCATTAACCATTTCCCTTAACTTTTCAAAAGAGTTTTTCTGCTCTTCAAATGACGTGGGCTTAAGAAAAATAATGCTGTCAATAATCTTTTCATAATTATCAGGGCAGAGCTGCTTCAGCCTTTCAATAGAAAAGCCGCCTTCAGAATCAATGTATATTACTCTCTTTCCATTGCTAATTGTACCCAATGCGCACAGCATGCACAGGTTTGTCTTTCCGCTGCCAGCAGGGCCAAACACTGTAGTGATTATATCGTTTTCATACCCGCCCCTAAGCATATCATCAAATACCTGGCTTCCTGTCGAAATTCTGTTTACCCCCATGATTTAAGCGTTAGGAACCGAATTTAAATAGTTTACTAAAATTATAAAAAGAAACCTGAATAATACCTTATGATGAAAAAGAACTATGCGCTGATGGCTATATTTGCTTTGGTTCTTGGCATAAGGCTATTCTTTGCCTTTTCCTCGCCCAATTTTACAGGGGACGAGGCTTACTTCAACCTGATGCAGATAGAGCACATAAGGGAGACAGGCATCCCTCTTTACGAAGACCCGTTAAGCTATTCAGGAAGAACCTTTGTTTTTGCCCCTTTATTCCACTATATACTTGCTTTCTTCAGCATATTTTTTCCTGTAGCATTTGTTGCAAAAGTGCTTCCAAATATATTTGCATCTTCTCTTGTTTTCATAGTTTACCTAGCTGCTAAAAACATATCGAATAATGAGGATGCGGCATTGTTCTCGGCAATCATTGCAGGATTTATCCCTATATTCTACACAGCAACAATAAACTCAGTTTCCCAATACTCTTTGCTTTTTCCTATACTGTTTTACATGGTTTACTGCTTTTTCAACATAAAGCAGAACAAATACCTTTATAGGTTCCTGGCATTGCTTTTTCTTGCTTCCTTGACAAGCTCAGCTACAGTGCTTCTTCTTGCAGGATTTATATTTTACATGCTTTTAGTCAAGCTTGAGAATATGAGGCAGAGTAAGGAGGAAGTTGAGATAATTGTGTTTTCAATATTTTTTTTCATGTGGCTGCAGTTCATTATTTTCAAAAAGGCCTTCCTGTTCCATGGGATAGAGCTTGTGTGGCAGAATATCCCTGCAGAAATCCTTTCGCGATACTTCACAGAAACAACAATCCTTAAGGCAATATATCTTATAGGGCCGCTGCCTTTGCTGTACGGCGTTTATTCGATATACACCCATCTGTTTAATATAAAAGACAGAAAGATATACCTTCTTATCGGCTTTGCCATTTCAACAGCAGCATTGATATGGCTAAAATTTGTTCAGCCTGTGATAGGGCTTATTTGCCTGGGCATTATAATGGCGCTGCTTTTCGGGGAATTTTATACAAGCTCATTCAATTACCTGTCTAAGACAAGGTTTGCAAGGATTAAGGGAATATTTATTATCTCATTTCTGCTTACATTTACGCTGGCCTCAGCAATACCTTCTATGTACAGCGCAAATGCGGCAATGGCAGGCTCTGTTTCACAAGATGAGATAAAGGCATTGACATGGATAGATAAGCACACAAACAACGAATCAATAATCCTGACAACGCCAAAAGACGGCCATCTTGTAACTTACTTCGGGAAAAGAAAGTCTGTTGCCGATACAAACTTCCTGCTGGTACCAAATATAAACCAAAGGTTTGATGACATCGAGAAAATGTACACCTCGTTCTATGAAACAAGAGCTCTTAGCCTTCTTACAAAATACGATGCTGATTTTATATACTTCTCAGACAATACAAGAATAACATTTAACATCACTGAAATACCTTATATAAAAGAAGATACAGGGAGCGAATGCTTTAAGACTGTGTACGACGAGCATATAAAGATATACAAAGTAAGGTGCGAGCTGGAGATCCAATGAAGGAAAGGCATGATGTAAAAGAAAGGGAATTTGTGTTTTACCTGTTTTTGATAACAGTTGCAATACTTTTGCTTCCTCCTGCCTTGAGATTTTTCAGCAACAATGCAGTCATTGCAGGAGGAGAAGCATACTTCCATATTGGCGCTGCAGAGGATATTCTTAAAGGAGACTTCACTGATGCTTTAAATGAAGAAAGGCTGTCATTAAACCCTTATCATTATTTGCTTGCTGCTGTAGGGCACTTTTTAGGCGTAAAGATGGCATCATTGCTTGTTCCGATAACCTTAGGCATCTTGTCATCCATGGTATTTTTTCTTATACTGAAAAAGCTGCAGTTTAGCTTAATGAGCAACTTCATAATATGCCTGTTATTCATACTTTCACCGCTTTTCATATTTTCGTTTACAATTTCAACGTTCCTTCCTTTGTCTCTTTTCCTCATTTTGTGCGGATTCTACATGTTCATGTCCCACACAAATCCAAAAAGCGTTAAATTCTGCGCATCTGTTTTGTGCTTTGTCGCAGCTTCACTTATAAGCCTGTTTAATATATTGTTCATAAGCAGCCTGGTTTTAGGGTATTCATATATAAAAAAGAAAGTGCAGAGGGACACTTTGTATGTGCTGCTGGCAATGATAATTGCATATTTAATCTACCCCACAGGCATATTCTACCAGCTTGAGGCCATTCCATCAGGCCTTCCGGAGTTTGTTACAGACTTAGGAGGCATACTTGGATTTGGAATATTCAATATAATACTGGCGGTCATCGGAATTTTTTCATCATGGAAGCTTAAGAAAAAGTACTATGCTATCTATATTCTTGCTTTTGCCCTTCTTGTATTTTCATATTTCATCAGCTATTACATAAACGCCTATGCAAATTTCCTTTTTGCAGTGTTTGCAGGAATAGGGTTTATTTATGTAAGGAATATAAAATGGAGGCTTCCTGTCCTAAGAAGCCTGACAATGCTTATCATAATATGTGGCCTGCTTTTCTCGACAATATCTTTTATGAACAGGATTTCTGCTTTTGAGCCAAGCAACGGGCAGATAGAAAGCCTTAGGTGGATCTCTACAAGAGTTGAGGGAAATGTTTTGTCACACCAAAAATATGGTTTTCTTATTGAGAATATTGCAGGAAAGAAGCCAATGCTTAACGGAATGGAAGAAAATGCTGAAGCAGCCAATGATGCAGAAAATATATTTCAAGGCTATGATCTTGAAAAGACTCTTGGCCTGATAAAAAAGCATGATATAAGATATATATGGGTGACAAAGGAAATGAAGGAAGGGCTGGTTTGGAAAAAGGAAAAGCAGGGCTTACTGTTCCTTTTTAGAAACACAGAAACCTTTAAAAAGATATATTCTTCTCAAGATGCAGAGATATGGAGAGTAATCAGGTAAATGGCATTTGACAAGTTATTGATTTATGTTGTAGTATACTTCAGCTTATTCACTGCTACTTTGTTCTTCCTTACTTTTTTTGAAAACAGGAAATTCCTTAAGAACCCAAAAGCCAAATTCTTTCCAAAAGTCACAATAGCAGTTCCTGCATACAATGAAGAGAAGACAATTGCAAAAACAATCAAGTCACTGCTGAAGCTTGACTATCCAAAAGAAAAGCTTGAGATATTTGTGATTGATGACGGAAGCACTGACAGGACTTATGAAATAGCAAAGAAGTTTGAAAAGCATGGAATAAAAGCATTTACAAAAAAGAATACAGGCAAAGGAGATTCCCTTAACTTTGCATTAAGCATGGCAACAGGAGAGCTTTTTGTCTCTCTTGATGCAGATTCTTTTGTGGAAGAAAATGCCTTAAAGAAGATGGTGGGGTATTTTAACGACAAAAAAGTTATGGCTGTAACGCCTTCCCTTAAGATATACAAGCCAAAGACATGGCTGCAGAAGCTGCAGTTTATAGAGTACTTAATAGGCATTTACCTGAGGAAGGTTTTTTCATATCTTGACAGCATTCATGTAACCCCTGGGCCTTTTACAGTATATCGAAAGGAATTCTTTGATAGATACGGAAAATACGATGCATACAACCTTACAGAAGACATAGAGATTGCGCTTAGGATACAGAGCAAAAGGTATTCAATAGAGAATGCAATTGACGCAAGCGTGTATACCATCGGCCCTTCAAACTTCAAGGATTTGCTGCAGCAGAGAAAAAGATGGTATCTTGGATTTATCAACAATGTAATCAACTACAAGCACTTATTCCACCACTCTTACGGAAACCTCGGCTTGTTTATTCTTCCTGCTTCGTTTTTATCAGTTATTCTTGTTATGGCGCTGATTGCATATTCAGCATTCAAGCTTGCAAAAAGCCTTTATCTTTTGGCTCTTGATTTAATAGCATTAAATTTTGACATCAGGCCTTTCATAAGCTTCAAGCCAGATTTGTTTTTTATCAACCTTGAGCCTATAATCATACTTACTTTTATCTCACTTGGGGTCGGAATTGCTACAATTTACATAGCAAAGAAATTTTCAAATGAAAAATCCAACATAAAGGCATCATATGTTCTCTATCTTCTTGCTTACGGAGTGATATTTGCATTCTGGTGGGTTGCAGCAGGAATAAGCAAGATAGCAAAAAGCAAAGTGAACTGGGGGAAAAAAAGCTTCTAAAATGAGCAGAAAAGAATTACAGGCATCAAAGTACATTGCAGCTTTTGCAGTCACTACCCTGGTTTTTGTGATAGGGATTATCGTTGGCAACCAGATATCCACAACAAGGATGGACGAGCTTTCCTCCCTACAGCAGGACCTGGAGGCAGGAACTTTAGGATCAGAGCTTCAGTTTCTTATAATGTCAGAGCATCCATGCGCAAGCCTGAACTCTTCGCTTCTTTCAGACGAGCTTTTCGTACTGGGAAGCAAAGTTGACTTTATGGAGACGCAGCTTGGAAAGAACAACCATGATGTTTTAAGGCTGAAGGAATACTACTCGCTTCTTGAAATAAAGCACTGGTTCTTCCTTAAGAAGGCAAAAGAAGATTGCAACGCTACCTATAATCTTCTGCTTTACTTTTATTCCAATAAAGGAGATTGCGATGAATGCGAGCAGCAGGGAAATGTTTTAAGCTATATACACAGAAAATATCCGGGAACGAACATATACTCTTTTGACATCAACATTGAAAACCCGGCTGTAAGCGCAGTAAAGGAGATTTATAAGGTAAAGGCAACGCCTACAATTGTTGCAAATGATAAAGTGTTTACAGGGCTTATTGACAACAGGGAACTGGAAGAAATACTTTTTAATATAACTTTAGACTAAGGTTACAAGGTTGGAAGATAATATAACTATTTAATTTTTTTCTATATAGAAGATAAATATAAAGTGGTTTAAATTTATATACTTCTATGTAATCCCACTCTAACATGGTAACAGAAACACTGGGCATGACAAGAAGGGATTTTTTAAAATATCTGGGAATCACAGCAGGCAGTACTCTGTTGCCAACTTTGCCTTCTATTGCTCTGGCAGATGATGAATTTACTGTTGTTGAAAAGCTTTCTCCACAGGAAATAAAGTCTCTTGAAAAAATTTTAGAAGGAGGAAGCAAGGAAATTCCAGACGACAGGGCGAAAGGGCCAATAAAGTCTCCGGAAATTGCATACTATTTCGATATCAAAAGGCAAAGCTCATCATCAATCCAGCCACAATTGTTCAGGCTTGCAAGCGCGTTCATTCTAAACAACGAAGGATTTTTTCTAACCACTCAGCATTTTATTGATTTAGAAAAAATAAAAGATAAAAAGAAACTTACGTCTCCTATGATGTTAATATATGATCCTCAAACAGGGGCTATCGGAGAAGGAAGGATTTTAACTTATTCTAAGAAACATGATTTGGCTTTTGGAAGAGTTGCTGTGCCTAAAGATTTTCGCATTGAAACTACTTTCATTACAAATGGAAATTTAGCCACTTCTAATTCAGTGTATGCAACAGAGTTTGACAATACAAGATATATGATATCTGGTTTATTTTTGGAAGTTACTAAAGCTGGAACTTTTTATATTAAAGGCGATAGAAAATACGGTTATAGACAAGAAAGAGGATTAAAAAAAGACCTCAAGAAAGATTTGCAAGTTAAACTTTTGCAAGACCATATATCTGACTTGAAAAATGATAATTTTGGGTTTCCCACAGGTATAACATACAGTGATTCTGATATATCTACAACTGGAATAAAACCTGGAGACTCTGGCATTCCTGTATTTAGCATAAATGGGGATTTGGTAGGCATTGTGGAAAAGAAAATGTGGATATCTTATCGGAGCGGACACACTTTTCACTTGGTCCACTTCAAAGGCCCTAATCCAATCAAAAGGATGATTAAGAATTATATTGATATTGTAAATGGCTAATCTTGCTCTTTGCACAAACCTTTAAATAGCCTTGCTTTCTCTTTATTCTTATGCAAATCACATTTTTGGGCACTTCATGCATGGTGCCGACGAAGGAAAGGAATGTTACAGGATTATTTCTGAAGTATCAAGGAGAGGGCATTCTGTTCGACTGTGGAGAAGGAACCCAGAGGCAGATGAATATTACAGGAATCAACAGGCACGATGTTACTAAAATCCTAATCAGCCATTGGCATGGCGATCATGTAGGCGGATTAATGGGGTTGCTGCAGACTCTTGGAAACAGGGATGAGCCTCCAACAATCGATTTATTCGGGCCAAAGGGAACAAAAGAGTATATTAAAAACCTCTACAAAAGCTGTGTTTTTGAGGCAAGGGTAAACTTAAGGGTGCATGAAGTAACTCCGAAGAAAGTTGAAACATGCTTTGAGAATGAGGATTTCAAGATTTTATGCGCGCCAATGAAACACTCTATTCCATGCAATGGCTATGCTTTTGTTGAAAAAGAGAGAAGAAAGATAAACATGGCATACCTTGAGAAATTAGGCATCCCTGAAGGGCCGCATCTGCAGAAATTGCAGGAAGGAAAATCAATAACTTACAGAGGAGTAAAAGCTGAAGTTGAGAAAGCGACAAGGTTGGCTGAAGGAAAAAAATTTACTTTTATCACAGATACAACTGAAACTCCGATGGCCATTGAGCTGGCGAAGGGATCTGACATATTGGCTACAGATGCAACTTACTCAAGCAAATTAACGCACAAGGCAAAGCAGTACAGGCATTTGACAGCAAGGCAGGCAGCCCATATTGCAAATGAGGCAGCTGTTGGCAAGCTTTACTTAACACACTTTTCCCAGCGCTATAAGAACACCCAGGAGATAGAAGAGGATGCAAGGGTTTTGTTTGACAATGTTTACTGCGCAAATGATTTCATGAAGATAACTTTATAAAGCTTGGAAACAAAGAAAATAAGATGGCAAGCATGAATGTAGACTGGAGCTATATTGGAAGCCAAATAGCATATTTCTTCAAGAATCTGCCACCGATCTTTAACGATTCACCAACAGATCAGCAAGTAGCTTATATTGCTGTTGGCTTAGGATTGCTGTTAATACTTGTAGGATTAGTGCTGAAAATAATATTATAAAAAATAATAATATGAAAAATTTATTTCTTTGCTGCTAGCTTTATGTCTCCGCCCTTAACTGTTTTTCTTCCGGCATGAACAGCAAACCTTACTGCAGCTGCTGCTATCTCCTCTGCCTTGTCCTCAACAACATCCTTTAGTGCTGCCTTAGCTTTATCAGAAACCCTTTCTGCTCCGCAGTGCTTCAGCACTTTCTCCATTGCAGCCAAAGGCAATAATTTTTTGCTAGTCATAATAATCAACCCCCTATAAAGCCTGGAAAAGAGTTTTTATTTATAAAGCTTTTGATTTTGCTGTTTTTGAGGTAAAAGGGGGTAGATTTTGGCTTTTACAGCAGAACAGAGGCTAAATCCCACTGCCCACTGGACATCTACGGTGCCAAAATATTTAAAGTAAAATAGCCATTGACGCAATATGGCCATGAAACACAAAGGAATAGGTGCTGAAAGGGAATTATTGCATATGTTCTGTACAACTGGGAAATGGCTGGCTATGAGAGCTCCTGCTTCAGGCTCCATAAAATATCCGTGCCCTGACTTAATTGTAGGAAACAGGCTAAGAAAGCTTGCAATAGAGTGCAAGGCAACAAAAAACAGGAAGCAGTATATTTCTAATGAACAAATAGAATCTCTGAAAGAATTTGCAAGAATCTTTGGCTGCGAGCCTTGGATTGGAGTCAGGTTCAACAAAACACTTGACAACAACGCATGGTATTTCATGTCTTTGGAGGATATGGAAAGAACAGCAGCAGAAAACTATGTAATAACTTTAGAGAATGCAAAAAGAAAAGGCTTATTGTTTGAAGAGCTAGTGGACTTTCAGAAGCTTTCTTAAGCCCATGCTAAAAATAATAGAAAATATGATGTAAGTTCCAAGCCATCCTAATTTCCAGCCAAACAAATTCATGACAACTTTCTTCCTGTGCTCTATCTGAATTGAATCAACAAAGCCGTCCCTTATGTTCTTGATAGGCGTTCCATACTGTGAATCTTTTGTTATTACTAACTCAGTCGTATATGTCTTTCCTTTAAGGTCATATTCTAATTTATATTCTCCTTCCTCTCCTTTCAGGGTCCACTCAGCCTTGTTATTGGAGATTTCTTGCTGGCTCTGACTTACAATCTCAAGACCAGGTGTTTCCAATAGGCTTACATTCCCATAAACGCCTTCCTCAAAATTAATTGTTGTCCTGAACTCATCACCTGGAAGGATTGGATAATAAGACATATGCGCGTTAAGCCAGCCAAAAATCAGGATTATCGGGACAAAGGTAACTAATGTTGGCTTCAAAGAATGCATCATATACTTCATGTTCTTTTCCATTATTTTTTTTTGATGCTCCATCATCTTTTTTGGATGCTGCTTTAATTCTTTTAATTCCTTCTGCATAACCTTCATGTCCTGCTTCAAAGTCTTCATCAGCTCCTGGTCTGTCATCCATTTGTAGATTAAGGTGATCAGCAATGATATGAACAAAGAAACCAACAGGATTGCCAGGAAAGGGTTTATGCTTAGGATAGGCCTCAGTACAGGGTCTACCAGCGAATTTATCCACTCAAATATTGCCATCCATACAAGCAAAAGCCAGAGCTTTTTAAATATTTGCATTGGAAAGATTTAAGCTAAGCAGAGTGTCTAGTGCCAATGCTGCGCTCTGTTCGCTTCTGCTTTTGTTTCCGCAAACGAGCAACTTTCGCAATCGCCTATTTATCCGAGCACGCCGCTTGGCAGCATTGGCACTTAAGCTTGCAGTATAGCATTGGAAAGATTTATAAAGCATTTTTCCCATATTTGCTTAAAAGAGGTGCTGAGATGTTTGTTTTTGGCGTTGATATTCCTTTGGTGGAAATATTCTTTGTACTTACCTTTATCATGATGCCTGTCATGCTTGTTATAATAATCATGCTTATCAAAAACATGTACAACATGAAGCAGACTGTTGACGAATTACTCGATGAAAGCATCATTCTTAAGCACGAGATAAGGGAAACAAGATTAGAAGAGAATGAGCAGCTGAAAGAGATGCATAAGCTCACTTCCAGATTAGATGAATTGGTTAAAAACTTAACCCTAAAGAGAAGAAAATGATTTCAAAGCTCGGCTATAGAATTGAAGAGATTCTTCTTTGCTTTCTTATTGCCCTTGATATTTCAGGGTTTTTAGGCGTTTTGCCAACTGATTTAGGGTATATAGACAAGATCCTTTCATGGGTTGTTCTCGGTTATCTTGTTTACAAAGTCCAGCCAACAAAGATATTATTCGGGCAGGAAAACAAGGATACTGATTTTCTGGTTGTTGTTTCTTATTTTCTTTTAATATCGAAGAATCTGGTATTTTACTCACTGAAAGCCCTTGAGGAGCAGGTTTCTACCAGCTTTTTGACAGATTTCTTCAAGCTGATAGTGGCCAATTCAGCCTTGTTTCAGTTTTCAACATTTGCCTTTGGTGTTATAATGCTTTTAGGAGTTATGCTTTATTTGTCTTTGAAGGAAGGAATACATTCACCGAGCATACTTTCCATGTTTTTTGCTGAGGAAGACATGGGCTTTTTCCAAGGACTGAAGAAATTTGCTCTTGGGTTCTTTGCGCTTTCTGCCTTCTTTATCATAGTGTTCAATTTACTGATGGAATGGCTTTCCATTGTTATTGACGATGCCGCAACTGTAATGTACTTGCTGCTATTATTCTTGATACTGCTTAAGCATAAGGAAAAGTTCAGCGTTGATTCCTTTATCTTCAGGATGGGGTCAGGGGTAGAGGCATTTTATGAAAAAATCATAGACATGCTTTACTACAAGCATAAGCTGTTTTTGATCATTTCAGGGTTTTTAGTGCTGCATTTACTGACAGACATTGCAACCTTTCTGATTCCATATGCTACTGGCTTAGAGCCTGCTTATTTTATTGAATTAGGAGAAGGGCATTCTGCAATTCCCTCTCTGATTACCGGTGTTGCTGATGGGATTATATATTACTTAACTGTTTTAGCCATGCTGTTCTTAATGCTCGGCCCTGTTGTTGTGTGGCTAATCATGTACGTTGAGAGGACTGTTTCCATTCCCAGGTCTGTCTTGGCTCTTGTTTTTTCGTCCTTTACAGCTTTTTTACTTGCTCCTGTATTTAAGATTACCAGGATGACTGAGAAAAGCATTGTTGGTGTTGATATTATTACTAGAAATGTTTCCGAGGTTGCATTGCTGCCTCTGGATTATATATTATATGCTTCTGCCGGTGTGTTTGTTGTTGTATTGCTGCTTTGCCTGAAGGATAGGATAAGGCACTTCCTATATAATCTTGCTATAGCTATTGTCTTGCTGTTCTTTGCTGTTTACTTATTTTACTTCTTCCTTGACACAGCAGCATATTATTTAGAAGCAATCTTTGGCTTTGTTAAGAATTATAACATTTTATTTGCCTTTATGTTTTTGGTATTCTTGCTGGCTACAGTGTTCTTCTATATTGCCGGGTATGTGATGTATGCTTATGGCCTTATAAGGCACTGGAAAGAATACTAAATCTCTATAAACTTCCTCATCGCTGGATGCATATCATACATATGCTGCTTGGCAATTTCCTCGTACAATCTGTAAACAATCATGACAGTAAGAAGCAAACCTGTTCCGTTTGTCAGTGCTCCTGATATGTCTGCAAAGCCAGCTAAAAAGCCAATTGTCAATGCTCCCATAACAGTTAAAGGGCTAATATATCTGTTCAATAAATTTTCCATAACACGAGGATCGCGCCTAAAGCCAGGAATAGTCAAACCGGAAGTCATCATCTGCTTTGCCTGGCTCTTAGCATCCATTCCAGAGGTCTGCACCCAGAAAACACTAAACAATACAGCTCCACTCATAAGTATGATCATGTAAAGAATAGCATGACCAACATCCAAAAAAGTAAGCGACCCTTTAATCAGCCTTTCAACAATATTCGGAAAAGTAACCCATGCAACTAAACCAGTAGCAGGAGAGTTTCCGACAAAAGTCCCTAAAAGAGGATGCCCCCAATTCTGCAGCAAACGGGCCCAAAGCTGGATATTAGCTAACAAAGCAGCAACCAAAATAACAGGAATGTTTGAAGTGTAAATAAAATTCAAAGGCCAGCGAATACCATGCCCTCTAATGCGCCCGAAAGACAAAGGAATCTCAACCTTCATAGCCTGTGAATAAACAGCAATTACAAAAATCAAAACAGTTGATGCAACAGCAGCAATCTGCAATAAAGCAGTGGTAGGATCCCCTATGCTCAAAGCCTTAATCAAAGCAGGTATTGCTCCTGTTGGAAAATCTGGATTGGTTGGAGAAGGAAGAGGAGATAATGCACGAATAAATATAGATTTTGAAACTCCTGCAGCAATAAATAAACTAATACCGCTTCCGAAGCCCCATTTAGAAATAACTTCGTCCATGAACATAATCAAAATGCCGCCTAAAACAATCTGGAAGACCAATACGATCTCCATCTGTGCAAAAGCAGCAGGAGCAAGAGTAGCTTCAGGAGCTAATCCGCCCATGAAGACATAAATCATTGCCTCAAAGATAATAAAGAACATAGAAGCAAGCTTCTGAGTTCCCTGAAATTTTCTTTTTCCATCGTCTGTTGCAGTGTCAAACTTCACTAAGCCGGAACCATTAAGCAGCTGCAAAACAATTGAAGCTGTTACCAGAGGGCCAATACCCAAAGAAACAATAGAGCCAAACTCAGCCCCTAATATTATAGACAAAAATTCAAACTGCTGCAAAGCGTTCTGCCCAAGTCCAAAAAGTGGGATCAGCCCAAGAACATAAAACAGGACAAGAATTATTCCGGTCCACTTCAATTTCTCCTTAAAAGAAAGCCTTTTCTGAGTGGGCTTTTCTACTTCAGGCAGATTCATTAAAAGCTTGTCAAAAGCTCCCATCAATTAACCTCATTCTTCAGCTGCTTCAGCTTGCGCCTTTGCTACTGGCTTTTCTTTTTTAGGCGGTAAAATAACTTCTCCGCCAGCCTTTTTTATCTTTTCAACAGCGCTTTCTGAAGCATAAACAGCCTTGATCTTGTATTTTTTAGTAGGAATGCCTGATCCTAAAAGCTTGTTGCACTTTAATTTAGTAAGGTCAACAACAACATTGTTTCCCTGCACATCAATCAGGCCTTTAGCAGCTAATGTGCCCATGTGCTGCTCAAAATAGTCAATATTAATTGCCTTTATCTCAACAGGATTAGGATTGATAAATCCGTACTTTCCAAAGTAGTTTTCAATCTTGGAGTAAGTAGGAGCCTTTGAGTCTCCCCTCTTTCCAGAGCCTGCATTTCCCCTTCCTCCTCTATGTCCAGCTCCTCTTCTTTTTTTCTTTGCACCGCCTCCATGAGAGTTGCTTCCGCGGTACTTTACTACTTTTTTCCTTTTGTGCTTTAAGTTTACCATTTTACAACATCCTTCTTATCAGATCGTTTATTTTTTCTGCCCTGTATCCCAAAACTCCACCAATGCTATAGCCTTTCTTTATTCCCTTTCTTTCAAACCCTCCTCTTGGAGGATGCAAGCGGAAGAAAGCCTTTGTCTTCTTCGGGTCATCAGGGTTTTTTTCAGCCCTTTTTTCTATAAGCTCTTTCAAAGTTGAATCATCAATCTCTCCCCATGTAACAAAGTCTTTTACTTTTTTGACCATCCCTAAATTGCTTGAAGTGCCTTCTAAGACAACACATACATGCTTCCTCCTCAATCTAAGCATGCTCAAAGTGTCTTTGGCATCCTCGTTTATCCCAACTTCTCCCCTAATCCTTATTACTGCTATTTTTTTCATCTTCATGACCTTTGACTTTCAGACTCTATTATTCCAAGCTGTTCAACATACTCTGGCTGTATCTTGGTTTCCATAAGCTGCCTTAATGCCTTCATGCATGCATTAACCAGGTTAATCTTTGTTCCTGTATGGCCTCTTGTCTTGCTCCATATATCCTTTATTCCGGCCAATTTCAAAATCTTCTGGCACTCTTCTTCAACAATCAACCCTTTTCCTTTTGGTGCAGGCATAAGCTCAATGATGACGCTTCCACATTTTCCTATAACTTTGAAAGGTATTGAATGAGGTGTTTTGCATCCGCATGCCCAGCTTCCGCAGCCTCTCCTTATCTTTATTATATTGAGTTTTGCATTCCTGAAAGCTTTTTCCCTTGCAGGAACTGTTTCTTTTGCTTTTCCATAGCCTACTCCAATAATGCCGTCTTTATTTCCTGTAACAGCACAAGTGGCAAAATTTGGCTTGTTTCCCTCTTTTGTTTTTTTCTGAGTCTGCTTAAATACTCTTCTTGCTCCTCCCCCAAATTTACCCTTTGACTGCCCGATCATAAGCAAATCTGTCTCAAGGTTTGGAACAAGGATGTCTGTAATGTTGGTTTCCATAATCCTTAATCCTTTGTCCAAAATCTCTGTAATATCTTTTATTGCCCCTGACTTAACTTTTTTTCCAAGCTCTGTCTTAGGAGACCATTCAGCACCTGCTTTCGGAGCTTCTTTTTTTACAACATCTTCTGCTTCTTCCTGTATTAAAATCTCCTTAACATCTTCTTTTTCAACTTCAACACGTGTTACCTCTTCAACGGCTACCACTTCTTCCTTAGACTCCTTTAACTGCTTTTTTTCTGCCATTTTACTGTTTAGCTATTCTGCTTTTGACCTCCGCAAAGTCTTTTGAAATATTTTTAGGATCATATTTTGTAAATTTTCCAGTTCCTGCATATGCCTCAATATGCTTTCCTGCAATCCTGTCCTGTGAAGGAAGGATTTCCGGAGAATGCGGAATGTCAATTCCTGCATCAAGGCATCCTTTCAATACTGCAAATATTCTTGAGCCTTTTACGCTTGGGTAAAGGCCTGTATCAAGCACAGCTTTTTTAACCTTTCCTAATGCTTTTTTCCCTATCAATAATCCGACAAGGTATGCGCTTACAACATTTCCTTTGTTGGCTTTCCATCCGTATTTTTCCAGCTCTTTTGCTGTTGCTGTAAACAATACCTTATCTCCTCCTTTGTTATATTGTACAAGCTGCGCAGATGTGTTATTAAGGGTCTTTCTGACTACAAGCCTAGGAAGGCCTGACTTTAAAAGCCCAATCCTTTTTCTGTAGTTGGTCTTTTGCTCCCTTTTCCTTCTGAACTGTATAGTGCGATGAGCTGTCATTTTTCACCTTTTGCAAGCTTGTTTTCCTCAATGTAAAGCTTTATGTGCCTCTTGCTTCTGAAAAATCCGCCTTTGCTTTTCATGTAAAGCATTTTGTAAATCTTAGGGGTAATTGCTTTTTTGTCCCTCAGCATTTTCAAAAACATTCTTTGCAGCCTTATTGTGTTGATCCATTTTTCCTTCCTGCCAAGCCTTGCTGTGCTTCTTCCTTTTCTTGACCCATGGCCTTTCTGCCTTCCTTTTCTTTTCTGGATTTGTTTCTGCCTGGCCCTTCCTCTTGATGTTATCTTCATAGGCTTTTCCTGGATAAGGCCTTTGCTTACCAAAGAGCGTATATCTGCTTTTGTTATTGCCTCCTTAATCTCGTCCAGCCTATTTTCATCTAGCCAAACCCTATTCTTTGAGCATCCCATGACCGAGGCTGCAAGCCTTTTCTGGACTGTTAGCGTCATTTTACTTCATTTACTCCTTCTTTATCAGCACTTTGTCTTTCTCCTTCTTCTCTTCCTTTTTCTTTTCTTCTTCAGACAAAGCCCCTTCGATTGACTCCTCTTCTCTCTTCTCCTCTTTTTCTTTCTTTTCTGCCTCTTTTTCCAAATCTTTCTTTTTCTTTTCTTTTGTCTCTACAGCTTTTTCTTTTTTATCTTTCCTTTTCTTCATATTATCTTCAACTTCTTTTAGGTATGCTGCCGTATTTTTCATATTAAGTATTTTTATTTTCTTTTTCTCAGCTTCTTTTATTATGCCAACTTTCTTTTTCTGCCCAAGAGTTGATGAAAGCAGTATCCCTGTTTTTGTAGGGTTAATATCCTTGAGCTGGGAAATGCTGCTCACGACAAGCATCGCAAGCCCTGTTGGATGCAGGCCGAAAATTGATTTAGCGGCGCCGTAGCCTGTGCAAGGGGATTTTCTATATCCTCCTAGCTTCAGCCTCATCTTTGAGTCAATTCCCTTCGGGCATCTCCATTTGTACCCAAGAGACGGCTTTTTATGGGCATCCTGCCTGTAAAACCTAGGCTTCTTCCTCTTGATCATTTTGATTATGTTTTGTTCTGCCATCGTTCCAATCATTCAATTGCCTTTCCGCTTTTTTCAACAATATATATTCCGTCCTGGAAGATTCTCAAGTCCCTTCCTTTTATTGTTGTCAGCTTTTCAATATCAGCTGCTGTCTGCCCTGCTATCTCCTTGTCAACTGACTCAACAGTAACATCAGTGCCTTCAACCTTGACAGCTGCGCCTTTTTTTATTTTCAAAACCCTCGGAATCTTCTCCCCAAGGAAGTTTTTAACGCTGAATTGCTCTCCTGAAATACTTACATTCATCGGGAAGTGGCCTGAGCATATCTTTAACTTGTAAAGGTGACCTTCATTTACGCCTTTTATCATATTTTTAATGTGGACAACATATGAAAAAATCCTCTTTTTCTCCCTTCTTGTTGCGTTCTTTGCGTGCAAAGCAATATTTTTTCCAGCCATATTTATTTCAACCTTAGGATCAGAAAACTTTCTGTGCATCTCTCCTTTTTTGCCCTTTATTGCAACACCATTATTCGCTACGCTAGCTGTTGTCCCTTCAGGAACTTCCACAACCTGCTCAAGCTTTTCTATTTTCATTTTAATAGCAGTAAGCCAACAGCCTTCCTCCAAGATTTTTTCCCTTTGCCTCTTTGTGCGTCATAATGCCTTTTGTAGTTGACATAATCAAGATTCCAAAGTCTTTTGCAATTATGAACCTCTTCTCAAACTTGTCATAGTCTGAAAACTTAACAGCGTGTCTTGGCTTCACTACTCCGCATTTGTTTATCTTTCCGATCAAATTAATGTGCAGGTAGTTTCCCTTCCCGTCTTCTACTTCATTAAACTCCCCTAAATACATGTTTTCCTGCAGTATATTCAGCACTCTTTTGATAAGCTTTGAGCTAGGCTTTACATCCAGCTCTTTCTTGTTCACTCTTTCAGCATTCATCACGGCAGATAATGCCAGCGCTAATGGGTCATTTAATGACATTTTTTCCTCCTCATGAATATTTCTTGAATCCTATTGATCTAGCTATTTCCCTGAAGCAGTGCCTGCACACATCAAGGCCGTATTTTGCAATATGGCCACCTGTTCTTCCGCATCTCTTGCACCTGACTCTGTTCTCTCCGCAGCTTCTTTTTTTAGGCGTATTGTGCTTCTTGTACTTCTGCATCTTGACAGGCTTTGCCTTAAGCTGCTTGAAGGCTTTTTTATAATCGCTGTAAGTCATTCTTTTTCCTCCAGTTTGACTTTGAATTTTTCGTTCATAAACTTAATAGCCTCTTCTTTTGTTATCCTATGGCTTTTTGATATATTTGCAGTCTTAAGGCTCCTTCTCTTAACCCTGAATCCAGGCCTTTCAAGCGTTATGCAAACCTGCAGCCCAATAACACCTATTTCAGGAGCGTATTTAATGTCCTTTATGTCTATATATTCATGGATACCAAATGAGACGCTTCCATTGCTGTCAAAGTTTCCCTCTCTTAGCGTATTTGATTTTGCATCCAGTAGCCTAGGTATAAGCTCGTGGGCTTTTCTGTTCCTAAGCGTTACTTTGCAGCCTATTGGAAGCCCAGGCCTTAATCCCCATGAAGGGATCCTTTTGTTTGTTATTGTTTTGACAGGGTTTATTCCTGTTATGTGCTTGATCAGCTTTACGCCTTTCTCAAGCATGTCCTGGTTTTTTCCTGAGCCTACATTAAGCGTCAGCTTCTCTATCCTGATATTTTTCATTGTGTTCATTTTTCAGTCAGCTGTATGCATGGCTTTTCCTTGCCTACGACAAAAGCATATTCTTTTGATGTTTCAAACTCTCCATCATTTGTTTTAACTTTTATTATGTCTTCTTTTATCTCCTCAAGTTTTCCAATACTTCCGATGTGCTTTCCTCCTGTAAGGTAAACAGCGCACCCCCTTTCAAGCTTGAAGTGGCTCTTTATTTTCTGGCCAGGTGTTTCAATAACTACTGTATCGCCAACCTTATACACATCTTTACCTTTTTCCATCCTTATATTTCTTGCATCAGACAGGTTAAGCTGTGTTACGCCTCCTTTAATCATTGTCTTTCCGGTTATCTTGCATGGCTTGATATTTGACTCGCTTTCTGAAACCTGTATTGCTTTTATCTTTCCTTTGCTTGTGAAAACAACTCTGTAATTCTCACCTGTTTCCTTCAGTGAAACAACATCCATCAAGCCTACAATCACTTTTTCATCTGTCTGCCTTTTTCCATCAAGTAGCACGCTTTTATCGTGAATAATGCTCTTTGCTTCCTTCTTGGTATTTGCGCACTTGACAAGCTCTGTCATTACTGTTGAAAGAGCCATCCCTTCTGATAGCCTATGCGCTCCAGGGTAAGGCCTTGTAACAAATGTAGTTTTCTTTCTAGGTATTTGCCATGTTCTTGGCAGTGCAATGCATTTAAGATGATTTTTTCCCATTTTTACCTCTTAGCCAATTTTTCCTCTCTCTTTTTGTCTCCTAATCTAAGCTCTGTTATCATCAGGTTTGACGGCTTTATCGGCATCATTATTTTTGACCCGTCTTTTTTTATTTTTTCAACTCCTGTAACATAAACCTTTGAATCTTTAGTATTAACCCTGTCAACTTTTCCTTCATGGCCACTGAAGCTTCCCCTCATAACCCTAACTTTATCCTCGCTTCTCAGCTTGAAGCTTCTTCTTCCGTATTTCTTTCTAAGCTCTGGAGAAAGATGGGCTCCCAAAAACTTCTCAAGTATGTGGGAAGGAGCGTTGAACCTATACTTTCTCTGCTTCCTTGGCTTGCTGCTAGCCTTCCAGTTTGAGCTCCATGATTTTCTCATTTTACACAATTATGCTTGCTACTTTGGCCACTGCAGGCCACCTGTCGCATGCCTCCTTTGCTATTGGCCCCTTGAACCTTGTTCCTTTGGGGTTTCCCTTATCATCTTTCAGCACAACTGCTGAATTGTCTTCAAACTTAATCCTTGTTCCGTCAGGCCTTCTGTACTCTTTTTTTTGCCTGACTATTATCGCAAGAACAACCTGCTTTCTCATGTCAGGCTTTCCCTTTACAACAGCTGCCACGACCATATCGCCAACACCTGCGCTCGGGGATCTTCCTTTTCTTGTTTTCATTTTTTTGACTGCAGTGATCTTGATAATCTTGGCACCCGAATTATCGCATGTTTCCATACGGCATCCGTGGTTCAATCCCCTTGTTACTTTTGCTTTTATTGCCTGCATGTTTATTCCTCTCTTTCTTTCTTAGCCTCTTTCTTTGATTCCTTTTTTTCTTCCTTTGGCTTTTTCTTTCCCTTTCCCCTTATATCTTCCTCTTCAGTAACTATCTTTTCTTTTCTTCCTAGCTTTTCAACGATTACAAAGTTCTTTGTCTTTGCCAATGGCCTGCATTCAGCTATCTTTACAATATCGCCCTCTGTTGCATTTATGCAAAGGGGATTATGAACGTGTATCTTTGTCAGCCTTCTTGCATATCTTTCATACTTCGGAACGAAAAACCTTGTCTCCCATGCAACAGTTGCTGTCTTTGCTGCCTTTGCCCTGACAACATTGCCTATGAAGTTCCTTCCCCTTAACTTTAGTGTTCCGTGGAAAGGGCAATTTCTGTCTTCACAGCTTCCGCTGGGCTTTCCTACACTGATCCCGATGTTTTTTGCTTCTTTCATTTTATTTTCTTTTTTATCCTGTCCTCAGGCCTTCCGACCAAAAGGCTTCCTTTGATTTTCACCTTTTGCTTTTTTATTGTGATCGTTATGTTTTTTTTGATGAGCCTTTTCAGCCCTTTTTTTGTCTTCACTGTTATTGTTTGCTGAGTTTCGTCAACAACCTTGCCTTCAATCCCTTTGTTTGAAGGGTTCTTTGCCTCATCAACCCTTATTTCAATGCCGATGAGCTCTTGCTTTATAATTTTCATTGATGTCTATTGTGTCAGGCGCAAAGCCAATCTGCATAAGTATATTTTTTATTTTATGCATGTGCTCGCCCTGTAGCTCTATTTTTCCTTCTTTTATTGTGCCCCCACATGCAAGCTTGCTTTTCAGCTTTTTTGCAACATCTTTGATATCAATCTCCTTCTCATCTATGCCTTCTATCACTGTGTACATTTTTCCAAACTTCTTCTTCTCTATTTTAACTGTTATACGCTGGCTCTCTTTTGCTATGGATTCACAGACACAAAGGTCTTTCGGCAATCCGCATGTTACACAAATTTCGTTCATGCTTTCTTTTCACCGCCTTTTGTCTTGCCTGTTTCTTTTTTTGCCTCTTTCTTTTCTGCCTTCTGCAGCTTTCCTAGCTCTTTTTCTCTTTTGATTGTAAGTATTCTTGCGATGCTTCTTTTTGTATCTCTTACATCGCTCGGGCTTTTCAGGGTTGCTCCTGTTGATACCTGTGTGTAAAGCTTTACAAGCTCAATTTTCAAATCAGCAAGCCTTTTACCCAAATCAGCATCATTCAGCGCCCTTAATTCTATTATTTTTGCAACTGCCATTTTACTCCTTTACTTCCCCGCTCTTTTCTGCCTTTTCCTTGGCTTCCTTTTTCTTTGCTGTCTTTTTCTTCGGCTTTTCTTCTTTTTTTACTTCCTCTTCAACAACCAAAGGCGTTTGCCTCAATTCAATATCATCAGGCCTCTTTGTTGTCTTTGGCATGATCCTTACCTGCACCCCTACAATGCCTGATTTCAGCTTTGCGCTTGAATAAGCAGTGTTAACCCCTGTTAAGGCTATGTCGCCGCATTTTTTCAGGTAGCCCTGGTAAAATCTCCAGCTCTTTGCCCTTGTGCTAGGGACTTTTCCTGATATTATAAGCTCAACTCCCAAAGCTCCAGCATTCATTACATCATGAAGGACTTTGTGGGCTATTCCTTTGAACCTTGCAGAGCCAAACCTTTCAAGAGACATTGCAATCCTTTCTGCAACAATGCCTGCATCAAGATTTATATTTTCAACTTCTGCAATTTCTATCTGCGGGTTTTCCAAATCAAATTTATTTTTCAAATCATTTGTAAGCTTTTTGATATTTTGCCCTTTTCTTCCGACAATCAGGCCTGGCCTTGATGCATAGATTATTATTTTCTCTCCCAAAGGAGTCTTTTGCATTGTTGTCTTTCCATGCCCGCTGTTGTGCAGGCTTTGTGATACATACTCTTCTATCTGAAACTCCTTCATCTTCTGCTTTACAATTTTTCTTTCAATCATTTTTTATCCTCTTTTCTATCTTCTTTTTTCATTTCAGGCTTTTGCTTTTTATTCATATCTTCTTTGCTTTCCTGCACAACAACCTCAATATGGCTTCTCTTTGTCTTCACTCCCCCTTTCCTTCCAAACCTCATTGGCCTTGCCGCCCTTTGTGCACAAATATGTACTATCTTAAGAGAGGCTGTATTCAGGCCTTTCTGCTGTGCATTTGTTTCAGCAGACTCTATAACTTTTAATATTGCTGTGGAAGCCTTTATAGGAAACTGGCCTGGGCCCATCTTTCCTTTTCTGTGCCCCACACCATTGCAGAACCTCCTAATGGGCACTGCCCTTTTCATTTCCTTTACTTCTTCAAGCATCATCTTTGCATCAGCAACACTCTTCTTTTTTAGCATGCTGCATATTTCAATTGCAAACTTTGTTGAAATGGAAAGGTCACTACCCAAAGCTCTTGCCATAGTGACTTGCTCATAGTTCGCAAATGAATATCTTTGCTTCATTTTACTTCACCGATACTGATGCGCTTGATTTTGTTGCTCCAATTCCGGGTGCATTGTGCTTAACATTTTTCCTTGTTAGCGAAAACTCCCCTAAAACATGCCCAACCATTTCAGGCATCACTCTTACATCAACATATCCATTTCCCTTATGGACTTTTATTGTCTTTCCAACCATGCTTGGAATGATAACCATGTCTCTTGCGTGTGTTTCAATATTGTCTTTTCCTTTCTCCATCTTTTTCATGACAGACTTCTGCAAGTCTGTGAAGCCTCTTTTCAGGCTCCTTCTCTGCCTTGAAGGAATCAGTTCCATGAATTGCTTCAGGCTCATTGCCTGTAGCTCCTGCAGTGTTTTTCCCCTGTATGTGAAGTCTTTTTTTGCCATTTTACTTTATCCTTTATTCAATGCTTTCGATTACCCTCTTTCCTTTTTTTCTTCCTGTCTGCCTTGGCCTTACCTTACCAACCTTAGCTCCAGGAGGCGCATTCCTTCTTGCAATTGTAGGCCTACCTTTGTGGTGTGAGCTTTTTCCACCGTAAGGATGGTCTACAGCGTTCATTGAAACTCCGCAGACAATAGGCCATAGCTTGTTCCTTGCCTTGTACTTATAATATGCAACTCCAGCTTTCAAAAGAGGCTTGTCAAGCCTTCCACCGCCCGCAATTACTCCGATATTTGCCCTGCATTTTATATCAAAGCTTTTCTGCTTTTTTGAAGGAAGCTGCACCAAAACATTTTTTTCAGATTTTGACAGTATTCTTGCTGCTGTTCCTCCTGCCCTTGCAAACTTTCCTCCATCTCCAGGCACAGACTCAATATTAAAAATCAAAGTTCCTTCAGGGATATGTCCCAGAGCCATTGTGTTTCCTAAATCAGCATTTTCACCATTATTTTCTACTTTGTCTCCTACCTTTATCCCTTCAGGAGCAGCCATGTAACATGTTTCTCCGTTTTCATATTTTATATGAGCCAAAGGCGCTGAATGGCCTGCGCAGTGCACCAATTCAACAACTGTTCCGCTCATTTTTCCCATCTGCTCTTTTGGGTGCGCTATTAATCCTACATACCTGAAGCTAGGCGCCCTGTAGGTTGGGCCTCCCTTTCCTCTTGCCTGCTGTATAATGTTCTTTCCCATTTTCTACCCCTTTACATCAGCCCTAGTTTTGTTGCGATATCAATTGCAGGATTTTCAGGTGAAAATTTAACATAAGCCCTTTTTTCCCCCTTTGAACTTACAAGCGTGTTTACTTTTGCAACCTTTACCTTAAAGGCTTCTTCAATCGCCTTTTTTATCTCTTCTTTTTTTGCCATCCTGTCAACTACAAAGATGAGCTTGTTTTCCGCTTCCATCAGCCTTATTGACTTTTCAGTTGATAAAGGGTTTTTGATGACGTTTTGCAGCTCCATTTTCATTTCCTAGTTTTTGCTTTGCCTGTTTCTTTTTCAGCCTTTTTCTCCGGCGCTTTTTTAGCTTGTTTAGGCTGTTTCTTTGCATCAGCTTCTTTTTTTTCTTTCATTTCTGCAGATTTTTTCTTTATTGCTTCTCCTTTGTAGTTCTGCGTGAACAATCCTTCTTTTGCAAGCCTTTCTACTGCGCCCGCTGTATATAATGTAAGCCTTCCTGCGTTTGCTCCAGGAGCAAGCATCTCGGCATTCAGATTCTGCACAACAACGACATTAACGCCTGGTATGTTTTCTGCTGAATATATTAATGGGCATTGTCTTGAAACAACAATCAAAGGCCCTTTTTTCCCCTTATACTTTCTTCCTCTCATTTTTCCTCTTCCTGCCCTTATCTTTTTCTCTGCGCTTCTGCTTAGCTCTTCTGTAAGCCCAAGCTTTTCCAAAGCAACATTTACATCCTTTGCCTTGCTCAAATCTTCAAACTTATTGTCGATCAAAAACGGATAGCTTTCAGGAACCTTATGGCCTCTTTTTGCAACAATTCCTTTTATAACTGTTGCAGCCATTGCGCTCCTTATTGCTTTCCTATTCTCTTTTTTGTTTATTGACTTTTTCCATATCTTTTCAGCTCTAGGAGGATGCGCTTCTGCTCCGCCGACGGTTCCGGATGCAACTGCCCCTACCCAATTGAATCTTGTTCCCCTTCTTGAAAGTACTTTTCTTGGCACTCTTGAAATTCCAATGCCGTAGCTTGTTTTGTAATCCCTTCTTCTTCTTGAAAGCTTTGCAGATGCTTTTCTTCCTGCCATTGGGTCTGAACCATAAGGCTGCCTCCTGTTTGCCTGCAAAATCTCAACTGCTTTTTTTATCAGGTCAGGCCTTATAAGCTCGCTGAACTGGCTAGGCAAATCTGCTTTCCCTACTAATGCATTTGTTGCGCTTTTTATGTCCAGTTTCATCTTCATTACGTCTCCTTATCTTCCCTGCTGCGAAGCAGTGCTTATGAAAGCCACTGCAGGAGCTTCTCCTATCATTTTTTTGTTGGGCCTTATTGCATGATTGAATCTTATCAGCCTTTTTTTCGGCCCAGGTACGGAACCTTTTACAAGAACAAAAGGATTTTTTACTTCTCCAAATCTTATAAATCCGCCTTTTGGATTAATTGTTTTAACATCTTTGCTTATCTTTATGATCTGCTTGTTGTAATCTAATCTTGTATGATATCCCATCTGTCCTGCATGTGCAACCCTATACATCATATGCCCTTGGCCACACCATGCTCCAAGTGAACCAGGACCTCTCTTTGTTTTTTCTGATTTATGCTGCCTTATCTTGACACCAAATCTTTTTACAGGCCCCTGAAAGCCTTTTCCTTTTGTTACAGCGTGAATATCAACCTGCTCTCCTTCCTTGAAGACATCCTCAATTTTTATTTCTCCTCCGAGCTTTTCTTTTGCAAAATTAAATTTGTCTTCCTTGCTTCCTCCCAATCCAATCTCAAAAATTTCAGGCTTCTTTTTTCCAATTCCTGTCAGCTTAGGCTGTGTGTAAACAATCAGCATCAAATCATCATAATCTTCTGATTTTATGCTCGCCAAGTCTTTTGATTTCTTCGGCTTTGTTATTTTTCTTTCTGTCAGCTCCTTGTCAAGCTTGTCTGCTAAAACATCTGTTACAGCCTTTCTTCCATATATTGAGTTTTTATAATCCCTATAGAACCTTACTCCCGCAATCTTCATCGGAGGGCATTCGATAACAGTCACAGGATATGAAATATCCTGGCCTTTTGTCATTGAGCTTTTCCTGTTGTCTGTAACAAAGATATGGGTCATTCCTGCTTTGTACCCTGCAAACCCAAGCATTCCAGAAGCTTTGCTAGCCCATCCTCTAACTCTAGGATACTCTCTTCTGGCCCTCTTTCTAGGCCAAACCTGCATGCTTCCGTGCCTTGGAGCGTGTCCTTTTGTCATTTTGTTTTAGATTGGTTTCACTAGCTTTATATGCTATTAAGGCTGTTTTACCCCCTATTTAGCCAAATAAAGCCTATTTATAAGCCTTTCTTCCAGAACTAAGCTATTTTGCTAAACTTTGTACTGAAAGACTTTTTTCAGGCTTGTTTAACGTTTTACCGTATTTAAACATTCAATCACTCGTTTAAACACTCTATTTACGTATACTGGCAGAAATTTGACTCGTTTATAAAGATTGCGGTGAGGTTTAAGACGGAAGCTTTATTAATTATTTAATAGTAGTTAAAATCTAAAGTTTTATAAATATGGGGGCTATCACTATTTTAATGGCGACAAGAAAGTTAGCAACAATAGTAGAAACTACTGAATCTCCTTTTCCAGAGAATCAAGAAGAAAGGTTTGAAAATATTCTTGCCGTTATGAACACAGAGCTAAAAACACTGTTTCTTGGGTTTTGCCTTGATGACCTTCCACAAAATGAGTCTGAGCTGCATAAGCAGCTGAGTGAACTGGTAACAAAAAACTGGATTCCCGAAGCCCAGCATTTTGATTCGTATCTGCATACACTTGTTCCAACAGGAATGGTCATAGAAGAACCTGTAAGATTTTACAACAGTGGCATAGAAAATTTAGTTTGGAGGATAAACGAAGCAGGAAAAAAATATGGAAGGCCAATTGCCGCATTTACGTTAAAATATGCAGTTGAGCATGGAATGTCAATGCAACAAATTCTTGGCAAAACAGGCACGGCAGGAGAAACAAGAAGCCCTTACAATAGGATAAAGATAATTACTGAGCTTATGAAAGGAAATTTAAGGGCAGTTGATTTGCAGGAGGCTATTAATTTGGACAAGACAGGCGTAACAAGGCATCTTCGCAATCTGGCACAGATAGGTTTGGTGGAATATGATTCTGCAAACATTGAAACTCAAAGATATGCTTTGTACAAATGGACGAAAGGAAAAAAATCAAGTGACGTTAGAAGAGTTGGAGCGCATATTCATGAGGCAACAATCCACGTAGCAGCATACCTTGCAAAAGTTGGCCAAGCCGATCGAAACCAGATAGCAGCTGAATTTAATCGCAATGCTTCTGACATCTCTTATATCCTAAGTTGGCTGGTTAGGCAAGGCTTTGCATCTCCTGTAAAATGGGTCGGCGGAAAAATTCTGTCAGACGCAAGGCTGACAATAGCAGGATGGGAGTTTAAGTTCGGGTATTTGGATATGGTGAGAAACGCACTTAGTGGCGGGCCTGAACTTTCTTACATGCAGGATGTTTGGGAAGATTTTATGGAAAATAAAGAAAAGTTAATTGAGTATGCAAACAAAGGAATGAAACTGTATGAATCTGCATCGCCTTTCCTGAGACGCAAGTCTGCTGACGAAAGAAAAGCAGATATAATTAAGTTTATTGAACAGTATCAAGCTGCGCACAAAGAGGGGCCAAGAACAAAAGAGATTGTTGAGGGCACTGATAGTGCAAGCACATGTTATCTAACTGATCTTATAAAAGATGGCATTTTGAAAAAAGAAAAAGAGGGACCTGCTGTTAGGTATATAATAAAATAAAAGATAATTTATTTCTTTCCAACAATACTTGCAACCAGCAACGGAAACATCAGCGTTGCATCAGCAACTACTTTAACTCTTTTTCCTTCTGGCTTTATTTTTGACCATGTTATTGCTTCCTCTGGATTTCCGCCAGAGTCAGAGCCGTCATGCTCTGTGGCTGTTGTAACATATATAGAGTATTCAAAGCCATCCCTAAATATAGCAGAATTTAACAAGAAATGCTTTGCAATTCCGCCGCCAAGTACAATACAGCCTGCCTTGCCGCAGCTCATAAGCAGCTTTGTCAAAGCTTCGTTGTCTCCGACGCTGTCAATTGCAAAATCCTTATGCTTTCTTTTGAAAAATGTTGAAATATCTCCTATAGCTCCGTCTGTAACCCCAGGGCAGAAAACAGGAATGTCATTTACAGCAGCCCAGTATAAGAAAGAAGATTCATAATTTTCCTTTGTATTTTCATCTTCTTTAACATACAAGCCCATTTCTTTGGCAAACTCATGTGAACAGACCACACCGTGCTTTTTTTGTTTTTCATAAATTTTCTCAAACAGGCTGTTCAAAAACCTTTCAAGGTAAAGATACCTGTCAAACGGAACAAATATGTTTCCTATCCTTCCAATGCATTCTTCATGCAGGAACTTTCCCTTGACATCAAAGCTTCCAAGGTAAAATGGTTTTACGCATTTTATAACATCTTCCTCAAGGGCAGCAGCTGTTGTTGTTATCCCGTCGATTAATTTATTCTTAACTAAAAACTTAATTATTTCTCTGTTGCCAGAGCTAATCATATTTCCTGTAAAAGAAAGAAAAATATTAGCTTTGTTTTTCTTCTTCTCTTCAATCATCTCATTAAATATGGAAACAGCTGTTCCGAAGTTGGAGCCTTGGAAGCCCATATGAAGATAACTACCAACAAAATCAGAAAAATCAA
The DNA here is from genome assembly GCA_964459835.1 of uncultured Methanosarcinales archaeon. Classification (GTDB taxonomy): domain Archaea; phylum Nanobdellota; class Nanobdellia; order Woesearchaeales; family UBA12501; genus CAYWPA01. The sequence continues at coordinate 32,272 of CAYWPA010000013.1, forward strand.
ACTTTGAATCAAAATCATAGCCTTCTATCTTTGGAAAACTGTCAAGCTTCATGTATTCCTTAAGGTGCTTTTCAACCTTCTGCTTATTGTTCCATATCCACATTTTTTTTGCTCCTTTTTCCCGTTTCTTTTTCAATTTCCCTGTGCAGGTAAAACGTCTTTCTTCTGCTGTAGTTTACAGGGTTTTTAATCTTCCCGCAGAGATTATCAGGATGGCAAATAAGCATCCCTTTATAATACATTTGGTTGTCGCAGTTTGGTGGAAGTATTTTCTTCCTGTTCTGCTGATGATATCTCAGCTGCCCAACGATAATTGTTTCCCTCAGCGGCTCAGGATTAGCATTGTTCCACTCCTTAATCCTTTTTTCAATATCTTCATAGCTCCACCCAACGCTTGTCAGGAAATTAACAAGTATAAACAAAAACCTTTTTTTTCCGTCTACAAGGCCTTTCAGGCCAAGCTTTATGCATGGCGGAAAAAACTCTTCAGGAACAGCAGTCTGTATTTCCTCAAAGTGCCTCTTAAATTCTCCTTCTTTCTCTGCCTTCATCTCACCTATTGCTTTGTTTTCTTCTTCAGAAACAGTATAATCCATTGCCTGAACTATCATATCCCTTGCCTCGTTTTCAACAGCATTGCTATCATCCAAAAACCTGAAATGAGAGACAGCAACATTCTCAGGCTTTGCGCTTTCTTTGTCAAACTTCATGACTTTTGAAGGGTCAACAGGAACAGAAACAAGGCCGGACTTTTCGTTAAAAGAATACGGCATTCTGTACAAGTGCCTGGATGAAATAAGGATTGTGTCAATCTCCATGATTGCAAAAGGGTCAAAGCTTCCGTCTTTCACTATGTCATTGAATTTCTTTCCAAATTTTTTTGCTACAGTGCTGGCATCGTCTTTTTTCAGTATCTCTTCAGAAAGGCGCTTTCTTATCATTTCCTTCAGATAGGCTGCAATCTTTCGTGGCGCCTCAGGAAACAAGCTCTTTGTTTCCTGATTATGCACCACTTGAGGAAATGATTTGAATGGAACAGCTATATGGAAGCCATGGTTTCCTGAAAACTTGCATGAGATTGACTTTATTCCCTGGTGCTTCATGGCCTTGATAAGAAGATCAGCGGCTATTTTGGAATACTCCAGCTCATTGCAGTCAATGTCAAGAATCAAATCCCAGCCTTTTCTCATGTCATCCAGTTCTTTTCTCTTAATTGTAGGCGATAATCGCAGGGGATTGTCCCATATCTCTTCAGAAACATGAAAAGAAGTAGCACCCTGCTTTGCCAATTCCAGTATATCATCAGGGTATTGAAGCGTATCAGGCCTCTTTCCAAAGCCCTTTTCCCCGAACTTTACGGCAACCTCTCTCTCAGACGCATTTCTGATTATCTCATTCTGTATATCTTTCCTCTTGTAATATAATAGAAGCGTACTTAAGCTTAGCATTTCCCCCATTACTATAGATATATAGGTAGAGTATTTAATGGTTTTTATTAATGCTGGGTAAAGCCAAGAATCATTTTCAAACCAAGGAAGTTCCTTTTAACGTCTGCAAGGTTTCTGACCTTGCTGATTCGCTTAATAACATAAGAAGGTCTGAAATAAAAGCTTCTGTAAGCTTTTTTGAGCATCTTCCTCAGCTCATTAGGTCCGCTGTAGCCTTTAGGGATAAACACAGGCTCCCATATTGTCTGATTTTTATTTGACCTGTCTACAAATTTCCCCCATTTATCAAATGTTCCGTAAAGCTCTGTTCCTGGAAATGGTGTGCATAAGCTGAACTGCGTATAGTCACAGTCAAGCTCAATTGCAAAGTCTATTGTTTTCTGTGCTTTTTCAGGGGTTTCGCCTGGAAGGCCAAGCATAAATGATCCCCTGATCTCAATTCCGGCATCCTTAACCATCTGGATACCTTTTCTGATAAGATCCAGGTTTGTTCCTTTTTTGATATTATCGAGTAATTCCTGATCTCCAGCCTCTATTCCAAAGAAAATGTTCCAGCATCCTGTTTCTTTCATTGCTTTTAGCATTTCTGATTCCAAAAGATTGAGGCGTGTTTCACATGTCCATGCAATATCAATATTCTCATCTTTCAAAGCCTGGCAGAACTCCATCACCCAGTTTCTGTCCACTGTGAAAATATCATCCCAGAATGCGATTTCCTGAATATTATATTCCTTTTTCAGCTGCTTTAATTCCCCAATAACATGCTTTACGCTTCTCCTCCTGTTGCCGCTGTTTGCAGATGCGCAGAATGTGCAGCGGAAAGGGCAGCCTCTTGTACACATTACCTGAAAAACATTAGGGGAGCGCTTCCAGTTGTTTGGAAGAGACGTATAGAGGGACATGTCAACAAGATGGCGTGCAGGATAAGGAAGAGTATCAATGTCCTTGACCATCTCACCCTGTACTATCTGGGGCTCCATATATTTTTCCTTGTTTTTTGCAATATCTATAACTGTTATATCTGCATCCCCAACAAGCACCACATTTGCCTTTGTCTCTTTAAGTATCTTTTCCGGGTTTAGTTTTGTATGCGGACCGCCTATTAATACAAGAATTGACGGGAATTTTTCTTTGATAGTTTTGGATATGGCCATTGTTTTATCATATAAAGAGGTAACTGCAGCAATGCCAACCATATCTGGCTTAAACTGCCTTACTTTTTTTACAACATCTGATTGGATATAGTTGTTCACAGGGCAGTCCATAATCTCTACTTCATGGCCTTCTTCTAAAAGCACAGCAGCCATGGCACATAGTCCCAAAGGCGGAAGAAATCCCCCTATTTCATCTCCGACTTTTTGTTTGTAGCGCTCTTTAAGTGAAATCGGCGGAAATACCAATAAAACTTTCATATGTTACCCTCCAGGCAGTATAGGCTAATATAAGGATTTATATATTTTTTCCCACGACCATGGGAAAGATATATATAACGATGTTTAAGCAATGATAGTATGCACGCAAATATCAAGAAGATCCTGGGTGTACTGCTTATCATCGTAGGATTTATCGGCTTGTTCCTGCCAGGCCTGCAGGGCATATTAATGATAGCTTTGGGAGCATATTTGATTGAGTACAAGCCTTTAAACAAGATACTCAAAAAGTGGTTTAAAAAATGCAAATCGTGCATAAAGAACAAAGACCTGAAAAAAATGGTAAAAAGGATGAAATAGACATCTGGCTGGAAAAGCTGTCGTCTTCCGGGAAATGCATCATTGTTGAAGGCAAGAAAGACAAGGATTCGCTTGAGAAACTAGGGATTAAAAACATTTTCACGCTTTCAAAAAAGCCATTGTTTTCAATTGTTGAAGATGTAGCAGAGAAAAACAATGAAGTCGTTATCTTAACTGACTTTGACAGGAAAGGAAAAGAGCTTTACGGAAAATTAAAAAAAGACTTAAGCAAATCAGGGGTTAAGGTTGACAATTACTTCAGGGAATTTTTGCAGAAAAATACAAAGCTGAGCCATATTGAAGGCCTGCTTACTTATATCAGTAATTTTGAAAATTGATGTAAAATGCTTAAGGAAACAATAAGTGCGTTGGTCATTGCTGCTATTTTAGCAGGCGGAACTTTGTACTACATAAACTATGAAACAGGAAAGATACACATTTCCCAAGTCAGCATCAAGGAAATTGATTTTGATGAAAAAGGATTCTCTGTCAAAGCAGACATTAAGGTTGAAAACCCCACAATGTTTAACGTAAAGATTGACAGCATTGCATACAGGATGTATCTGGAGAAAACAGGGGAAACTTTGGTTGAAGGAGGACAGGAAGACATTGATGTAAGGGCATACATGGGGACAACTATCTTACTGGATGAAAAAGTTGACTGGAAGCCGACAATAGACACTGCTTTGAACTTGGTAAAAGACAAGGAAGTAAATATTGTTGTTGAAGGCATAGCACTATCAAGCTGGTGGGTGTTTGAAAAGAAAACAAAGTTCAAGTTTGAATACGATATCAAACCTTTTATAGAACAGTTTGTCGAGGAGAAGACAAAAAGCTTTGGAGAGTTGCTGGGAGAGTTTTTGTAATATTTACCTAAATATTTATATATTCTGAAAACATTTTAAAATATTCGATGGGAAACTATTTAGATATATTTAAGAAGGCACTAGAAGCCCCTAAAATAGAAGGATTAGATTTAATTACTCATGCTACTGCTCCAAATTTGGTTAAACTTCTTGAAAATGCACCATCTCATGTATGCATAAGCGAATGGAGACATGGGTTTGGAATTGTAAGTTATGAATATCATATTCATACAGATGAAAGTGCATTGCAATTAAGAAAAGCTTATGAAGCCGGAGCAAAAGGTGGATTACCAAAATTAACAGCCCTATATTCAAAAAAAGATTTAGAATCTCTTACTCAACAATATAGAGCTCCTCTTGTAACTTCGCAAGATAGTCAGCAAACTCACTATTAATCTGGCTTGGAGAAAATACAATATCACTTCTTCTTAATCTACCAAGTTGTGTATTTGCACATAATTTGTGAAGATATCTTTCCAGGGCTTTAACTCTATATCTATCAGTTAAAACAGAATAAAATTCTTCTTTTTCTCGGCTTATACTTACAAAATATTTGTCTACAAAATGTTCAATTGTTTCCAGACGTGAAGATGTTTTTATAATCACAACAGGTGTTATCCATGGCTCTGAACCTTTTCTGTCAGCTTCTTGGATATTATTTATAAGATCTACTAATTCACTAGCATCTGATATAGGAATGACCAAATCTAATTCTTTATTTAAAACTGAAAACACCATAAGGGTTTCTAATGGCACCCTCTATGGAAATATCATTAAAATTAGAATCAAAAAATATAGTATTGGTATACTCTTCTCTAAAATTAGGCTTTGCAAAATATTCAGGATCAACCAAATAACATGTAAACCTAGGAACAATTAAATGATCTAAGCCAATATATGGTTTAATTTCATCCAAATGATTTTTGCTATCATGCAGAAAATGTATAATCACAGAATTTTGAGGCAAATTTGATTCTGATTGCAAAAAATTTATGCCTGTGAAGTATCCTCTTCTAATAAGCTCAGTGGACTTTTCAATTACTTGACTAAATTCTTCATGACTAAAATCTATGGTTCTAAAATCAGTTGGAGCTTCTGACATTTTAATATTTAAAAACAAAGGTTTATATAAATATTATCATAGATATATTGAAAATTTTTCAGCACCCATTTAGGGTAAGTTTTTTAAATCCTGCAATATTTCTTAGCTTGTCCAACACATTATAACAATGATAATAGACCATGTACAGCAAAGACTGCAAAACATAAGAGTAGGAAAAGCTATAGAAAAATACAGCAAGTTAGAAAGAAGCGAAGCAAGGCTTCTTGGCTATATCCTGGACAAGTGCTCAGGGGAACTGCAACCAGAACAGCGCGCAGCATAAAGCTTAAAAACCCGTATATTATCCACATCTAAAATGTCACTAAACAGGCTAAAAACACTGGTTTTGCTGAGCGTATTGGCAGGAATACTCATGGGAGTAGGTTACTTAATCGGAGGCACCTCCGGCCTAACCATAGGCTTGGTACTTGCAATTCTGATGAACTTCGGAACATACTGGTTCTCAGACAAAATCGTCCTGAAAATATACAGGGCGCAGGAAGTAAAGAAAAAAGACATGCCAGAGTACCACAAGACTGTGGAAGAAATCACAAAGGCAGCAGGAATACCAATGCCTAAGCTTTACATTGTTCCTTCTGACGCTCCAAATGCATTTGCAACAGGAAGAAATCCAAATCATGCTGCAGTTGCATGCACAAAGGGAATACTTAGCTTATTGACAAAAGAAGAGCTGAAAGGAGTTTTAGCTCATGAAGTTTCACACATAAAGAACAGAGATATTTTAATAACAACAATTGCAGCTACAATTGCTGCAGTTATTTCCTATGTTGGCTTTATGGCAAGATGGGCCGCTATTTTTGGAGGCGGAGGAAGGGATGACAACAGAAATAATCTACTTGGCATCATTGTTCTTGGAATCATCACTCCATTAATTGCAATGCTTCTGCAATTGGCAATCTCAAGAAGCAGGGAATATTTAGCTGATGAAACAGGAGCAAAGACAATAAAAGATCCAAAAGCACTGGCGTCTGCTTTGGAAAAGATAGAAAAGGGAATCAAGCTTCATCCAATGAGGTTTGGCTCTCCGGCAACGTCATCTTTATTCATAGAAAACCCTTTTTCAGCACATGGAATGATGGCTCTGCTTTCAACACACCCGCCTACAAAAAGCAGGGTTGAAAGGCTAAGAAGAATGAAGGTTTAATTCTATAAAAACGAAAAATTTATATAGTACAGCTGTACTACATTTGTACTACAATGACACTGGCTGTAACACAAGTAAGGCTTCCTGAGGGTTTAATTGAAGAAGTAGATAAGTTGGTAAAAAAAGGCCTTTATACTAGTAAATCTGATGTTATAAGGGATGCTCTTAGAAAATTAATTCTGGAAAAGCAAATTGGCTCAATTCCAAATACAGGGGATTCTGTGAAAGAAATCAGAGAGATAAGGAAGAAACTCTCCAAGGAAAAAATAGACATAGGTCAGATCAGTAAGCTAAATTAGGTTTTCCGGTTTTTTAACCTCAATAAATTCTTCTGCAAAATCTATTAGCATATTGTCCCTTGTTACAAGAATACACTTTAATCTTTTACAAATTGCAATATGTAGACAATCGTAAAAACTAATTTCAAATCCAGACTTTGACTCCAATTTTCTGGCAAAAGAAGTATCTTCTTTTAGAACTTCTACAAATATGAAGTCCTCTTTTTTAAAGAAATCCAATTTTTCTTTATATAACCTGTCATTTTTAAGGTTGAACTTTATTTCTTTTAATATAAGTTCTGAATAAATAATTTCTTCATTTTGTGAAAATATAATTTTTTCAATAAAATCTTTTGCTATTTCCCAATAAGGTTTGCCTTTTGTAGGATTGCCTTCTTTCTTGAAAAGATTAAGCCAAATACAAGAATCCACATGACATACTCCCAAAATAAATCCAGCTAAAGCTGGGGGTTTCTCACGCAAACCATTTTACTTAAACTTTTCCCTCTTGCAAGGTCGCTACGCTAAAAGTTTAATGTATGGTTCGCTAAACGATAACCCCCAACGATACAAGCAACCACCTTCAGCATGAGGTGGTCGCTATGACTAAAAAACTAT
>CAYWPA010000014.1:0-23992 GCA_964459835.1 uncultured Methanosarcinales archaeon
ACCTTGGCTTAAGTGTTGACTGTCCTGGCTTCCATTCTGCAGGGCATAAGCCTCCTGTCTGCAAAGCCTGAACTACCCTAAGGGTTTCATCAACGCTTCTTCCAACGTTTAAATCTGATATAACTGCATACTTAAGGATTCCTTCTGGATCAATAATAAATGTACCTCTTAGTGCAATTCCTTCTTCTTCTATCAAAACACCATAAGCCCTGCTTAGTGCATGCGAAGTGTCAGCCAGCACTGGAAACTTGACTTCTGGCATGTCTCTCTTAAACCATGCTTTGTGCGAATGAGCAGAGTCAGTGCTTGCGCCTAAAACAACAGTGTTAAGCTTCTTGAAGGTTGCATCTGCATTGGCAAAGCTCTTTATTTCTGTCGGGCATACAAATGTAAAGTCTAAAGGATAAAAGAATAATACTACCCATTTTCCCTTGTAATCCTTAAGGCTGACTTTCTTTATATCTCCGGCTACATAAGCCTCGCATGTAAATTCCGGAGCCATTTCCCCTACTTTTGCCATTTTCATACCCCTTATTTTTTATTATTAATGGCAATCCCTAGCTTTTATTTAAATGTTTTGTATTATTTGTATAACTTTAAATATATAGCAGGCTTAACAGCATTATGGCAGTAATCCAATTACCATGTTCACCTGTTTCAGGCAGAATAAAGCATGCTGTTGAGGTGCTGGAAAGAGTAGTTCCTGATGACTACAAAAAAGGCATACAGCTGTTTTTGGGACATCCTGATTATCTTGGAAAGGCAGAAAAAATCAAAAAAGCTGTCAGGGGCATTCCTCCAAAATACCACTTGACTGTCCATGCACCTTTCTCTGCCCATGTTCCGCTAAGTAAATGCAATCTTTCTTTTGATGAAGGCCTGGAAACCTTAAGAAAATCGATAAGGCTTGCTGAAGAGCTGAATGCAAAATCACTTACTCTCCATACCAATACAAATTATTATGCTCCTTCAAAAGAAACAAAGTCATCTTTGGTTTGGAATGAAGATTATGACAATTACGCTGTTGTTCAGAAAGAAATAATTGAGAAAGCTTTTGCAAATATAAAAAAAGTTGCAAAGGAAACAAAACTAAAGCTAAGTGTTGAAAATATACCTATTCCTTTGCATGGTGACAGGACAACAAATCCTTCTGATATTATCTATGAGCCGTGCATGACTACAAAAGAGTCTATGATTAGCTTTGCAAAGAAGTTTGCTGATGTTAAGAATGTTGGCTTGTGCTTTGATGTTTGTCATTATGGGGATTCAAGAGGGATGATTAATGCTTTGCTGCGCAATTATAAACCTTTGACTTTAGAAAATATAAAAAAAGAAGGGCTTGGAGCTTTATATCCAGAAAAATTGTCCATACAGCCTTCCATGGTTGAGTTTATGAAGGAATTTGTTGCTGCAGGCGGAAGGATTTTTGATGTGCAGCTCTCTGACCATGGCGAAATATGGATGAAAAAGACAGAAACAAGCAAAGGAAGGAAATTAACAGAAGGGCTCAATCTTCTTGAGGGAAAATCAGGAATTGAGATATTGGAAACAGCAGAATTTGCTGCAAAAAACTTTCCTGATGCTGCACTATCTTTTGATATAGAGGTTAAGGATTATGAAAACATTGTAGAGCAGGCCGCTGCAATAATTATGTTTTTGGACTATGTTGAGGATAAAGATGAGATTAACAAAGAATATTCAAAAAAAGGCTCTGCAATAGTAAAAGAATATTTAAGCCGCGCAAGGGATGTGATATGAATGAGATTTAAGATATTAATCGCTTTGCTGGTTTTGGTTGTAATTGTAATAGCTATGTTTATCCTTCAGCCGAGAAAGGCTGTTGAGCTTGAAGAAATCAGCATGCCTCCTGGATATGAAATTTCTATTTTTGCAGAGAATCTTGGACAGTCTCCTGTCAATTACCCCGGCCCTGCAGGAGGATCAAGGTTTATGCTTGCAAAGGATGATGTTGTTTATGTTTCTATCTCAAAAAATAATATAGTTTTGGCTCTGCCTGACAAGAATAATGACGGAAAAGCAGATGAAAAAATTGTTTTTATTGATGGTTTGAACAATCCTCATGGAATTGATTACTATGATGGATGGTTCTATATTGCTGAAGAGAACAGAGTAATAAGGGTAAAGGATGATGATAATGATTTAAAGGCTGATGATGGAAGCTTGGAAGTTGTTGTTCCTTCTCTTCCTACTGGCGGGCACTGGACAAGAACTGTAAAAGTGTATGATGGAAAGATATATGTAAGCATTGGCTCTTCATGCAACAATTGTGTTGAAGAGGATAAAAGAAGAGGCGCAATACTTGAATGCACCTTTGAAGGAGAGTGTGAAGTGTATGTATCAGGCATAAGAAATGCTGTTGGTTTTATATTTTATGAAGGAAAAATATATGCAACAGAGAATGCAAGGGACTGGGCAGGAGAAGACTTGCCGCCTGATGAGATAAATATCGTGGAAAAAGGAAGACATTATGGCTGGCCTTATTGCTTCGGAAAGAATATTCCTGACCCTGAATATAGCAAACCAGAGTTGTGCAAAGATAAAGAGCCTTCTTTTGTTGACTTGCAGGCACATTCAGCTCCGCTAGGCTTAGCATTCTATGAAGGAGATTTGTTTGTTGCATTCCATGGAAGCTGGAACAGGGATGTTCCTACAGGATACAAAGTTGTGAGAATAAATATGGAAGACAAAACAGTATCTGATTTCGCAACAGGCTGGTTGAAAGATGGTGAAGTAAGCGGAAGGCCTGTTGATATAATTGTTTTCAATGATGCCTTATTGGTTTCAGATGATTTAGCAGGAAAGATTTACAGGATAAGCAAAAGTTAAGCTGCCTTAAGCCTTTCAAATTCCTCAACAGCCCTTGCAAGATTATCCTCAAGTGTTTCTCTTTTTCCCTGATAAAGCCTGTATACTCTGGCTCCGACCCACTGGTTTATTCCTGCCCTGAATAAAGTATTTATTGCTTCAAAGAATTCCGGTGAAGGAGATATGTAAACTATACTGCGGTCCATCAAATCCCTGAAATCTTTTTTGCCTTCTTTCTTTGCCTGCTCTTTTGCCTTTTCAATATCTTCATACCATTTGGGATTTAATATTTTTACCTCATCTCTTATTCTTTGCTTGCTTATTCCAAGGCCGTATACTGTCAGCCTGTCTTCATGCCATGTGCACACAGCATCGCCGAGAATATCTTTTTGTATGCCTCCTTCAACAAGCGTAATATATTCTACTTTTCCATCGTCTCTTTCAAATCCCCTTGACATAGCATAAGCTGTCATTTCTTTGCTGGCCTTTATCGTTGTTGCGTTTATTCCAGAAAACCTTTCATCACTTATTCCAAGAAGCTGTTTTGCCTGGCCTGGTGTAAGGTACCTGTCATCAGGCTCAAACTTGGTGCTGTAGTCAAGAAGTGGTATTAAGTTAGCAGGAACAGAATCTCCCTGCTTAAAGTCTTCAGGAAGGCCCAAATCCTTAAGCGTTAAAGTTCCTTTCCTGACTCTTTTCCATACAGAAGAAGCCTCAGGCAGGTCATTCCTTGAAATAAACTCAATTGGATGGACATAGTTATTATTTTCCGGATTTTCAAACATTGAATAGTCCCATCTTCCTTCCCCTTCAATAAATTCAGGCATGACCCTGTTAACATACTTGAACCTTGCTATTGTCGGAGCAATGCCTCTTAAGACAGCATCCTTTGCGCTTATTTCTTCTCCTTCTTTTGTGACCAGAGAAAAATAGTGGCTTTCAACACCGTGCTCTTTCAAAATCTCAAAATTAAACCCAAGCATCAGGTTGACTGTACTGTTGTCTAATGGAACAGGAGGCTCGATTGTTCCGTAATCAAACACAGAAAAAACAGGCCTGAATTCAAAATCAGCAATACCATATTCTGTTGCTGTTGGCTCTCTTATAATACTTATTTTCTTTACGCTTGTTGCATGTTCGATTGTTCTTAAGTATGTCATTTTTTCTCCTAAAAATGCCCGAAGCATCTCTCCAATGTAAATGGCATCGCCATGTTATATTCGTTTGCAGCCTGTATGACTTCACTATCCCTTACAGAACCGCCTGGCTGGATAACTGCTTTAACTCCCACTCTTGCAATTGTGTCAATTGAATCTCTGAACGGAAAGAATGCATCTGAAGACATGACAGCCCCTTTTAATGGGCTGGCTGATAGCTGGTGCCTTAGCGATGCTCCTTCCAGCGCATCATATTTAATTTCTTCCCTGTCCATTGCTTTTTGATATGCCTTAGTTATTGCCTGCTCTATTGCCCCAACCCTTTCCTGCTGCCCTGTTCCAACAGCAACAGTAACGCCGTCCTTGACAAAAACTATCCCGTTGCTTCTTGTACAGATGTTAACATACCATGCAGTCAGCAGATCATCTAATTCTTTTTCTGTTGGGTCTCTTGCAACAACATAATTTTTGCCGTCTTTTATGACCATTGGGTCTAAAATCAACTCATTTTTTCCTTTGATGCTTGTCAAATAAGGCTTCTGCACAATAATTCTTCCTGTTGGCAGAGCTTTAAGATCATACAGACCTCCCGTATCATCTCCTATAAATTTTGGAATTTTATCCAGCTTTGAATAAAGCGCTGCCCTTATGTCTTTTCTTCTTTCCAGAATATCCATCGTCCCTTCTTCATATTCAGGAGCAGCTACAACTTCTACATAAGTCTCCATTATTGCCTCTGCTGTTGCCTTGTCTAATGGCCTGTTTAATGCGACAACAGAGCCAAAAGCGCTCCTTGCATCTGCGTCCCTTGCTTTAATGTAAATATCATCTAGGCTGTTTCCTTCATATTGTGTTGCAAAGCCAGAAGGGTTAACGTGCTTCATAACTGCAACAGATGATGGTCTAAAGAATTTCAGCAAGTCAAGCGCTCTTGTAATGTCCATGAAATTTGTCGCAGATAAACCTCCTTTTCCTGACTTTGCAGGCTTTATATCTGTTAATTCTGCAAGGCTTGTCCCTTTTAATCTGTAAACAGCAGCAGACTGGTTTGGGTTTTCTCCATAACGAAGATCAGATTCTTTTACAAGCCCAATGTTTAATTCTTGGGGAAATTCCCCAGTAACAGCTGTCCTGTATGTTCTTTTCATATCCGTAATATCTGTTCCTCTTTCCATTTACCTCACCGCCTCAAACCTATTGATTGGTTTTGCATACCTTGTTTCATGAAGAGTATAAGGCTGATTTATCCTTCTTGAAGGATTGCCTGAAAATTCAACCCCACCCAAGGAAACTCTCCATTGCTGCTCAAGTCTATTCCAGAAACTTCCCATAGCTTCTTCTAAACTGCCTTTTAATGGAACAATAAAAGGCTCGCCTTCAAATGAATCTAATGTTTTGCTTGTTCCTTCTTTGTATGTTGTCAGACAATAACCAAAACCTCGAGAAACAGGACTTTCAAAGAAATATCTTGCTGTTGGAAATTCGTTTGGGTTATAACCGCTTTCTTTTCCTTTTTCCAACCAAGCTTCTTTTGCTGCTTGGTCTGCTTTCAAGATCGACAAAAAAACCATATTTGCACTAGCTGGATGCTGATATCCTGATATTCTTGGAGTAAACACCGGAGCATCTGGCTCGCAATAACGTTTTGCCAAAGCCTTACGGAAACGCCCTGGTTTACAACGATGTTTAAATCCATCATATAAAGTATCTGTCTGATCACCATTGCTAACAACATGAGCTCCATTATATCCGTTAAACCTCATTGCATTATAAATAATTAAACTAGGGTCTTTAACTTTAGAAGGGTCTGCTGCTTCTGTTCTTAAAATTCCATTTTCACCAACAAAAATCCTGTTCTGGCTGTTCTCGCTCCTTCCCATGATCCAGTAGATCTGCATCTGTTTTCCATTTTCATGGCATAAACCAAGAACTATTCCTCTGCATGGATTGTCAACAAACCTTGTTTCCATGTTTTTTTGAGCTAAGTCTTCTAGTGACATTTATTTCACACCATAAGTTGTTCTGAATTCAGCATCTGCTCTTTCAAGTGCATTAATTTTTTTCCATTTTTCATCAGCAAGAATGTCTCTAAACCTTGGATTGGCTCCTACGTACATCTGTGCAATGAGCCTTCCAACATTTGCAGGCTTTGCGATGTAAGCATTGGAGCTTCCTGGTGGATTTGTCAAGCATGATTGATTTGGCGCATCAGGCGGGCAGCTTATGACAGGACCAAAGGCATGAAAAGAAAGAGTCCCTGACAAAGCATCTGTTCCTCCAGCAATGGCAACATATGCAACTGACCCTCCAACTTGATTGTATTCTTCAATGATATCCAAAAGCATGTATGGTTGCTTGTGTGCAGAACATATTCTTACTTGATGCGGAACCTCATATTTTTTCAGGGAATCAACAACCTTGCCAATATGTTCCTTATCACTATCAGAACCAGCCATAACAACGGCACAGCCGGTGTTGCTTTGCATTATCTCTTTAAATTTGTCGTCTATAATATTACCACACCCTCTGCAAACGGCAAACTAAACTTTAATATAAAGTTTACTATTTTAGAATGGTATACTAATGTCCCATATTAGTGATTAATTTGCAATAAGCCTTGCATATTCAATATTCTGCCTTGCCCTTTGCTTTGAAAAGCCAACATAAAGTTCCAGCTGCCCATCCAAGATATATTGCTCTTTTTCTGTTAATGTAAAAAAGAATTCACTAAAATGCGGATCTTGTATTGCAACCTCAATAAGCGGCTTTGCTTGCTTTTTTGCAATTTGAGAAAATTTTTTTACAGCATCATGCCCAATGCCGTATTCAGGATGCTTCCATGCATACTTACGTGTTATGGCAACCATTGCTTCGCTTGGGAAGTTCCTGATTTTCGCAAGATTTTCTGCCATCTTATCCTCGTTTACAGATAACTGGTCCAAAGCTTTGCTTGCCCTGCAGAACGATTCGTATGTTTCAGAAATCATTCCTCCTGGCTGGTATCTTGCCTGCACAGATCCTCTTAAATCCCTTTGAAGGTCTGTGTCCATCATTGCATATAAAACCTGCATTCCGCTTTGGACAACAACTGCTTTTCCTGCAATGTTTTCCCAGTTTATTGGATTGTTTTTTCCTGCGTCTGCGCTTGATCCTCCAAGCCTTTGCTTGCTGTCCCTTGATGTTACCTCATCTATATCTGATGAGTAAAGTATTCTTATGTTGTTTGCGAATTCAGCAAGGACCTTCATTAACATAAGTATTTGATGTCCCGCATCGCAAAGCTTTTTTTTCTGGACTATTTGTGTTGCCCTATAGTCTGGCTCTAGGCCGAGCTTGTGTAAAAATGCTTTTTCAAAAGCCTGGCCGTTTCCCTCGCCAACTATAGCTTCAATGCTGGCTCCTGTGCCAACAATACCGCTTAGCTTTCCTCTCAAACTATCAAAAGCTGCATCGCAATCTTCAACACATTCAGCAAGCCTTGCAGCATAGCCAGCCAATGTTGCTCCAAATGGAACAGGAGATGTATGCTGTAAGTGCGTCCTTCCAACCTGAAGTACATCAATATAAACATCAGCTAAATTGCAGAGCTTTTCTATTGTTTCTGCAGCTTTTTTTCTTACTGCATTAGGCCAGCACTCTTTAAGCAAATATGACCTTGCAGTATCAAGTATGTCATAAGATGTTGCCCCGCGATGAAGCAAGGCTTTTGTTTCTTCGCTTGTATGCCTTCCTAATTCTTCTACAACAGCCAGCTGGTCGTGTTTTGTTATCTCTGCTTCTATTAAAGAGGCGTTCAAAGGATTGAATTTCATGACTGCTTGAATAACTTCTTCCAAATGCCTCTGGTCTGCCAGTTCAAAGTCAACAAAAGTAGCCATAAGAATCTGCTGAACATAAGCGCATGCTCTCCATTCTGCATCTGCGCTTAGATATGTTATAAGCTCTGGCTTAAAATATTTTCCATCATCAGGAGAAATGCTTTTTAATCTTGCTTCTGCAAGCATTCGCTCTGTTTCAGGCAATTTCGCTGTTAAATCCAAGTCACTGCTCATATTTTTTATAGAAAAACGACCATTATAAAAATATTTCCAGTGAGAATTTTATTTTCGTACTCGTTTAGTTAGTAAATTTAAGAAAGAATTTAGTCGTTCTCAACCCTTGGAGCCAAAATAAAGCTCAGGGCAACCTTGTCAATTACATTATAATCCAATCTTAAAGGATAATCCTTGTTGAACCTTATTGTAACCCTGTCTGCTATTTTGGCAGAAGGCATCATTTTCTTCAGGTACTCTATAGAATACTTTGCTTTTAATGTATCGTTGCCTTCAACCTGGACTTTTGTAGTTTCGTCTCTTGGGATATCAATATGCGCCTTGCTTAAGTCTCCTTCTGCCATAATGGACAGCCTGGAATGTTCAGCGGCAAAGCTTACTGACTCTCCGACAATGTCAGCATCCTCAATTGCATCTGAAAGGATTGTAGAGTCTGTGCTGACAATTGCGTTGAAGTTAAGCTCAGGAACCTTCTGTTCCTTGTCATCGATATCAATAAGTGGCAGTGAAAATGTCCTTGTTGAAGTGCCTTTAAGCTGAATCTTTAGTTTGTTGTTATCAAGCTCAAGGACAAGAACGTCGTTAGGCTTTGCCCTTTTCAAAATCTGCTTTAAGTTGCTGAGATTGATTGCTATTTCAGTATTGCCTTCTACTTTATATTCTGTAAAGCAGGATGATAAAAGCTTGAAAATAACCATGGCCACATTGGCAGGGTCCATTGCTACCAGCTCTACGGCATTATGATTAATCTTGAACCTTGCCTCATTGACAAGCTCAGAAATTATTGATATGCTTTCTTTTAGGTATTTAGGCTCAGCTAACGTCAGTTTCATCCTTTACCCCCTTAATATAGTAAGAAGATACCCTGCCCATATATAAATATTTTGGGTTTAAAAGAGCTAAAAGATTAGCTGAGCTTATCTAGAAATCGACCAGGCTTTTTTGGTTTGTTCCTTTTACTAAATCATCAAACCTCAAGTCGTAAAAGCAAAGAATTGAATCTGCTATTGGCCTTAGCTGCTTTTCAATGTAGTGGTCATAATCAATCTTGCTCTTAAGCTTCTGCATTGGCTGCGGGCCATCAAGAGTCATGTAATATTCTATTAAGTTTCCCTCCATTTCTCCTTCTGAAAGCATCCTTGCAGCCTTTACATGCGGAGGGGTTGTCTTTACATATTCGCTAAGCTCTTTTCTTATAGCCTTTCTGTAAACAAGCAGGTCGTCAAGCTCTTTTTTCTTCAGCTTATCTAAAAACCCTGTTACGTATTTTTTAACATCACCTTTCTTAAAAACAATGTCAAGCAGCTCCTGCTGAAACTTTTTCGCAAGCTCTGTCCAATCCCTTCTTACAAATTCCAATCCTACAAAATCCATCTTTTCCTTACCGTCTTTTACAAGAATGCCTGCATACCTTTTCTTTGCTCCAATGTCTGTTCCCCTTGTCCTTGGCATAAGGAATTTAGAATAAATCTTCTCGAATTCAAGCTGTAGAAAGCTTTTTCTTTTGTATTTTTCCCTGACATATTTGTCATAGTATGAATTGATATGCTTCTCCAGCTCCTCTCCTATCTTCTTTGCATCCTCTGTATTCTTTACACCTGACAAAACAAAAATGCTGTCTGTATCTCCGTAGATTACCTCATATCCTTTTTCCTCTATTTTTTTTGATGTTTCCTTGATTATGTACTGTCCGAAATGGGTAATTGCGTTTGCAACTGCAAGGCTGTAGAACCTGCAAGCTGGATTTGCAAGAACTCCGAAAAAAGAATTCATAAGTATTTTGATAGCATAGCTTGCGATATCGTCCTTTTCCTTTTTTGCTATGTCTCTCTGATTCCACAATGATTCAATTATGCCTGGAAGAATCCCCTCTTTTGAACTGAAATGGGCGTGGTTGGGAGCTTCGATTAATTTGCTTCTTTCTTCTGGAGAAAGGGAACCTATATTCTTTACATAAGCATAAGGGTCAATGTTGAATGTCCTTATTATACTTGGGTACAGGCTCTTGAAATCAAGCACAAGAATATACTCGTAAATCCCAGGCTTTGAGGACATGACATATCCTCCTTTTATCCTCTCTGCCCTTTCTGCAAAAGCAGATGAATTTGCAGCCAATCCCCTGTCTCTTGCCTCTGAAAGGTAAACAAAATCAAGGGAAGCAATTGATGCGTTTACCCTGTCCATCTGCATTCCTGTTAAAATAGACCTCTGGATTGTAAGCTCTACAAGCTTCAGCTTGTTCAGAATACCGCAGACCAATTGTGCATCCTTCAGGTTGTAGTCTGCTAATCTCTGCTGGTTTTTTTTGTATAGTTCTTGGATTTCTGCGTGCCTTCCTGCGCCTACAAGCAGCTTCTCCTCCCCAAGAAATTCCTTTGCTGCTGTGTTTAATTTGTAATCTTCAAGCTTTACAAACGAGCCTTTCAGCATAGATATTGCATCTAATACCATTCTTCCCGGAATCTCTGCCTTTGAATCTCTCATGAATTCTGTCTGTACAATAAGCTTGCACTCCCAGTCAGCCCTTCCTATCTTGAATGGAACTTTGTGATGCTTCAGCCTCTCCCTTATGACATTCAAATCAAAATCAATCATGTTCCATCCTGTTATTATGTCTGGATCAAGATTCTTTACTTTTTCAACAAACTTCTCAAGCAATTCTTTTTCATCTTTGCAGTTTTCAACATGGCTTAGCTTTTTGTCAGTAACCATAAGGACTTTTTTGTATTCTTCCATATATATTGAAATGCAATAGATCTTCTCTGCTTTCATGTCAGTTTCAATATCAAATGAAAACACTTTCAGGTTTTTCGGGAAATAATCTGCAGGCTTTAGGTCAGGGTCTTCATAAATCCTGTCAACCCAGTCTCCTTTCTTGTACTCTCCCTCTATCTCCAGGCTTCCCCTTATTTTTTTGTCCATCAGGAACCTGTAAACAAACCTTATATCTGCCTCATAGCACGCAATCTGTTTCATTTCAAACTTTTCTCTTAATTCCTTTACTTCGCTTGGAATATTCAATATTATTTTTGTAAGCTCGTCATTGTCAAAGTTCATAAGCTTTGAATCTTCATAATCAAATGATGTTATCTTTTTTGCTGCTGCAAGGTCTGATTTTTTGATGAAAAAATAAGGCTTGAAGTATGATATGCTCAGGAAGCTGTCTCCGTTCTGCAGCCTTCCGAATAAATAGACATATGATTTTCCATCAATTATCCTGTAAGTTGGATAGACTATAAACCCCTTCATGACAATGCAGTAAGAATGATGTTTTATAAACTTTTAGCCAGGCTAGCTAAGCTTCAGCCTTTTGCCGTTCGCAAGCTCATGAACTGTTTCACCTTTCTTGTATCCCATCTCTTCCCCAAGCCTTATCATTGGCTGGGCTAAGGCATGGTCTACATGCGCTGCAATAAGGTGCTTTGGCTTCAGCATGTTTATTATATCCCTCTGGTCTTCCCTTGCGCCATGGCCTGAAACATGGACATCTTTGAATATCCTTACTCCTTTTTCTTTCAGCAGCTTTTCCATATGCTCCCTATTCTCCTTATTAGTTGCTGTTGGTATTACAGTGCATGAAAATATTATATGGTCTGCCGGCTGGAACTGGAACTTGTATTCTCCGTTTAGTATCCTTGACAAAACAGCCTTAGGCTCGGCTTGGTGCCCTGTTATGACAAGAAGGTATTTTCCCCTGTTCTGCTGCACCTGCTTTAGCTTCTTTTTTATCTTGTCTTTAAATTTTATAATATCAACATCTTTTGAAAAATTGACTATGTTAACTTTTTCTGCTGCCTTAACATATTTGTGCAATGACCTTCCCATGAATACGATTTTCCTGTTCAGCTGCTTTCCGAATTCTATTATTGATTTTAATCTTGCTATATGGCTTGCGAAAGTTGTTATAATGATTGCGTTGTTGCCTGCATCCACTCCAAGCATAACGTCTCTCAGCATTTCCCTTGCAACGCTTTCAGACGGCGTTTTCTTTTCTGCGTAGGCATAGATTGAGTCTAATATCAGGCAAAGAATTCCCTTTTCTGCTAATTCTTTCAGCCTTTCGTAATTTGGCTTTTTTCCCAAAACAGGATTATTGTCAAACTTGAAATCATTTGAGTATATTATTATGCCGTGTTTTGTATGCAAAGCAATTGTGACTGTCTGTGGTGTTGAGTGTGTCATGTTTATGAACTCAACTGTTATGTTATCGCTTATCTTGTGACTGGCATTTGGATTTAGTGGCTTTATTGGGTTTTTTAGGGTTATTTTTTCATCTTTCAGGATTGTTTCCAGAACAGCCTTTGCATAAGGAGGCGTAATGATGTCAGCATTGAATTTATTTGATATAAAGGGCACTGCTCCCATATGATCTAAGTGCGCGTGGCTTGGGAGAATTGCAATTACCTTGTCTTTCCAGTCATCAATTAAAGAAACATCAGGCACTGCCCCTATTTCTGTAAGCTTTTTTGCAGACATGTCAGGAAAGTCATCGCCTTCAGTGTGCTGGATGTACTTCTCCATGTGAAGGCCCATGTCAAGAATCACAACCTCATCGTCTATTTTTATAGCAGTGCAGTTCTTGCCCACTTCGCTGTACCCGCCTATTCCGCATATCTCTATCATGGTTGCTTTTGTGGGGTTTTTGGGTTTAAAAAGTTAATGGAGAGGTGTAGCTTGTTTTTCAGTTGGTTTTATAAAACATGCCCTTTGTTGCGATGGAAACTCACGTATGTATTCTCTTATAAATTCTTCCAAGAAAGTTACAGAAGAATACCAAACCCTTATTAGTTCTTCTGGGTTTTTATATAGGTCATCTAATTTTTGTGTATTTTCATACAAATCCTTTATCCTTTCTAACGGCTCAATGTTGATGCTCGGAAAAATATCCTTCAATTCGGGCAAAGCTGAAAACCTGTATCCTCTCACTTCGCCATCAACCAAACGAAGGACTTGTTTGGAATCTGTGCTTACTATTTTTAATGCTGAGTCAAACCGTTGAAGAAAGTGCAAATAATCTTTTTGTTTATTATATTCAGAAAACAATAATCCTTGCCTTACCTTTCGCAGGTTATGGCTCATTGCGTCTGTACTTACATCTATCCTTCCAGCCATTTCTAATCTATAATCAGGCCCAGCAACAACCTTTCCTTCAGAAAGAAAATAATTATAAAAATCTGGTGTGAATGAATTAAATCTTCCGTCACGCATCACAGTAACATCAAGCGGAGAGAGCTGAAGCGGAACATTGGTGTTCCATAAGACTTCATTTAAAATTAATGATAGCTCACGCACAGTCTTTTTATCAGTAACAACATCGTCTGGAAAAAATTAAAACGCCGTCAATATCGCTTATCCCTGGAACATAGTCTCCCCTTACAAAAGAGCCATAAAGCATTAGGCTCAAGCCATCAACCTCCAAGCTTTCTATTCCGCCAATTAATTTATCCCTGACTCTCTTATAATCGTCTGCTGTCGGCCTTTTTTCATCATATCCCAAAACCATGTTTAAGGTGATTATTATTGTGTTAATAAATTTTTAGAAAAAACTGCGGGGGAAGGGATTCGAACCCCTGAACCCACTAAGGGACTAGATTCCTCATAGTGGACTATCATCGGCTAATGCCTCAGCACTTAATAACTTGAGTCTAGTGCGTTTGACCGGGCTTCGCTACCCCCGCAACGGTTTCGTCCGTTGACACCGAGATTAGTGCAGGATTTCGCTTTGCTCAATCCTGCTCCATTCGATGCAACAGTAAAGTTTGGTTTTGGACGGTTTCGTCCGTTGACACCGAGATTAGTGTTGGGCGTAAAGCCCAACTCCATGCGATGTAGCTCGCAGTACTCAGCTGTCAACCAAAAAGAAAGAGTTAAACAACAATTTAAAAACTTTATGCAAGATTGACTAATTTGCCTTCGATGTCCTTAAGGTGCCTTTCAAGCTCTACAATCTCTTTTGATTCCTTCTGGCCTTTTTTTGCCTTTGCCTTATGCTCTTTTTTCTTAGGCTGTGGAGAAATAATCTTGATATGCCCCTCCGGCAGCATGCTTTGCAGCTTATTGACTAGAATATTAAGCTCTTTTATCAATGCCCTTAGTTTCGCAATTTCCTTTACTTTCCTTACGCGCGCAGACTTTGACTCCTCATACTTCTGCAGAGACTTGATTATATCTCTTGAGGACTCAAGCAAAGCCCTGCGAAACTCTATTGGATCATCTATCCTTATGTATAGTCCTTCTTCTGCCATTTTATCCGAACAATGTGCTGTCTATGTTTGCTATCTTTCTTTCAACATCATCCAGCTCGCCGGCCCAGAAATGGATTTCCTGCTCCTCCTGCTCCTTTAGCTGGTGAACTTTCCTCAAAGTCTCTTTTGACTCTGCAATCTTTGACTTAATAAGGCCGATTATCTCCTTAATGTCATCGTACTCATCAACCTTTACAAATATTGGTTTGTCCATTAGCCTCACCTTTTCTCAAATATTATGTTGTCAACATAAATCAATTTTCTCTCAATGTTTTCCATTGAGCCTCTTAATTTTTCAAAGCCTGAGTCCTGTTTGCTCTTTAAATCATTCAGGCTTAGAAGCGAATCATCTGCTTTTTTTAATCCTGATTTTATTGTTTCAATATCTTTGATTAAGTTTGTAAATTCGTTTACTTCAATAAATATCGGGCCGCCTTTTTTCCTTGTTACAGGCTCTTTGACTGCCCTAAGCCTTGGCATTGTGCGCATTGGCTCGGTCTTCATTGGCATTGTTTTCTCTTCAATTGGAAAAATTTCAGCATGATACGGCTCTTCCTCAGGAATTTCTTCATTCACTTCTTCTAATTCAGGAATTTGCTCCGGAACTTCCTCAAGAGGAGGAAGCTCTCCAAACTCTTCAAGCTCAGGCAGCTCTTCAACAGAAGGAATTTGCAGCTTTTCAGGGAACTCTAATTTTGTAGGCTCCAGTCTTTCTTCTTCAATTGCCTCTTTTACTTCCTCAAGCTCTGGCTGCATTTTCATTTCAGGCAACTCAGGAAGCTCAAATGCCTCTTCTTTTGCCTCTTTTGGCAGAGAAATAGTGCCTTCAAGCTCAGACATTGATGGGATTTCAGGCAACTCTGCTTTTTTTGGCAGTGTTGGAACTTTTCCTGGCGGCAAAGGCATCTCATCTTTTTTCTTTTTTTTCAGAAACCCAAAAAGTCCCATTTAACACCCCTTTTTTATAGTTTATCCACTCTTTAATAGCATTAGGAACTTAGTTATAGTATTAAAAGATTGTGGAGTATTTAAGAATAGTAAATTACCATAGGTAAATTTGGTTGAAAATTATAGTGGCAAATATGGAAATATTGCATTAATGATGGAAAAGTTTTGTTTTTTTCTCCAATATTGTTTAATAAAACAAAACAATACCATATTTATGAGACCCGCAATAACTGCAATGATGCTGATCTTATTTGTACAGCCTGCTGTTGCTTTGACAATAAGCGAGATAATGTACAATCCAATAGGGGATGACAACAACAGGGAATTCATAGAAATTTATTTTGAAAATCCTGAAAACCTTTCAAGGTATATTATTGCTGATTTGGTATCAAATGATACCCTAAGCCTGCTTCAGCTCAAAGAATCAAATTACGCATTAATCGTAGAGCAGGACTTTGACTTTTCAGAGATTGATGCTTCTGTTTATGCGGCAGGTGCAACCATAGGAAACAATCTGGACAACACCTTTGATAAGTTGTTTCTTTACACACCCGACTTTCAGCTGGCTGCATCTGCCTCATACAATAATTCACTTGCCAATGGAAACGGCAAAAGCCTTGAGCTTGTTGGTGGAAATTTTATTGAAAGCATTGAGGATGGAGGAACTCCTGGAAGAGAGAATACTGCTTTTGTTCAAAATACGACAACTGAAATGCCTGCATGCAGCGCAGAGATAAATATCAAAACAGATAAAGTGGTTTATGAAAACAAAGAAAAAGCAGCCATAATGATTGATATTGATGATGAGTCGTTTCCGTTTATCATTGAGTATTGGGTTGAAGACCTTGCAGGAAATATAGCAAAGCCAAAGCTGAATACGACAAATACAAACCAGAAGTCATGGACAGCTAATATTGTAGAAGAAGACAAGAGCTTCTATGCAAAAGCAGTGCTGTACCAGTGCAGCCAGACAAAGCAGGCCTCAAGCTTGTTTACAGTTAAAGGCGATGAAAAACAAAAGGAGTCAGAAGTTGAAATAAAAGAAATCCTTGGTGATGCTGAGTTCGGCAAAACAATAAGGGCAGAGCTTAGGGTTTACAAAGGCGATGAAAGCAAAAGCACCCTTGAAGTCTGGCTTGAAAATGAAAATGGAAAAATAAGTGAAATATACAATACACAATTAAAAAATAAGTTTACAGATTATGAACTTACAATTCCAATTGCAATTGGATGTGGGGAAGAAGGAATGTATACTTTGTATGCAAAAGCATTTGACATTCTAGAAGAGAAGGATGTAAGGGTTGAGGGAAACTGCGCTTCACCTGCCTCGGCCCTATCCCCTTCTCCTAAAACAGGCAAAATAAACTATCTTTTGGACTTCAGCGATAAGGTTTTTGTTGGTGAAGAATTTGAGAATACGTTAACAATTGAAAATGATGATATGGACCATGAGTTTGCTGTATACAGCTATGTTTATGACAACAGCAAAAGCCTTTCAGGAGAAAGAGAAGAGAATATCCAATCAGTAACTGTTGAAAGGTTTGGGAAAGCAGAAGTAAAGCTGATGAATAAAATTATTACAGCAGAAAGCGGTGCATATAAGTATAAAGTGAGAATTTTTAAGGATAATGTAAAAACCCCTGCTGAAATAACAAAAGAGATTATTGTTGAAAACAAAATAGAAGATATAAAAATAGAAAATGCAGAAAAAGCTGTTGTTAATGAAGGATTGCTTAATGCTGTAAAAGAAGATGTTATTTTGGAATCGCCTATAAACATAACAACAAAAATAGTTTATGAGTCAAAACAGCTCAAGTCAAAGAAATCCATACTGTACATTATTCTAGCAGTAATGGCAATGATGGTTATAGTAGTTATTATAGTAAAATAGGCTGGAGACCCAAAATATTTAAAAACCCTGTACCTTCTGAAATAGCATGTTTAAGAAACTGTTCAAGGGGGAGAAGCAGAAGCCCAAGAAGCCTGTAAAGGCTGATGAAAAGAAACTAAAGACTAGGGATAAGCTTGAGCAGGGCTGGCTGCATGCAAGGGTCATTGTAGAAGTGCTTGGAGCTCCAAAAGAACATGTAACAAAGACCTTAAAGCAGTACGTGGAGAAGATAAAAAAAGAAAAGCACATCGATGTTATAGACATAAAAATATCAAAGCCAAAAGAGCAGAAAAAGCTGTTCAGCACCTTTGCAGACATAGAAATGCTTGTAAAAGATGCATCTGCGCTGGCTTACTTCTGCTTTGACTACATGCCAAGCTCAATTGAGATTATTGACCCCACTGCCTTCACATACAATGCGCATGATTTTTCTTCTTTCTTTAACGACCTGCAGGCCAGGCTGCATAAGATTGATATGATGGTAAAGAATATGACAGCGCAGAACAAAAACTTATTAAGGAATGCTAACCTTTTGTTAAGAAACAATATCATGATTGTGCTAAAGGAGGGGGAGATGGACATTGCAACTTTGTCAAAGAAAGTGGGCATCCCAAAGGAGCAGCTGGAGCCTTTTGCTGAAGAAACAGTAAAAGAAGGGTGGATAAAGAAAAAAGGTGATAAATATAGCAGAGAATGAAGATAAAAACAAAATTGAGGCAGTTCTTTTTGCTGCGGGAAGAGCAGTTGATGCAGAAGAGATGTCAAAGCTGACAAAAATTCCAGTTGACCATATAAAGAAGCTGACAAAAGAGCTGAAGCATGATTTGGAAAGCAGGAATTCTCCTTTAATATTGGTTGAAGAGGCAAATGCATGGAAACTGACAGTGGGAGAGAAGCATTTAGAGCTTGTAAAAAATATCACTCCTCATACAGAGCTTGACAGGTCAATGCTTGAAACACTTGCAGTAATAGCATGGAAGCAGCCAGTTATGCAATCTGAGCTTATAAAAATAAGGACAAGCTCTGCATACGAGCATATCAAGCAGCTAGTGGAAATGGGATTTATATCAAAAATAAAGAAAGGAAGAAGCTTTGTATTAAAACCAACTGGCACATTCTTTGATTATTTTGACCTTCCAAGCAAGGAAGCAGTAAAAGAGCTTTTCAAAGATATAGAAGCTATGGAAGCGGAGATGCAGCAGAAGATTGCAGAGGAAAAAGGTGAAAAAACAGAGAAAAAAGAAGGCAAGGTTGGAGATCTGGAAACGTATAATGTTCCAAAAAAAGAAGAAGAAAAGGAAAAAGAGCTTGGCCATGAGGCAGAAAAAATAGGAAAGCTTGAAGTTTATCAAAGCAAGAAGGAAAGGAAGCACAAAGAGCACGAAGAAAAAGAGGAGATGGAAGAAGAGAAAGCTGAAGAAGGCAAGGAAGAAGAAGCCATCGGTGTTGCTGAAAAGATTTTGAAAGAAGAAAGGAAAGAAGAGCCTGAAGATAAAGAGGAAGAAGAGGAAAAAAGGCTTCCTGATGAGCTTGAGGAGTTTGCCGGCAAAGAAGAAATGCTTGGGGAAGAGAAAGAAGAAACAGAAGAGGAAAAAGAAGAATGATGTTTCTCCTGCACTGCCCGAAGTGCGGGCATGATATGAAGTATATGTCTGCTTCTGTTGATTTGTCAGGAAAAAGAAAAAAATGCGTCTACTGCGGAAAAAGCTTTGGCGTTAAGGATAATATTAAGAGAAGATTATAACACGTATTCTAAAGAAAAGTATTTAAATAGCTAAAATAATAGTTGCAGCATGGGTGATTTAGCTTATAACATAAAGAAATATTTCAGGTTTGAAGCTTCTGAGATAAGGGCAATAATAATTGGTGTTGTTGTCCTTGGCTTTATAATTTCTTTTGATGAGTGGGGCATAGGAAAGGAGGTTGACCTTTATTACGGCCTTAGAAACTTCTTTAATGCAATCCTTATTATGCTTTTGGCAATGCTTGTGCATATTTCTGCACAGAGAATAGCTGCCTTATCCGTAGGATTTAGGGCAGAGTACAGGATATGGATGTATGGCATTATAATTGGGGTTATACTTGCTTTTTTTTCAGGAGGAAAATTATGGTTCCTTGCTGCAGGAGGAGTAATTGTCCACCATATGGCAGGGCATAGATTAGGTTATTTCAGATACGGGTTAAATTACTGGCCTCTTGGAATGATAGGAATATCAGGGCCAATAGCAAATCTTGCATTAGCAATAATTTTCAAGATTCTGCTGATAAATTTCCCTGAAAATATATTATTGGAAAAGGCAATGGCTGTAAATATATGGTATGCATTGTTCAGCATGCTTCCAATTCCTCCTCTGGATGGAAGCCATATGTTCTTTGCGTCAAGGCCATTCTATGTTTTTGTATTTGGAGCAATGATTGGCTTAAGCGTGTGCATATATTTCCTTGGGCCTTGGATTTCGCTTTTCCTTGGGTTATTGTTTGGAGTGCTTTGCTTGATGATAAATGCTTTCATAGTAGGAAGAAAATGAATAAACCATTAGAAAAAAAAGGCGTGATAAATATTTTAACGTCATGGGTTGAGTTAGGTTTTCTTATTTTGCTTATTATTGGTTTCTTCATATCACTTAACATCGGAAGCGCATTTTTCTCATACATTATAATATTCCTATTTGGCCTAATGGCTGGAAGGTTTTTGCAGCAAAGAAAAGCAGCATTTCCTTTCTACTTGATTGTTCTTGGATTGCTGGTTGGATATATCCTTGGAGCAAAATATGGAAGCTGGAAAACAATTGTTTTTCTGTTTGCCCTTAGCACTGTAATAAGCTGGTATGCGCATGATAAAGGATATGTAAGATAGTAAGCACTGGACACTGGACATCTGTGGAAAGAAAGTATTTAAAGAAAACACCGCATAAAAACAGCATGATAAGAGAGTTTATACCGAGGCTATACCAGGAAACCATTTTAAGCACCTGCAATGAGAAGAATACTTTGGTTGTCCTTCCTACAGGAATGGGCAAGACCAGCATTGCCTTGATGCTGGCTGTGCAGAGGCTAAAGAATTTTCCTACGTCAAAAATCCTTTTCCTAGCCCCTACTAAGCCTTTAGTAGACCAGCATAAAGAAACCTTCCAAAAGCACCTTAATATCGATGAAAGCAAGTTTGCAGTTTTCACAGGCCTTGTGCCTCCGGAAAAAAGGGCTTTGCTATGGCTGGATACACAAATTATATTCTCAACACCCCAAGGCTTGGAAAATGACATAATCACAAGAAGAATAAAGCTGGAGGAGGTTTCTTTGGCTATATTTGATGAAGCGCACAGAGCTGTTGGCGATTATGCTTATAATTTTGTTGCAAAGGAATACAATAAAAGGGCAAAGTATCCGAAAATACTTGGTCTGACTGCTTCTCCTGGAAGTGATTTGGAAAAAATAACAGAGGTCTGCAAAAATCTTTATATTGAAGATATTGAGATAAGAACAGAGGAAGACCCTGATGTAAAGCCTTATGTGCAGGAAGTTAAGATGGAATATGTAAAAGTTGAGCTTCCTGATGATTTCAAGGCAATACAGAAATACCTCAAGGATTGTTTTGTATCCAAGCTAAAAGAAATTAAAAAATACGGCTATCTTAATTCTACAATAATAAATACAATAAGCAAAAAAGATATCTTAAAGCTTCAGGCTGCGCTTCATGGGGAAATAACAGGAGGAAACAGGGAATTTAATGTTCTGAAGTCTGTTTCGCTGGCAGCAGAGGCAATGAAAGTCCAGCATGCAATTGAATTGCTGGAGACGCAGGGGATAGCTCCTTTGTTTTCTTACATTGGCAAGATAAAAGAAGATGCAGGAAAAACAAAAGTCAAGGCAGTGCAAAACTTGGTTAAGGATGTAAACTTTAAGTCTGCTTTTATCCTGATTGAAAAGCTTGTTGAAAAAAGAATTGAGCATCCGAAATTGTCAAAGCTAAAGGAAATAATGAGCCAGGAAGCGACAAAGGATGCTAAAATAATAATATTCAACCAATATAGAGATACTGCAAAGATGCTTGTTGATGAGATTAATGCCATGGAAAATGTAAAGGCAAAGGTTTTTGTTGGGCAGGCAAAGAAATCAGGCACAGGGCTAAGCCAGAAAAAGCAGAAAGAAATGCTTGATGAATTTAAGGCAGGATTGTTCAATGTGCTGATAGCAACTTCTGTTGCAGAAGAAGGCCTGGATATTCCAAAAGTTGATGTGGTTTTATTCTATGAGCCTATTCCATCTGCCATTAGGCATATCCAAAGAAAAGGAAGGACTGGAAGGCTTGAGAAAGGAAAAGTCATTATTTTGGTTACAAAAAACACAAGGGACGAGGCTTACCAGTGGAGTGCGTATTACAAGCAAAAAAGCATGTACAGGACATTGAATGATATTAAAAAGAACATAGGGCAGGCCCTTGTAAAAAATGACCAGAGCCTGAAAAAATACCTTGCTCCTGATCTGGACATTAAGATTTGTGTAGATGACAGGGAAAAGGGAAGCGGAATAATAAAAGAGCTTATTGATTTAGGAATCAATGTTGAACTTTCAAGATTAAATATAGGGGATTATATCCTTTCAAAACGATGTGCTGTTGAATACAAAACAATTCCTGATTTTGTTGACTCCATAATTGATGGAAGGCTGCTTGTGCAGATAAAGGATCTGAAGCAGAATTATGAAAGGCCCTTTGTTGTGATTGAGGGAGTAGAGGATATTTACAGCCAGAGAAGCATTCACCCAAATGCAATAAGAGGTATGCTTGCAACAATAATGATAAGCTACGGGATTCCTGTTTTCCAGACAAAAAATTTCAGGGATACTGCGCAGCTCCTTGCTATAATAGCAAAAAGAGAACAGGACGAAACAACAAAATACTTCTCCCCTCACGGCGATAAAAAGCCTTTGTCCTTAAAGGAGCAGCAGGAATATATTGTTTCTGCTTTTCCTGGGATTGGCCCTGCATTGGCAAAGCCTCTGCTTGAGGAGTTTGGAAACATAAAGAATATTGTTAATGCTTCTATTGAAGATCTTAAGAAGGTTGAGAAGATCGGTGAGAAAAAGGCAAATGAGATACAGAGGGTTTTAACAGAAGATTATCAAGAAGGCAGACATTGTTAAAACAAGCAAATGTCTAAGAAATTATTTTATAAAATCGTAGGGCGAATACCCACAGATTTATCTGTGGGATGAAGCCTGTCGTCTCTATATTGTGTTTGTGCAAGAGACAGAATTAATGTTCAAATATTTCTTAATCAACTAAAGGATTTTAATATTGCGCAGGTTCTTGTTTGAAACTTTAGTGTAAATAAGAAAGCAGAGGGTAGACACGAAAACTTAATAAAGAATTTAGATATATCTCACTTATAAAATGGATAATATAACTAAACAAGAGATTATTAAAGAAATTCGCCGAACAGCACATGAAAATGGCGGTGCCCCTCTCGGTAAGGGAAGATTTGAAAAAGAAACAGGTATCAAACCCTACGATTGGGGAAAGTACTGGCCAAAATTCGGTGACGTCCTTGTTGAAGCAGGTTTTAAACCAAACACATTACAAGGTTCTTATGACGCTGAGTTTATTATACAAAAATATGTCGAACTGATAAAAGAACTTGGCCACTTTCCCACTACTGGAGAACTAACTGTAAGAAGTAATAGTGATTCAGAATTTCCTAGTAAAAATTCCATGCGAAAACTAGGTGATGTTCAAACAACAGCTACAAAAATATTAGAATTTGCAAAGACCAAAGGATATGATGATATAGTAAAGATTTGTGAAAAAAT
Organism: uncultured Methanosarcinales archaeon; assembly: GCA_964459835.1. Classification (GTDB taxonomy): domain Archaea; phylum Nanobdellota; class Nanobdellia; order Woesearchaeales; family UBA12501; genus CAYWPA01. Next base: position 22,928 of record CAYWPA010000014.1, read on the forward strand.
CATTGAAACTCGCAAAATAACTAAAAAAACTGATTTTTCAAATGCTAATGTAAACACAGGTGAAGTATATCTATTCAATTCAGGTAAATATTACAAAATCGGAAAATCTAATAATACAGTAAGACGTGGAAAAGAACTTAGGATTCAATTACCTGAAAAATGCACATTAATTCATTCAATAATCACTGATGATCCCAGCGGTGTTGAATCATATTGGCATAAGCGCTTTGAATCCAAAAGAATGCAGGGCGAATGGTTTGATCTAAATTCTTCCGAGATAAAAGCGTTTAAGCGATGGAGAAAGATATTCTAATAATTAATAACTGCCACAAACTCAATTAATAAAATCTCCAATTTTCAGTTGCCCTTTCAATTCTTGAGGGCATCCATAGATATCATATTCAAACACATCTTTACCTTGCTGTTCTTGAATGTATCTTTTGACTTGTTCTTGTGAAACATGCCCGGCAGAGCCGCAGTAATAACCTCTTGCCCAGAGGTTATCAAAGCCCTTGCCGAAATGCTGTTTGTATCCGAGATATCTCAAATCTGGAAAACATCTTCTCAGCTGTATTGAAGTGTTGCCTTTCAGCTTGTGGATTATCTTGAAAGGCGTTACTGTCGGTTTTGCACCTACAAACAAGTGCAGATGGTCTGGCATAATCTCTAATGCAAGGTTATTAATGCTCATTTCTTGGCATTGCCCTTCAATAATTGCTTTCAGAACTTCAACGATTTTTCCAGTCAATATTGGCTTCCGGTATTTCGGAATCCAGATAATATGGTAATTGATGTTGTATTTGCAATGGTGAGATGTCCTCACAGTTGCGATTTTACTCTCAATCTTGTGCACTTCTGGATTAAAGTGCGGATATAGTTTTTTAGTCATAGCGACCACCTCATGCTGAAGGTGGTTGCTTGTATCGTTAGGGGGTTCTCGTTTAGCGAACCATACATTAAACTTTTAGCTGATGAGCGACCTCACAGGAGGGAAAAGTTTAAGTTAAATGGTTTGCGTGAGAAACCCCCAGCTTTAGCTGGATTTATTTTGGGAGTATGTCATTT
>CAYWPA010000015.1:0-21776 GCA_964459835.1 uncultured Methanosarcinales archaeon
AGAAATCAAGTGGTCGCGAGTTCGAATCTCGTCCGGCCCGCATTATGATAACAAGGCAAAAAGAAGGAAAGGCAAAAAGGACAACACATTAACAGCAGCAAGGTGAAGCAGCAAGTGGCCAAAGCAAAAATCGACGTAACAAAACACATCCTGATTCCAAAGCATAGCAAATTGAGCGAGAAGGACAAAAAAGATCTGTTTGATAAGTACGGCATTATAGCTAAAGACCTTCCGAAAATTCTTCCAACAGACTCTGCAATTGCTAATCTTGACCTTAAGCCTGGAGACATTGTGAAGATAGCACGAAAAAGCCCAACTGCAGGAGAAACAATATTCTACAGGTGCGTATCAAATGCATAAAAAATCAGAAGTTTTGCTGAAAAAATACTTTGAAGAAAACTCTTTGATAAACTCAAATATAGATTCTTTTAATAATTTTGTTGACAATGAGCTGCAGCATATTATAGAAGAAAACAAGGAAATTGTTCCAACAATTATCCCTCATAATGTTGATGATTTCAGGATAAAGTTTGACAAGATATGGCTGGAGAAGCCTACAATAACAGAAGCAGACGGAAGCAAGAAAACACTGACACCGACAGAAGCAAGGCTTAGAAAAATAACATACTCTGCCCCGTGCTTTATTGAGGTTTCTGCGCACATCAACGGAGTGCAGAGGGAATCGTTTGTAAGCCAGGTAGGAAACATACCTGTAATGCTTAAGTCAAAATACTGCCACCTTAAGGGCTTGTCGAAAGAAGAGCTTATCAAGCATGGAGAAGACCCATATGACCCTGGAGGGTATTTCATAATCAACGGAACAGAAAAAGTGCTTATTGCTGTTGAAGACCTTTCACCAAACAAATTCCTGGTTGAAAAAACTCCGATAGGCGTTTCTGAATATACTGGAAAATTATTTTCTGAAAAAGGCTCGCTGAAAATCCCGCATACATTTGAAAAGCTGAAAGACGGAATTTTCTACATGACTTTCACAAGAGTGAAAAGAATTCCAGTGATAGTTATACTTAAGGCGCTTGGCATGACAAAAGATGAGGATATAATGAGATTTGTTTCCCAGGACAAGCAGTACAATGAATTGTTTGTAAACTTATTTGAGTTTGTTGAAATAAAGACAGCAGAAGATGCGCAGGATTATATCGCAAAACGAATAGGCATAACACAATCAAAAGAAATAAGGCTGGAAAAGATGCAGGAGATACTTGACAAATACCTATTGCCGCATATCAGCGATGATTCAAAAGACAGGGTTTACAAAGCGTACAATATATGCAAGCTTCTTAAGAAATTCATAATGGCAGCCAATAACGATGTCGGCGTTGATGATAAAGACCATTACATGAATAAAAGGCTGAAGCTGAGCGGAGAGTTGCTTGCAGACCTTTTTAGGGTGAACATCAAAGTATTGGTTGGGGATATGCTTTACAATTTCCAGAGGATTGTCAAAAGGGGAAAATTCCCTTCAATAAAGGTGATAATAAGGGACAAGCTTCTTACATCCAGAATATACACAGCAATGGCCACAGGAGCATGGGTCGGGGCAAGAAAGGGAATAAGCCAGAGAATACAAAGGCTGAACTTCCTTGATACACTAAGCCACCTTCAGAGGGTAGTTTCACCATTAAGCTCAGCGCAGGAAAACTTCTCTGCAAGAGGCCTTCATCCAACACACCTTGGAAGGCTTTGCCCTGTTGAAACTCCTGAAGGAACAAACATTGGGCTAAGAAAAAACCTTGCATTGCTTGCGAAGATTTCAACAGACGAGGATGATTCAGACACATTAAAAGTTCTAAAAAACCTTGGCCTAAAGGAGGCAAAAGCATGACTGATGTTTACATAAACAGCAAGTTTGTCGGAACTGTAGATAACCCAGAAAGCTTTGTGCAGAGCATAAGGGATGCAAGAAGAAAGGGAACAGTAAGCGTGAATGTAAATGTGCAATATGATAAAATAAGGAATGAGGTTAATGTTGAAAACGGAAGAGGAAGATTGAGAAGGCCTTTGATTGTTGTAAAGGATGGAAAGCCTGTATTGACGCAGAAGCATATTGAGCAGCTTGAAAAAGGAGAGATTAAATTTTCAGATTTAATAAAGCAAGGTGTGCTTGAATACCTTGACGCTGCTGAAGAGGAAAATTCTTTGGTTGCTTTTTTTGAAGAGGACCTGACAAAAGACCACACTCATTTGGAAATTGCAGCAATAGATATGTTCGGGCTTTGCTCTTCGCTTGTTCCGTATGCAAACCATTCCCCGGGAGCAAGGGTATCAATGGGAAGCAAAAACCAGAAGCAGGCTCTTGGATTGTATGCAACAAATTTCCCAGTAAGGATGGATATGGACGTTAATATTCTTCATTCTCCTCACATTCCTATTGTTAAGACAATTATGCACGATTTGTTTGAATATGAAAAGCATCCTTCAGGGCAGAACGTTATTGTTGCTATCATGAGCTTCAAAGGATACAACATGGAAGACGCTATCATTATCAACAAAGGATCAGTTGACAGGGGCTTTGGAAGGTCATCATACTACAGGCCTGCAATTGCTGAAGAGTTAAGGTATGCAGGAGGATTGACAGATGAAATCTCCATACCTGACAAGGATGTAAAGGGATACAAGTCAGAAAGGGACTACAGGCTGCTGGAAGACGACGGAATAATTTTTCCAGAAGCGCAGGTGGCTGAAGGGGATGTAATTATCGGAAAAACTTCTCCTCCAAGATTCCTTTCAAGCCTGGATGAATACAACCTTGCTTCAAATATCAGGAGGGAAAGCTCCTTCACAGTAAAGCATGGAGAGCATGGAGTAGTTGACTTTATTCTGATAACAGAAAATGAAGAAGGAAACAAATTAGTTCAGGTAAGGTTAAGGGACCAGAGAATTCCGGAAATAGGCGACAAGTTTACTTCAAGGCACGGGCAAAAGGGAGTTGTGGGATTAATTGTTCCGCATTCAGATATGCCTTTTGCAGCTTCAGGAATTGTTCCTGATCTGCTGTTCTCTCCTCACGGAGTGCCTTCAAGGATGACAATGTCTCATTTGATTGAAATGGTAGGCGGGAAAGTTGGAAGCCTTGCAGGAAGATATATTGACGGAACAACATTTGATTCTGAGCCAGAGGATGCATTAAGAAAAGAGCTGCTAAGCCTTGGCTTCAGGGAAAACGGAACAGAGACATTTTATGATGGCGAAACAGGAAAGCAGTACAAGGCGAAGATTTTTGTTGGAAACACATATTATATGAAGCTTAAGCACATGGTTTCAAACAAGATACATTCTAGAGCAAGAGGTCCAATCCAATTATTGACAAGGCAGCCGACTGAAGGAAGGGCAAAAGAAGGCGGATTAAGATTGGGAGAGATGGAGAAAGACACTTTTGTTGCCCACGGAGCATCCTTGCTGCTGAAAGAAAGGTTTGATGCAGACAAGACAATCGTGCCTGTCTGCGAAGGATGCGGAATCATTGCAATATACAATGAATTTAAAGACCAGAGATACTGCCCTATTTGCGGAGACAATGTGGAAATCACTGATATAGAAATTTCATATGCGTTCAAGCTTATACTTGATGAATTCAAGTCACTTGGAGTCTATCCTAAAATGACTCTAAAACCAAAATATTAAACAAAACACTGAAAATGCTAGACACAGAAAGGTTCACATACAAAAGCGTGGAAACAATAAAGTTTGGCATGCTTAGCCCTAAGATGATCAAGAAGATGGCAAGCGCCAAAGTAGTTACACCTGAGCTTTATGACAAGGAAGGATATCCAGTAGATGGAGGCCTAATGGACATAAGGCTTGGCGTTATTGATCCGGGATTAAAATGCAAGACATGCGGAAGCAAGCTGAAGGAATGCATTGGCCATTTCGGGTATATTGAGCTTGCGCGCCCTATAATCCACATAAATTTTGTTAGCTTAATACTTAATTTATTGAGATGCACATGCAGGGAATGCAGCAGAGTTCTTATTCCTAAAAACAAAATAGATAAATTTGCTTCAGAGCTTGAAGAGATAGAAGCAGCTGGCGGACTTGAGGAAAGAAGGAAAAAGATCAAGGATGTTATAGCAAGCCTTAAGACAGCAAATAAATGCCCTCACTGCTCTGCAAGGCAGCATAAGATTACAATAGAAAAGCCTTACACCTATCTTGAAAATGACAAAAGGCTTTCCCCTATTGAAATAAGGTCAAGGCTTGAAAAAATACCTGACGAAGACTGCAGGCAGTTTGGATTAAATCCAGAGGTTGCAAGGCCGGAGTGGACTATAATTACAATCATGGCAATCCCTCCTGTAACAATGAGGCCTTCAATCACGCTTGAAAGCGGAGAAAGAAGCGAAGACGACCTTACTCACAAGCTTGGAGATATTGTAAGAATCAACCAGAGATTATTTGAAAACATTAATGCAGGAGCTCCGGAAATTATCATAGAGGACTTGTGGGACCTGCTTCAGTACCATATAACAACCTTCTTTGACAATGAGGTTGCTCAGATTCCTCCTGCAAGGCACAGAAGCGGGCAGCCTTTGAAGACAATCTCAGAAAGAATAAAGAGCAAGGAAGGAAGAATAAGGCACAATCTTGCAGGAAAAAGGACAAACTTCTCTGCAAGAACAGTCATTTCTCCTGATCCTATGATTGCAATCAATGAGGTAGGTGTTCCTATGAGCATTGCAATGAAGCTTACTGTTCCTGAAAGAATAACAGAATGGAACATGGCATATTTGAAAAAATTCCTTGAGCGTGGGCCAAAATCATATCCTGGAGCAAACTATATAATAAGGCCTGACGGAAAGAAGAAGAAGATAACAGATGAAACACATGAGCAGATTCTTGAGGAGATACAGCCAGGATATATTGTTGAAAGGCACTTAATGGATGGGGATATTGCAATATTCAACAGGCAGCCTTCACTGCACAGGATGTCCATGATGGCTCATAGGATAAGAGTATTGCCTCACCAGACCTTCAGGCTTAACCCTGCTGTATGCCATCCTTATAACGCAGACTTTGACGGAGACGAAATGAACCTGCATATACCTCAGACAGAAGAGGCAAGGGCAGAGGCAGAAATACTTATGGTTGTAGAAACACAGCTTATCTCCCCAAGGTACGGGCTGAGCGTTATCGGTTGTGTGCAGGATGCTATTTCAGGAAACTATATATTGTCAAAAGATGTAGAAATGACAAGAGAGGAGGCACTTGAGCTGCTTGTAAAATCAGGTGTTGAAGACTTCTCAAAGCTTCCAAACAAAAAAATAATTACAGGAAAGGAAATCTTCAGCTGTATCCTTCCTGATGATTTCAGCTTCACTGGAAAGTCAAAGTCAAAAATGCCTGAGCATTCAAAGGTTGAAATTAAAGGCGGAAAGCTGCTGAAAGGAGTAATGGATTCTGCAAACTTAGGGCATGGTGCAGGATTGCTGCTGAGAACTCTTCATAAAAAATACGGCCCTGAAAGGACAATTGATATTTTAGGAAAGATATTAAAATTGGGAATAAACACTTTGCTTAAGTACGGATTCACAACTGCAATATCCGATACAGACCTTCCTCATGACGCTCAGCAAAAGATAAACGAAGTGCTGAACAAGGCAGAGTCAGCTGTTGATATCCTGATCAGCCAGTACCATAAAAAAGAGCTTGAGGCTTTCCCAGGAAAAACACTTCTGGAAACCCTTGAATTAAGAATACTGGAAGTTTTGAACAAGGCAAGAAACGAGACAGGAAACATTGTTACAGAATATGCAACAAAGGAAACAGGAACCTTAGTTATGGCAAGGAGCGGAGCAAGAGGAAATCCTATCAACATGGCCCAGATGGCCGCATGTGTAGGTCAGCAGGCTATGACAGGAGGAAGAATAGGGAAAGGGTTTACAAACAGAAGCTTATCATGCTTTAAGGAAAATGAATTGGCGCCTAGTTCAAGGGGATTCATAAGGCATGGATTCAAGCATGGCCTTGAGCCATCAGAGTTTTTCTTCGCAGCTATGACAGGAAGAGATAGTCTTATGGATACTGCTTTGCGTACTCCTAAATCAGGATATTTATACAGAAGGCTTGCAAATGCATTGCAGGACATTAGAGTGGAGTACGACCAAACTGTAAGGGACTCTGCCGGAAAAATAGTCCAGTTTTCATATGGAGAAGACAAGGTTGATGTTTCAAAGAGCGAAGGCGGAGCAATTAATGTAAAAAGAATAGTTGAAAATATATGCGGTGAGACAAATGAGTGAAGAATTATTTAAGGAATATGAAGAAAGGTTAAGCCCAAAGATAATTGCAGACATAAAGGCATGTTTGCCTTCCAATGCAACAAAAGCGCAGATAAAAGAAGTGCTTGAAGCGACAGCCAAAGAGTATGTAGAAAGCCATGTTGAGCCTGGAGAAAGCGTCGGCTTGGTATGCGCTGAGTCAATAGGAGAGCCTGGAACACAGATGACGCTGAACACATTCCACTATGCCGGGGTTGCAGAGATGAACGTCACAACAGGACTGCCAAGGCTTATTGAAATCCTTGACGGAAGAAAATCAATCTCAACGCCTATGATGGAAATCTACCTGAAAAAGCCTTACAGCACAGGAAAGGATATTAAAAAGATTGCATTGATGGTAAAAGAAACAACAATTGGTGAAATAGCAAAGGAGTTTGACATTAATATTGCTGACCTTACAACAGAGATAAAGCTTGATGCAGACAAGATGAAGGAAATAGGCATAACGCCTGCAAAAGTTATGAAAGCCCTGGAAAAGACAGCAAAGGCAAGCGTCAAACAGGGAAAGGAAAAAGACAGCATACTTATCAAGCTTAAGGGAAAAGACCAGACCCTTAACGAGCTTTACAAGCTGAAGGAAAAAATAAAAGATGTTTTTGTTGAAGGGGTTAAGGGAGTTACACACGTACTTCCTGTTAAAAGAGGAGATGAATTTGTAATCATAACTGCAGGAAGCAACCTGAAAGATATTTTAGAGCTGGAGTTTGTTGACGAAACAAGGACAGTGTCAAATGATGTTTATGAAATAGCCTCTGTTTTGGGAATAGAAGCAGCAAGGCAGGCTGTTATCAATGAAATCTTTAAAGTCGTTGATGGCCAGGGCCTGAATATTGACATAAGGCATGTATTGTTGATAGCGGATACAATGTGCAATGGCGGGGAAGTCAAAGGAATAACAAGGTATGGAGTTGTTGCTGAAAAGTCATCTGTGCTTGCAAGGGCATCCTTTGAAACCCCTATAAAGCATATTATTGAAGCGTCTTTAAGAGGGGATGAAGACTTTCTTAACTCAGTTGTCGAGAACGTCATGCTTAACCAGCCAATCCCAATAGGGACAGGGCTGCCAAAACTAATAATGAAAAAAAGTGAATGAAAATGGAAGACTTAAAAGCATTGATCAAGGAAGGAAAAGCAATAGTCGGAACAGATGAGTCAATTAAAAATTTAAAACAGGGCAATGTAAAGAAAGTTTTTATAACCTCTAACTGCCCGCAAAAAACCAAAGATCAGGTAAAAAAATACGCTAAATTATCAAATGTTAAAGTGGAGGAGCTGGAAGTTCCTAATGACGAGTTGGGAGTGCTATGCAGAAAGCCTTTTCCGATTTCAGTTTTAGCTGTTAAAAAATGATGAAGATCAAATACGATGTTTCTCTGATGAAGTTTATGGATTTGTTTTCCAAGATGACTAATGCAAAGATCAAGGACTGCTATGAGGATACTGTTCTTAAATGCCTGGTGTTCATAGTTCAGCCTGGTGAGATACAGAAAGCTGTCGGGAAGAAAGGCGCAAATGCAATAGAGTTTGAGAGGAAAACAAAGAAGAATATCAGGATCATCGAATTTAACGACGATATTGTTGAGTTTGTACGCAATATGGTCGCCCCTCTTAAAGTCGCCAATATAGTCAAAGAAGATGGTATAATTACAATTACTGATCCCGATGTCAAGACAAAAGGCATTTTGATTGGTCGTAATGCAGCTAACTTGCGCAATTTAGAGTCTAATGTTCGCAGATATTTTGAGGTTGATGAGATAAAGGTTGTCTAAGGAAACCTTTATAAACCACTCATAAATCCAAACAAACATGGGAAATAAATCAAGAGGAATGAACACTGCAAATGCCTTGAAAAAGAGAAGGAAAAAGGGCAAATGGTGCAGTGAGAAGTATAAGGCAAGGGTCTTGAATCTAAGGGAAAAGTCAGACCCATTAGAGGGAGCTTCGCAGGGAAGAGGAATAATCTTAGAAAAAGTCGAGAGGGAAGCTAAGCAGCCTAACTCAGCTATGAGAAAGTGCGTAAGAGTACAGCTAATAAAAAACGGAAAGCAGATAACAGCCTTTGCGCCGAGAGACGGAGCAATAAAGATGATGGACGAGCACGATGAGGTCATCGTCGAGAGGATCGGCGGAACAAAGGGAAGGGCAAAAGGAGACCTGCCAGGAATCAGGTGGCAGGTCATAAAGGTAAACGACCAGTCATTAGATGCCCTATTAAAGGGCAAATTAGAGAAAGCTAGAAAATAAACCGAAAGGTTTATAAATAAGAAAATATTCCCAAAGAGTATTATTCTTAGATTCATTCTAAGGTGTCGTATTGATGGAAGAAAAAACAATAAAAACAGGCACTACAACTGTCGGAATAGTATGTAAAGATGGCATTATCCTTGCAGCAGATAAAAGGGCTACTGCGGGGCATATGATTGCCAGCAAAAAAGCAGATAAAGTTCATCAGATTGATGACAATATTGGAGTTACAATAGCAGGGAGTGTCTCAGAAGCCCAGTTCTTGGTAAAGCTGATAAGGGCAGAGATCAAGCTTAGAAAAGTTAGGATAACAGGGACAATAACAACAAAAGAAGCAGCAAATTTATTGGCAAGCTTAAACTATGCATCGATAAGAAGGCCAAGCATGATATTAAGCATTGTAGGATTCCTGCTTGGAGGCTATGACAAAACAGGCTTTCATTTATATGAAATAGGCGTTGACGGAAGCATACTTGAAGATGACAGGTTCATATCAGACGGCTCAGGAAGCGTATTTGCTTTAGGAGTTTTGGAAACATTGTGGAAAAAAGACATGACAATTCAGGAAGGGATTGAATTGGCAAAAAAATCAATTAACGCAGCTTTTCAGAGAGACTCAGCATCAGGAGACGGTGTTGATATTGTTAAAATAACAAAGGATGGGTTTGAAAAAGCCCTTCACCAGAAAATAGAAGTAAGATTAAATTGAAGTAAGATTATAATTTTAAATCGTATTTTTTTAAAACTGTTCTAAAAAAATTAACATTAGAAAAGAAAATGGCAGATATAATTAAAGAAATGATGGAGATGCTGCCCAAAGACAAGATAAGCGATGCTTGTTTTGAAGGCGCAAACATCATGTTCTACACAAAGGACAAGGAGTTTTTGCTAGACAATAGTGGAATAGTAAAGGACATTGTCAGCAAATTCAAGAAAAGGGTAGAGCTAAGGCCGGACCCTTCAATTACAATGCCTAAGGATGAGGCAACTGAAATAATAAGAAAAATTATTCCTGAAGAAGCACTTGTAGGGCAGATAATCTTTGATACAGAAAGAAGCCAGGTCATAATTGAAACAGAAAAGCCAGGCTTAGCAATAGGAAAACAGGGAAGCATTTTAAGGGAGATCAAAGAAAGGACATTCTGGGTTCCTTTGATTAAAAGAACACCTGTGTTAAGGTCTCAGATTATTGAAGATATAAGGGCAGTGCTTTACCAGCATTCTGATTACAGGAGAAAATTCCTTAATAAAGTTGGCCATAGGATATATGATGGATGGCAGAGGGGAAAGCATAATGAATGGATAAGGTTAACATACATGGGGGGCGCAAGGCAGGTTGGAAGAAGCTGCTTGTTCCTGCAAACGCCTGAATCAAGAATATTGATGGACTGCGGAATTGACCCGACACAAAATGCGCAGTCATATCCTTACTTAGAATCGCCGGAATTCAGGATTGATGAGCTAGATGCTATTATTCTAAGCCACGCCCACATAGATCATTCAGGATTTATTCCATATCTTTTCAAATACGGATTCAGGGGCCCAGTGTACTGCACAGCTCCTACAAGAGACATAACAGCTTTGCTTCTTCTGGACATGATAAAGATTGCAAAGAACGAGGGCAAAGAGCCTTTGTACACGGCAGATGATGTTAAAGAAATGGTTAAGCATACAATATGCCTTGATTTTGAAGAAGTGTCTGACGTTACTCCAGATGTTCGCTTGACATTCTATAATTCAGGCCATATTCTTGGAAGCGCAATGATACATCTTCATATTGGAAACGGCCTGCACAACATGCTTTATACTGCTGACATGAAATACGGAAAAACACACTTGATGGAAGCAGCGCATACAAGATTCCCAAGGCTTGAAACATTAATGATAGAAAGCACTTATGGAGGAAGGGATAATAATCTGCCTCCTGAAATAGAAGCAGACCAGCTGCTTATAAAAATAATCAAAGAGACAGTTGCAAGAAGGGGGAAAATCCTTATGCCTACTTTAGGCTCAGGAAGAAGCCAGGAAGTGCAGATTTTAATATACAATTTAATAAAAGCAGGAGAGCTGGAAGAGATCCCTGTTTACATTGATGGAATGGTATGGGACATTACAGCAATCCACACAGCATACCCTGAATTCTTAAACTCAAAAATAAGAAAGCAGATATTCCACAAAGACGACAATCCTTTTGTTGCTCCTTTCTTCAAGAGAGTAGGAAGCGCAAAGGAAAGGCAGCAGATCTGGGAGGAGACAGGGCCTTGTGTCATAATGGCAACATCAGGAATGCTTATAGGAGGGCCGTCAGTAGAATATTTAAGGCACTTAGCTGACAACCCTAGAAACTCTTTGGTGTTCTCATGCTACCAGGCAGAAGGAAGCTTAGGGTCAAGGATAAAGAAAGGAGAAAGAGAGATTACTTACACAGAAGGCCAGAAAACAGAGGTTGTTCCGATAAAAATGGAGGTTAACACTCTGGAAATTTCCGCACATTCAGACAGAAAACAATTGATGAATTTTGTCTCAAGATGCGACCCAAGGCCGAAGAAGGTTATTGTAAACCATGGAGAGAATTCCAGAATCCTTGATTTGGCATCTTCTATACACAAGCAGTTCAGGATTGAAACAGTAGCGCCGAGAAATATGGAAGTTGTAAGGCTGAGATAATTTATTGCTGAAGTAGCCTATTCATTCTATAAAATTCTTGCCCTTATATCAACAGCATCTCCTTTTTCATTGACATGAAAAGTAACCCTGCTTCCGACTTCAAGCTTAATTATTTTATCGCCAATCCCCTTGACCGATATCGGAGGCTCAAAATTAAAGAACGTCTTTGTTACCTCTCCAATTATCTTTCCTTTTTCTGCTTCATCCGGAAGCTTTTCTACGATGCCGGACAGCCTTCCATATGGCATATATGTAATAAGCTGAAAGAAGTTTATAAAATTTCTCTTATTTTTTTATTCATCACTTTTTCTTGTTCCTTACTTTGGCCCTTTCATTTGTAAGAAGCTTTCTGCAGTCAACACACCACTTCCTAAGCTTGTTTAAGCTTGGAATTTCAACCCCACAACGCTGACACATCACAACCATATTAAGAGGGAGAAATCATGCTTCATTTATAAAGATTTCTATATATTTAGTACTATTAAGTAGTATAAAAATCAAAAGCTTTATATAAAGGTAAATATTCTCCCATTATAGGTGGTTACAGTGTCAAGAGTACTATTATTGGCTATATTTATTATCGGAGTTATAGTAGGGAATATAATGGACAATAGCTCTGTTAACCTTGAAAAACCTTTTTCATTTGATTATGTTGGTTATGCTCTTGGTATAGACAATATTGAGATGAATTCTCCATCTGACCATATAGGAGAGGAAAAAATACATGTTTACTCTGACAAAATTGTTCTTGATATCGAGGATGCATCATGGAGCTCTTTTGCAAATACAAATTCAATGGACCCTGTTATTGACACAGGAGCAAACGGAATTGAAGTAAAGCCTTCTTCTCCAAATGACATCAAAGTTGGCGATATAATCTCATTTTCTTCTCCATTGACTGATGGCTTAGTGGTGCACAGGATTGTAGATAAAGGAGTTGACAATAAGGGAGTTTACTTCACAACAAAAGGAGATAATAACCCTGCATCAGACCCAGGCAAAGTAAGGTTCGAAGACATTAATGGAGTTATAGTTGGGGTTATTTACTGATTAATATTTATTTGTTAATATTCTTATTTATATTAATTATTCAACAAGTGCTGAAAGCGTTCTGTAAACTTTAGCCCTTGATTCTTCTTTTTTTCTTAAAGCAAGTTCAGCTGCCATAGCAAAATCACCCTCTATTTCATAAGCATAAATCAAATCCTCAATGAGCACGTATACTGCGCTCACTGTGTTTTGCAGGCTTTTTATCATTGTATCTATATGACTAAGAATGATTACTGAAGAGGGCATTTCAATAAAAACATCCCCTTTAATCGCAACTCCTCTGGCTTTTTTAGCAGCATTTAGCGATTTTTCATAAATCTCATATGCTAAATTATCACACTGTTGGATATCTTCTCGGCGCATATAAGGATTGATACTGTCTAAAAACTTGTAGAGGGCTTCATATACCTTGCTCACGGATTTATAGAAATTATTTTCTGATTCTTTTATTTCATATTCCTTGGCTTGTTTAATATGATCGGGATTTTTTGTCACCCCTCCTTCAACAGCATAATATATTGCAACTTTTCTGCCTTCTTTTGTAACTAGAACATCGATTAATCTTTCCAAATCCTGTTCCTGTATCGTCGCCATAATTAACAATAAAATTATGAAATTTATAAATTTTATAGTTAGCTTTATAAAATCAATGTTTATTTAGGCTGTTATGGTAATCCTTAAAACAGAAGAGGAGCTTGAATCTTTTAGGGAAGCTGGAAGGATACAGTCAAAGGTAAGAACTTATGCAGCAGGGCTGATTAAGCCAGGCGTGCTGCTGAGGGAAGTTGCTGAGAAAGCAGAGGAAAAGCTACTGCAGCTTGGCGGAGAGTTTGGATTTCCGGCGCAAATTTCCAGAAACCATATTGCAGCGCACTACTGCTCTGCTCCGGATGACAAAACTGTTTTTGAAAAAGGAGATTTGGTTAAGTTTGATGTTGGAGTGCATGTTAACGGCTGCATTGCAGATGCTGCGGTAACTGTGGATTTGGGAAAGAATGAGAAGCTGAAGAATGCATCTTTGGATGCATTAAACAATGCAATAAAGATTGTGCAGTCAGGTGTAACGGTATGTGAAATAGGAAGAGTAGTCCAGGAAACAATACAAAAAGCAGGATTCTCTCCTGTAAGAAACCTTTGCGGGCATGGTGTAGGGATATATGTTGTGCATGAAGCCCCTTCTATTCCAAACTATGACAATGGCTCAAAAGTAAAATTGCAGCATGGGCAGGTTATTGCAATAGAGCCTTTTGCATCAGCAGGAGCAGGAATTGTATATGAGCAGGAAGAGGCAGAGGTTTTCATGCTTGCAGGGAAAAAGCCTGTAAGGAATATGATAACAAGGGCTGTGCTTAAGGACATAGAAAAATTCCATGGCCTTCCTTTTGCAGTAAGATGGCTTTTAAAAAACCATACGCTGGCAAAAATAAACTTTGCATTAAAAGAGCTGGATGATTTGGGAATACTGCACAAATACCCTCCTCTGCCTGACAGGGCAAAGGGATTGGTAAGCCAGCATGAGCATACAATGGTTGCATGGGATGGAAGCGTAGAAGTCCTGACTAAGTAATCTTCTAGATAAACAATTCAGCCAAGCAATTCATCCATCTTATCCATTATGTCTGCAAAGAAGCTCTTTTTGCCCTTAAGCATTCTGAAGTCAACGCTTGTGCTGTCTTCTCCAGAAAGGTAGCCGTCTTTAAACAATGTTCCGTTTTCATACAAAATCCCTCTCAGCTCATAAGCCTTTTGCCTCGGGATGTAGTTGATATTGTGGTCTTTTACAACAACCAATAATTTGTCAGCAGGGGCCTTTACCCTGAAGAAATCAACAAGAACATCATCTTGGTTGTCGGCAAGCTCGTATTCAATCTCCAGCTTGCTTCTTTCTTCCTTTCCAAAATTGTTTACAAAGAAGCATGCCTTTAGCCTGTTGTCATCTTTAAAGCTGTTTTGCGCAGCCCTTACTGCAAATTCAGGCATAAAAAATGAGATATTGACTTCGTCATCATCGGTTACTTCCTGCTCTGTTGTTCCATGAAGCTTTACAGCCATTCCAGTTTCACCGAATGTTATGCTTTTCTCTTTTCTTTCCAGGCTGCAAAGCATGTTTTTCAATGTAACAATAAACTCTTTTTCCTGCCCAGGAGCCAAACTTCCGATAAATACATCATCTTCTCCAAACCCAACAGATGAGGAAGCCTCTACATTAACGCCTGTCAAATCTATATGCCCTGCATTCTTTGCAACTGCCTGTATGCTTAATACTCCGTCTGTAATGTCAGCAACTTCTGGATAGTTTGTTGCTGTAACAATCAGCTTCGGATACTGGGCTTTTTCCAAAGTTTTTGTTGTTTCAAGAGCTCTTGCCAGGCTAACAGGAACATTGCTATGCCTCTGCCCTCCACCATCTCCTCCTTTTCCGCCTGCTTTTCTAGGAGCAGTTGAAATGCATGTTTCATCCACTAGCCCATCACAATCATTATCTATATTGTCTCCGCAAGCTTCGCTGGCAGGGCCAATATCCCCTACACACTCGCTCATTTCCCCATTACTGCATGTTTTTACTCCAAACCTGCATGCCCCTACATCAGACACTCCGCATAATTCTGTTATGTTTTCATCTGTATTTCCATCGCAGTCATTGTCTATATTATCGCAAACCTCTGCCAAAGGCTCAACATATCCTACACAGGCTCCAAACTGCCCGTCAACACAATTCTGTGTTCCCAGCTGGCATGCTCCTATATCGCTTCCACAGCTTTGAGTTTCTCCATTGCTGCAGCTGCATTCTATTCCATTATCAATTAACCCATCACAGTCATCATCGATTCCGTCGCAGATTTCAAATTCAGGTTCAATATTATCAACACATTCTCCAAACACACCTTCTGCGCATATCTGCACTCCTTGCTGGCACGCTCCAATATCGCTTCCGCAACTTTGTGTTACTCCTTCATCAACCTTTCCATCGCAGTCATTGTCTATATTGTCGCAAACCTCTTCATCAGGCCCTACTGCGCCAATGCAGGCTCCCCATACACCTTCTGAGCATGTTTCTGTTCCCACACTGCATGCTCCTGCATTATTTCCACAGCTTCTTGTTAAATCCTCATCAATATTTCCATCGCAGTCATTATCCAGTCCATCACAGACCTCTTCTTCTGGCTCGCAAGCAGGAGGCGCAGTTTCACAGCTTTCATCAACATTTCCATCGCAGTCATCATCAAGATTATTATCACAAATCTCAACTACAGGGTCAATATTTCCTGCGCACTCTCCAAACTTTCCATTGCTGCATGTTTTAACTCCAAACTTGCATGTTCCGATATCGCTTACTCCACAGCTTTGAGTTACACTCTCGTCTGTATTTCCATCGCAGTCATTGTCAATATCATCGCAAATCTCAATTACAGGCTTGATTTCTTCGCTGCACTCACTCCATTCTCCGCTTTCGCATGTCTGCTTTCCCTGGCTGCATGCTCCTACAAAATAATATCCGCAGCTCCTAATCAAATCTTCATCAGCCTTTCCATCGCAGTCATTATCCAAATTGTCGCATACTTCTTCTTCAGGGGATACTTGCCCTTCGCATATTCCCCATTTTCCTTTTTTACATGCCTGCATTCCAGCACTGCAGATTCCAGTGCTGCTTCCGCATTCCCTTGTTTCCCTATCCTTGCATTCACAGCCTTCATCTATTTTTCCGTCGCAGTTATTGTCTACAGCATCGCAGTATTCTTCAGCAGGAGGTATGTACTCTCCACCACACTCGCTCCATTTTCCACTGCTGCATATTTGTGTTCCAGTATGGCATATTCCAGCATCTGTTCCGCAGCTCTGTGAAAGCTCCTCATCAGTCTTGCCGTCGCAGTCATCATCGATATTATTGCATATTTCAATATCAGGATTTACAGCTCCCTGGCACGTTCCCCAGCTTCCCTCTTTGCATGTTTTTGTCCCGAATTCACAAACGCCTGTATCTGTCTCTCCGCACTGCATTGTCAATTGCTCGTCTATTTGCCCGTCGCAGTCATTGTCAACACCGTCGCATATCTCTTCTGTACAAGCCCCTATATAGCATCCTTCATCATTAGACCTTACTAATGTATAGTGCGCTGTTTTTCCGATATTATGCGCAGGCCTGTTGTCTTCATTTGTCACTTTTATCTCAACTTTAACTTCAGTATTCAAAGGCTGACTAGCCCAATCGTTTGCCATCACAAGCTTATAAGGAATTACTTTTGCAGAATTTTCAGGGATATCACCAACATTTGGGTTGTAAACAATTTCTTTTACCAACTGCGCATTCTTTATTGCTGTTATGGAAATTTTGACGTTCTTTGCATCATCTTTTTTTTCATCGCCTGTGTTTCTAACAATAATGCTTGCTTCATTTATGCATGCTTCCATATCATCAGGCTCTAAGGAAAGGGAAGGCATCGGGTTCGGCAGGGCGTCTTCTTTCTCTTCAAACAGCTCAACAAGAAGAACAGCATCATTATAATCCCAGTCAGCCCTTTCTTCAGGAAGGTCTTCAAAGCTTATTTGCCATTTATTGTCGCCTGTATTTTGTATCTTTGCAAACTTGCTGTCTGCGTAATGGTCGTAAACTCCCAGCTTCCACGGCGTCCCGTCTGTCCTTATAAAAAAGTTGAAATTTGTTCCAGCAGGGTATTCTTTTTCTATTACAGTTCCGACATTTTTCAAGTTGTTGTCTATCAGCAGGAATTCCTCAGGCTCTGAAAGCCATACCTGGGATACTAGCGCTGCAGAAGCCTGCGTCAGCGTCACTTTTATCTTTCCTTTTTTTGTCAGAACTATGCCAGGGCCTTCTGCATATGCGATTAACGAGAATAGCAGAATTAAAGTCATGACAGCTATCAACACCAACCCTTTTTTTGCCTTCATTAAGATGGATGTTGTAGAAATTAGTTTATAAAGCTTTTCTTAGAATTTGAAGTCCTTATTACCATTGTAAATGCTCATTGCCTCGCTTACTCCGGAGCCCTTGAATATTATGGCTGCGGCAGCCTTTGCAAGCCTGACAGCCTCTTCCAGTGGTTTTTGGTGTATATTTCTTCCACATGCATTTCCCCTTGCTCCGCTTATGTTAATCTCTTTATGCAATCTTTCAAGATATTCTGTTGGAGAAACACTCTCCCCTCCTACAACTATCACTCCTGTTCTTCCTGCAGCATACACAGCTTCCTTAAAATCCTCGGCAGGGTTTGGAGAAGACGGAAAGTTAAGCTTTACAAAGTCTGCGCCAATGCAGGCAGCAACTCCTGCAGCTCCAGCAATTATTTTCGGGTCTTTTTCATGCGGAACGTCTTTTCCCCTTGGATACATCCAAAGTATTGTAATCAATCCATATTTGTGCGCGTCTGAAATCAACCTAGATGCCTCTGCAAGCATTGCAGATTCAAATTCACTGCCTAGATATATTGTATATCCAACTCCAAGGATGTTCAGCCCATTTTCCTTTAATCTTAAAACATGCTCAAAATCAACAAGCTGCGCGCTTATTGGGTCCATTGTCTCTTTTTTAACCAAGTCTGTCTTTCCGTTCATTTTAATTACTAACGGGACTTTCCTGAAGCTCGGCCCATACCTAGCAGCTAATCCAGGATGCACAGCAAGGCAGCTGATTGGAGCTTTGCTTGCAATATCAAAAAGATGAATCGGATCTTTATCTTCATCTGCTATTTTTCCAAGCTTTGTTTCGCCGTAGAAATCTTTGTTCAGGTGCTCTATCTTCTGATCTCCTGCAAAAAGAAAAACTTTTCCTGTGCAGTGGGTAAGGTTCAGAAAATTCCTTATGTATGCTTTCCTTGCCTTTGCCGGAACATCAGCAGGGACTATAATATTGCGTTCTGCAAGCCTCTCCAATTCTGCACCTCTTTTTTATGATTAAATTATGATTAAATCTGCTCTAGTTTATTTATTTTTACTTTTTCATCCTTTCCTGATTCCATATCTTTTACAGTAACCTCTTTATTTGCAAGGTCCTTTTCCCCCACAATAACGACTTTTTTTGCATTCATTGCATTGGCGCAGTCAAGCTGTGCTGAAAGGCTCCTGTCTATTAGGTTTATGTCAACTTTATTGTTTTTTCTCAGCACTTCAGCTATTCCGATTGCCTCTTTTGATGTATTGCCTATTGTAGCTATATAATAATCAACCCCTAGTTCAGAGTCAGGAAGAAGCATCTTCTCATCCAGCAATAAAGTAAGCGTTGCAAAGCCAATTCCAAATCCTGTCGCTGGGCAGTCGTCTCCCTTAAGCATCTTTACAAGCCTGTCATACCTTCCTCCCCCACATAATGCCCTGTACTTCATCTCCTTGTCAAAGATTTCAAATACAGTTCCTGTGTAATATGCCAAGCCTCTTGCTGTGGAAAGGTCAAGCTCAATAAAATCTTTTTTTGTTTTTAATAATTCAAAAACCTCTTTTAGATTTTCCAGGCCCTTTGTGTCTTTTGGAATCTTGCTGATGTCTTTTATCTGTATCATATTCTCAATCTCTTTTACCTGCTTAATTCCTGCTTTTTTCAGCTCTTCCCTAAATTCATCCTGCGTAATCTTTTCCCCTTTGTCAATAATCTTGAATGCATCCTCAATATTTTTCACGCCAAATTTTTTTAGAAGGTCTTCCAGAACATCCCTGTTGTTTATCTTGACAACAAAATCTTTCTCTGTCAATCCGGTTGCCCTTAATGAGTCAATTGCAAGGCTTATTATTTCTGCATCTGCCCTCGGCGAATTGCTTCCGAAAACCTCAACCCCGAACTGGTAGAATTCCCTTAGTCTTCCTTTTTGCGGCCTCTCGTATCTCCACATCCTGTCTATGTAGAACCACTTTACTGGCTTTGCAGTTTCTTTTTGCTTTGATATGAACATCCTTACTGCAGGGACAGTTATATCAAAGATAAGGCCTAGCTCTTCCTTTGCTTTTTTTTCTCCTCCTTTATTTTCAATTGTGAATATCTGCTCTTTTATCTCTTCCCCTTCTTTTTCTGCAAGCAAGCCAAGGCTTTCAATAGCAGGCACTGCTATCTCCTTAAAGCCATACTTGACAGCCTGCTGCCTAAACAAATTGCTAAGCTTTACAAACACTTCCCTGTCCTCTGGATAGTAATCAACCATCCCTTTGACTCTCTCAAACATTGTTAATCATGGTTTAGAATTAGCTTACCAGCTTTATAAAGCTTTTTGATTATAAAGAACTTATCTTTTGTTTCTTCTACTGCTTTTTTTTCAAATAAATCTCATGCGCCTCTTTTAGCTGCTCATGGCTTCCAATGTCAAACCACCCCTCTGCAAATATGTAGCTGTAAACAGGCTTTTTTGCTGCGAGGTATTTTATGAAATCACCTGTGTTGTCAGGCTTTTTATTTTCTTTGATGCATCTTTCCAGCTCTTTTATGTCTTCCTTTGTAAATAAGTATATGCAGGTAGCTGCAATGCTTGTCTTTGGCTTCTCAGGCTTTTCCTCGAAGCCTATGATTTTAAGGGACTTGTCAACCTCAATAGCTCCAAGCCTTTTTGCAAGCTTTTCAGGAGACTGTAAGTCAATTGTTCCTACAATACTGGCTTTTTTTTTCTTAAAGAACCTCATGAAGCTGGGCAAAGAAAACTCAAACAAATTGTCTCCGCCAACAATAAGGATATCATCATTAATCTTCAGCTTTTTTATTGCGAAATCAATATCTCCTACTGCCCCTAATCTGTCTTCATTGTTTACAGTGCCATCATTCAGGATTGTTATTTCTTTTGAAGATGCAAAAAATTTCCTCCATTCAAGAAAATGGCTGTAGAATTTATTATTTGTGACAACAACAATCTCGTCAATATCCTCAACCTCTTCAATCCTTTCAATAATATGCTCTATCATCTTTTTGTTTCCAACGGTAAGCAATGGCTTTGGGGTTTCAAGAGTAAGAGGATAAAGCCTTGTTGCATAGCCTGCTGCAAGAATAATCGCTTTCATTTTAATATTATTTTCTTTGCCCTTTCCTTTATATATTTATTCTTCAGAAGGTCTTTGGCAAGCTTCTCCGGAAGCGTGTATTTTCTGTCTGTCTGGGCAAAAATCATTCCATCTTTCTCAAAAGTGATTTTGTATTTTTTCTTGAAATCCTTTACATTGGCTTTCATTTCAAGAGGAGGGCCGCTTATTACAATAGTCTTGTCCAATGGCTCTTTGTCAAAAATAAACCACATAAAGCATTTTTTTTCCTTGTCAAAAAACCAATTGCTTTCAGGCTTAAAGCCCTTCCTTTCAAATTCTATCTGCAGGAATTTATATATTTTCAGAAGCTTTGAGCCAACAACATCCTCTTTTCCATCCAGAGGAGCTGCATCAAAAACAATCACTTTCTTATCTTTGTTTGATTTTTTTATCTCATTTATATCTGGTATTTTTTTTGTGAAAAATTCCCTGGAAGGCTTTTTTTCAAACTCCTTTGCTTTTTCCTTGAAAATTTCAAAGCATTCATCACCTAATGCAGCTGCAGCGTTTCTGTCAGGCTGTATTGGGTCAATCACAATCAAAGGAGACTGAAGCTTGGATTCATTTAAGTTTTTCAAGGCTTTTCCTTTGTGAAAGTTGCTTACATCGATTACTTGCTTCTTTTTCCATTTTGCAGCAGCCCTTAGCAGAGGCAAAAACCCTTTGTAGTATATTGTGACAATATCAATAACATGCCCTGAAAAGCCCTGCCTATAGCTTTCTGCTCCATAAACCCCTGCTGCTTTTGCAAACGCCTTTGCAAGCCTTATTTCATCGGCCATTGTTTGGTGCTTGTTGACCCAATCAACATGCAAAGGAGAGCAGTCAGTTATATTCTGCGCGCTTTCTACACTTGTTATGTTAAGAACAGGAATAATCTCAAAGTTCAGCTTGCTCTTTATAGTGAAGTAGTCCCTTGACCCATGGAGTGTTTTAACTCCTTTGTAGATCTTTTTCAGAACGCTTTCCAGGGCCTTGGAAATGTCAGTAAAGGCATATAAGTAATCAAATTTGACAAAAATGTCACAATCACAATCATCTTTAAGAAAGGTATTCTTGGCTATAGAGCCTCCAGCAACAGCCTGGGCATTTATCCCCTGCTTCTTAAGCTGCCTGTTGATGGCATTTATAACAATATCAACCTCTCTTTTTACCTTCTTTTCATTAGGCTTGAGGTCCTTTAGAACCTCCTGTAGCAGCTTCATTCTTGAAATCATGGTAATTTAGGTTATTATAAAAAACTTGCGGAAGAAAACACTGCTAAAGCGCCAAAAAAGAGCATAAGAGAAAAAGCTTTATAAATACATAAAAATCCACCCTATTATGCCTGAAGAGCAGAAAATCCTGCTGGATACAAATTTTTTGCTGATTCCAGCACAATTTGGCGTGGATATATTCACAGAGCTGCAAAGAATCTGTGATTTCAGGTATAAGCTATATATTTTCGATTCAACGCTGAAAGAATTGGAAAATATAGGGGAAAAGCAGAAAGGAAAGCAAAAAGAGGCT
>CAYWPA010000016.1:0-7545 GCA_964459835.1 uncultured Methanosarcinales archaeon
GATGATGTAATGCTGTATTAGCTTATACCAAAACCTTTATATATATTGCAGCCATTATTAATGGAAAAGAGGTGTAATATGGACGAAGACTTTGGTGCTTATGATCTTGTTCCACATAAAGAAGTTCTAGAACTTAAAAAACAGGTTGAAGAGATAAAAGCAGACCCTCTTGGCAGCACTGCTTCCGGAAGGGAGATGGTGGATGCTATGAAAAGGCTTTCTTCAAGCATAAATGAGCTGCTTGACCTGTTCAGGACAGCAGTCGAGGAGATGAAGCTCGAGGAAAAGGAAAGCGATATTCTTGTTGACAGGCTTGACCCTATGTTTGAAAAAATGGACACTCTGATTGACCAGAATCAGAAAATAGCAAAAGGGATAATTGCTGTTGCAGATTTGATAAAAGAGGAAAAGGCAATGCATGAGATGCCAAGGATCTCAAGACCTAGCTTTTCACAGCCAGAGCCGCTGCCTGAGCCGGAGTTCATGCCAAGAGCTTCACCCTCCCTAAGGCCTTCACTAGGCGTCTCAATGGGGCCGCCGCCAGGGCCATTGCCGCCACTGCCTGAGAAAAAGAAAGGAATGTTTTCTTTCAAAAAATGATTGAAGAAGAAAGGCTTCACACAGATTCTTTAAGGAAATTTGCAAAAAAGCTTCTCTTAGCTTCAGCTGCAAAGCAGCACCGAAAAAGAAAAACAGAAGAGCTTTCAAAAGGATTTGAAAAAATAAAGAAGATAGCAGGGAAAAAAGAGCCTGTCAAAAAAGAAGAGCAGAAGGAATTAAACAAGGAAATAAATAAGCTGCATGAAACAGTTTCTGATATGCTGCAGCAGGACAGAAAATTTATTGAAAAGCAAAAAACAGAGGATAAGCTTCTTGATGAGCTAAGCCAAAAGATTGAATTGCTTGATCAGAAGATTTCAGGTCAGCAGCATTTGCATTCTTTTACTTCCTCTGCACACCTGCAGAAAATAAACAAAATAAAAGACAAGATGGACTTGCTGCATGAAAAGGTAACCAGCCCTGAACTAAGAAAGCAGGAAATTAAAAAAACAAAAAAAGTAAGCATCTTCCAGATAGAAAAGCAGGTTAAGAAAGCTGAAAAGATACATACTGCCTTGGCGAAAAAAGGCTATTCAAAATCACAGCTTTATATGCTGAAAAGGCAGATTGAGAAGCACAAGAAAGCCATTGAAAGGCACAAGAAGAATTCTTAAAAAAGATTAAAAAGAGAGCGAAAATCTCTCTTTTTGAATCTCTATTTTTAGAAAATTTATAAGTCTTTAGCCATAACAGTTTTTCTGTTATTAGCCTCAGCTCTTGCAACTGCATCAGCAACAAGCTGTCTTAGCTTTTTGTCAAGTGTCTCAGCGAAATCTCCTGAAACATTTGCGCCTTTTGCAGCTTCTTTTATTCTAGCCTTAACAACTAATAGATCTCCCATTTTTTCACCCCATTAGCTTTTCTTTTCACTCGGTAGAACGCCTAAAACCTTTGATTCTAAGCGTTATAGGGGCTCTGATAAGTATTTCATATATAAATGTTTCGAATTTTGATAGTAGAACGCCTATAAACAGCGATTAGAGGATTATCTATGCAAGAAATAAAACTTTCCATCCTGATCCAGCCTTGCGAACCCAAACCTTTCAAACTGGACAACCTCTCCTTCTTTAACCTGTTCAACACCTCTCTCAGCCTTTCCTTTGATAATGCCTTCTTCAGTAACAATCTCTACATCGGTTGCATCATCAGCAGGCAGCCAATGGATAATCATTCCATTTCCCTCACTCTTGAATTCCGCATATGAAAATGAATGGAACATAAATTCTTTTCCCTGCTTTGTGAAATTAATACAGTCCATAAGCCTATGCAGCTTATTGTCTTTCAGCTTTCCAAAGTCATCTTTTGTAATGTAAAAATCCTCTGTTATTGAAAATACTCTTCCGCCTTTTTTATAGTTAGGATGAAGGTCAAGCTCAAAATCCTGATCAGGTGTTGCCTTAATATTTATCTTTACAGGACTCCACACAAAAAAATACCTGTTTGCCTTGCTGTCCACTTCTTCCTTATTAAAAGCATTGATCATTTTAAAAAATTCCTCTTTTGTAACTTTTTTGTCTGTTAATGTTATGCCTACTTCATGCGCATATCTTAATAAAGCTTTTGGAGTAAATCCACGCTTTCTCAATGCAGGAAGAAAAGCAAGCTTTGGATCATCCCATCCTGCAAATATGCCTTCTTTTATTTTTCCTCTTGTTTCTGTTGTTGACAATCTAAGGCCTTCAAAATTTATCCTTCCCACAAACATTGTTTCAGGAATATCCCATCCCATGTACTTGTAAATATATTCCTGCCTTTTTGCATTGTCTGCATGGTCTTTTGCCCTTATTATGTGGGTGACAGAGCTTTCATGGTCATCAATAGCAACAGCGAAATTCATCAACGGCCAGACCCTGTATTTTTTTCCTGTTTTAGGGTGCTTTTCGTCGTTAATCCTGAACAAGGGAAAGTCCCTCATTGCAGGGTTTTTATTATCAACCTCAGTCTTCAGCCTTACTACAGCATCCCCTTCCTGAAAGCCATCAAACATCTTGTGCCATAGCTCAATATTCTTATCAACACTGTTTCCTCTGCATGGGCATGCTATCATTTTGTTTATTTTTTCCCTGAAAGACTCTGCACTGCACTGGCATACATACGCATGCCCCTTTTTCAATAATGCCAAAGCATGCTCATAATACATCTCCATATTGCTTGACTGGATAATAATCTCCTTAACTCCATTGTCTGTTAACCAAGCTGCATTTTCAGGAACCATTTCATAAGCATCAACATAGATATTTGCAGGGTTTGTGTCTGCCAATCTTAAAATTAATTTTCCATTGTAGTTTTTGCAGTATATTGCATTCAAACCAAGAACATAAGCATGGCCAACATGCAGCGGCCCTGACAAAGAAGGCTCAAATCTCATCACAACTTTGCCTGTGTTGTGCTTTAATTTTGGAAGCTCTTTCTTTTTTTCCTGCGGCTTTTCCAGCAACTCTGGAGCAATCTTCTCAAGCTCTTTTTTCAGCTCTTCCTGGCTCAGCTTATTGACTTCTTCAACAATATCATTGATTTTATTCTGCACATCAGCTGCTTTTTGCTTCAGCTCAGGCCTTTCCCCAAATACCTTCCCTATTATATTGCCAGGGCTGGCCTTTCCATACTTAATAGCATTTGCCAGCACGTGCTTTCTTATGGTTTTCCTTATCATATCTTCCATGCTTTAGGTATTATCCATGCTGTTTTTAAATATTTTGCCGGCTATAATAGGGCGGTGTTAAGCCTTCACAGGCAAAAACAACGCTTATTTGCCCTCTATTTGCATTAAAAACAACGATTTATAGAAACATTTATAAACAAACCACAGTTTACGCTTCTTATAACTTAGAGGGTGATATTATGCCAAAAAGAACAGGAATGATACCAAAGGCACCAGCTGCCAGGATACTAATGAATGCAGGCGCAAAAAGAGTGAGCGCTGATGCAGTGGATGCTTTTGCTGATGTTATCCAGCAGATTGCTGAGGAAATAGCTGTGCAGGCAGGAAAGATTGCAAAGCACTCAGGAAGAAAAACTGTGCAGGAAGAGGACATAAAGCTGGCTGCAAGATAAACTTTTTATTTTTCTATCATGTTTTAATTTCCTAGATAAAGGGCTGGTGGTGAAATCCGGTATCACGTCCGCTTGGCTATAAATACTGATACCAAAATGCGGGAGGCTGCGGGTTCAAATACCGCCCAGTCCATTTAAAATGAATTAAATGAATTTAAAATGATTCAGGAAGAGGTGTTTTTCAGGAACAGCAATGGCGATGAGCTGATTGGAATATTGAGAATTCCAGATGATGAAGGCAAGTTTCCTGCTGTAATTCTTTGCCATGATTTTAAATCAAACAAAGACCATGAATTAATGTTTTCTCTTGCAAATGAGCTTTCTTACAATAGGTTTGCAACATTAAGGTTTGATTTCGTCGGGCACGGCGGCAGCTCAGGGAAATTTAAAGAGTCTACACTGTCAAAAATGATTTCTGATATTGAAGCTGCTGTTGAGTTTTTGGAAAGCCTGAAGAATGTTGATAAGGATAAGATAGCTTTGCTTGGGCATTCTTTCGGAGCAGCTGCGTGCTTGCTGACAGCAGCAGGGGACAAAAGGATAAAGGCTGTTCTCTGCCTATCCTGCCCAAAGGACAGCTTTGAGTTTATTGGTTCTTTTGTCACAGATCACGAAATGCATGAATGGGAGAAGAAAGGAATTTTGGTGATGCATGATTTTTCAGAGCTAAGTGATGGTTTTCTTCATGACACCAAGCTGCATAATCTTCTTGATGCAGCGGGCAGAATAAAAGCCCCTGTTGCATTTTTCCACGCCAAAGATGATAAAAGGGTGCCGTTTGAGAGTTCCAGAGAGCTGTTTAACAAAGCCATCGAGCCTAAAGATATTGACATTATAGAAGATGAAGACCATTTTTACACTATAAAGAGAAAGTATTTATTGGATAGGGTTGTTGAGTGGCTTATGAAGAATCTGCCATAACTTTTATAAACAAACTTCCTGTTTTAGACTAAAATGAAAGCAGTTTTGCTTGCAGCCGGAAAGGGCACAAGGACTTATCCTTTGACTTTGACAAGGCCAAAGCCTTTGCTTACAATAGCAAACAAGACAATTCTTCAGCATAATCTTGAGCAGCTTAATGGGTTAGTAGATGAAGTTATTATTATCGTCGGCTACAAGGCTGAGATGATAAAGAAGAAATTCAGAAATAACTTCAACGGACTGAAGCTGGTATACATAGAGCAAAAAGAGCAGCTAGGAACAGCGCATGCAGTTGAGCAGGCAAAGAATCTTCTTGATGAAAAGTTTTTGGTTATGAACGGAGACGATGTTTTCTTTAAGGAAGACATTGAAAACGTCCTGAAAAATGATTTTGCTGTTTTGGTTAAAAGAGTTAAAAATCCAGAGCAATTTGGCGTTTGCAAAATTGAAAACAGCTTTATTTCAAAAATAATAGAAAAGCCAAAAGAATTTGTTTCAGACTTGGCCAATACAGGATTGTACCTTCTTCCAAAGAAAGTCTTCAACTACCAGATTGAAAAATCAGAGAGAGGGGAATACGAAATAGTGGATTTTGTTTCCCTGCTGCTGAAAGACGAGAAGGTAAAGGCTGTAGAGGCAAAAGCATGGTTTCCACTAGCTTTTTCCTGGGATCTGCTAAAGGCAAATGAGTATTTATTGTCAAAAATAGAAAAAAAGACGGAAGGAAAGGTAGAAGACAATGTTGTCATAAAGGGAAATGCAATAATCGGAAAAAACACAATAGTAAAGTCAGGAGTTTATATAGAAGGCCCTGCAGTTATAGGTGAAAACTGTGTTATAGGGCCAAATGCTTACCTACGCCCTTCAACCTCCATCGGCAACAACTGCAAAATAGGACATGAGGTTGAGATTAAGAATTCAATAATAATGGATAATACTGCTGTGCCTCATTTGTCTTATATCGGGGATTCAATTTTAGGAGAAAATGTGAATATAGGCGCTGGCTCAATAACTGCAAACTTCAGGCATGATGCAGGATTGATAAGAAGCTCTGTAAAGACAGAATATAAATCAGAGCTTGTTGATACAGGGTTGATAAAATTTGGGACAGTTATTGGAGACAACACAAAGCTTGGCGTAAGAACCTTGATATACCCTGGCAGAAAGATATGGCCTAACATGACAACTTTGCCAGGTGAAATTGTAAAGGAGGATAAGGAAAGATGAAAGATTGCATATTCTGCAAAATCATAGATGGAAAGATTCCATCAACAAAAATTTATGAAGATGACAAAGTTCTTGCTTTTCTGGATATTTCTCCTGTAAATAAAGGCCATGTTTTGATTGTTTCAAAAGAGCATACTGAGGATTTTTTATCAATGTCTGAAAAAAATATCAATGATGTTTTCTTGGCTGCACAAAAAATTGCAGAAGCGGTGATGAAAGGAACCAATGCAGAGGGCTTTAATTTGGGAATGAACAACAAGCCAGCAGCAGGGCAGGTGGTTTTCCATTCTCACTTGCACATTATTCCAAGGTTCAAAAAGGATGGCTTGCATTTGTGGGGCAGCAGAGGGCCTTATACAGAAGGGGAAGCAGCAAAGGTTGCAGAGAATATAAGAGAAAAGCTTTAAAAACAGCCTATTTTCCTTTTTCTCTATGCCGGTGTAGCTCAGCTGGTTAGAGCGCCACGCTCATATATTTGAGCGATGAGGCAATAGCCGATGATATGCCTATTGGGCAACGTGGAGGTCGAGGGTTCAGGTCCCTCCACCGGCACCAATTTAAAATGAAGATAAGCAGATACTTGGCTTGCGGAGCATTGGCTTTTTCCCTAGGCTGCGCTGCAAAAGGCAATATTGAAACAACACCTAAGCAAGACCATAAACAAAGCCTTGAAGCAAAAGTTATGCATGAGCATTTTACCGTAACACGAATCGTTGATGGAGACACTTTTGTCATTGAAACAGGGGGCAGGGTCAGGATAATCGGCATCGACACTCCTGAAAGGAATGAGCCTTTATATCATGAAGCCAGTGAAAGGCTGAAAGAATTAATTTATCAGAAAAATGTTGTTCTTGAAAAACAAGTAAGCGAAACAGACAGGTTTGGAAGATTATTGAGGGATGTTTATATTGACAATGTCTTTGTAAATTCTATAATGGTTTCAGAAGGCTATGCAGAAAGCAAATGCTACAAGCCAGACTGCAAATATTTTCCAATTCTTGAAGCAGAAGAGCAAAAGGCAAGAGAACAAGGAATTGGCATTTGGCTTAAGCATTGATTCTTGTAAAACGCCACGGCCAGGATTTGAACCTGGATATCCTTGCGGAAACTCGGGTTCGAGCCGAGCGCAATACCGGATTATGCGACCGTGGCATAGAATATAAACAAATACGGGCCCAAGGGGATTTTCACCAACCTTTTGCATACGCAAAAGCTTGACCAAAATATATTAGTATGGGGCATTTGCAAGCAAAGCCCCATTCCATACGGGCCCAAGGGGATTCGAACCCCTGACCCCTTGGTTAAGAGCCAAGTGCTCTACCAGGCTGAGCTATGAGCCCGTAAAACAATATTGTTTATATTCTGTTTATAAAACTTATTATTTACAGGCCAAATCAAGAAAAGTGTCTCATACCAATGCTGCGCTCTGTTCGCTTCTGCTTTTGTTCTCGCAATCGAGGTGCTTTCGCAAATGCTTCCTTAATTGGAGCACGACGCTTGGCAGCATTGGCACTCAACTTGACAGAGCCTTATTTACAACAATATTTATATACACCTAATGCAAGAAATACCCCATGCTAACAGAGATAATAAAATCCTTTGCAGTTTTTTTCGTTGTAATGGACGTTATAGGAAACATACCTGTCTTTCTATTCATGGCAGAAGGCCTTTCCAAAAGTACTAAAGATAAAATAGTAAACACAGCAACTTGTATTGCAGGAATTATCATATTGATTTTTTTAT
>CAYWPA010000016.1:7555-21492 GCA_964459835.1 uncultured Methanosarcinales archaeon
TTATTGTTCGGAAAAAATGTGCTTGATTTTTTTTCAATAACTATAGAAAGCTTCAAGATCGCAGGCGGAATAATACTTTTAATCATAGGCATTAAGTTCGTTCTTGGGCTAAGGCTTGTTTCCTGCAGAAAAAGGTATGAGATAGCAGCAGTTCCTTTGGCAACGCCTTTGATTGCAGGGCCAGGCGTAATAACAACGATAATCATTCATGTTTTCCAGTATGGGGTTTTAGTAACTTTAATCGCAGCAGCGCTTGCATTATTTGTCCAATGGCTTGTTTTAATAAAATCAGAAGTTATCCACAATTTGCTTGGACATCAGGTAAGCGAAGTTATTTCAAGAATAATGGGCTTGATTATAGCTTCTTTTGCAGTAGAATTCATGATACAAGGCTGGAAAGCTTTAACATGAGTTATTTATTTTGTTTTTCTTCAATCTTTTTTCTGCTTTTCTTTGCCAGCTTTTTAGAGCCAACAAATCTTCCAAGCTTATAGCCTAATTTTCCAATAAGAACTCCCAGTCCTGCAACCTTTAGCCATGTCTTTAGTTTTGCCATAATAAACACTTTTTTCTGTTTGTTTATAAAGTTTATGAAAGCGCCCCGGCCGGGATTTGAACCCGGGTCTTCGGATCGAGAATCCGAAATGATTGGCCGGACTACACTACCGGGGCTTAATTCGTGCTGTTTTTTTTCAAAAACAGCACTTAATATGCGTGTCAACGGAGCAAGCCGTTGCCGGTAGCTACACTACCGGGGCAATGATACGCCGAGACTGGGATTTGAACCCAGACATCCCGAAGGAAACCAGCTGTCCTCACTTGCGTTTGGGACTTGCCCTAACGTGCAAGTTTCCAGGCTGGCGCAATACCGGGTTATGCGATCTCGGCTTGAAAAGAAAATATTATGGTTGGTTTATAAAGTTTAAGGTGCAGTAAAGCCATTAACCAGCTTAATAGAATGCTTTACAACAGTGTCTTTGTCAAGCACAACATCACCTTTGACTTTTTTGCCTGAAAGAATATGAGGCAGCCAGTATTTGTCATCGTCCCACATTAGATCATAAGGAATGCTGTCAAGATGGAACCATTCAGCAGTCATCTCTTCTGTTTCCTTTGGTTCGCCTTCCCAGTGCGTTACAAGATATATGTGCATAACTTGGTTCCACTCTGGCTGTGCATTGAAGAAAAAAGATAGCTCGCCTACTTTTTTGTATTTTAGCGCACGAACGCATGCTTCTTCCTGCAATTCTCTTACAGCTGCCTGCTCTATTGTCTCTCCATCTTCCTGCATGCCGCCAAAGCCGTTATATTTTCCCTTTCCAAGCTTTCTCTTTTTAATGCCCAGGCATATTTTATTGTCTTTTACAAGCAAAGCAAGTGTTGCGTTTCGCATAAGAAAAGGTATTTTGTAGAAATTTATAAAGTTAATCAAAAAGAAATCTTAGCTCTCAATCATTTCAATCTCAATATTCATGCCTTCGGGAATAGGAACCCTCATAACAAGCCTTAAAGCCCTCTCATCAACACCCATGTCTATAAGCCTCTTATGCACTCTCATTTCATACCTTTCCCATGTAGCAGTGCCATTGCCGCACGGAGATTTACGTGTTGTCACTTTTAGCTTTTTTGTAGGAAGCGGTATAGGCCCGCGCATTTCAACGCCTGTCTTCTCAGAAATTCCTTTAATGAAATTGCAGACTTCGTTTATCTTGTCAATGTCTGTACACGCTAACTTTATCCTCGCTTTCTGCATTTTCAAAGGGCCTACCACATGATAAATTATGATTCACCATGCATGATATTAAAATAAAAAAATTTATACAAGCTGCTTTTTGACTAAGTCTATGCACATTCCAGCTGCTACTGTAGCGCCGGAATCCCTTATAGCGAACCTTGATAACTGCGGTATCTCTTTCTGTGTTTCAATTACCAAAGGCTGCATAGGTTTGATCTTAACGATTGCAGCATCCCCATTCTTTATGAAATCAGGCTTCTCCTGCAGTACTTCTCCTGTTGCAGGGTTAAGCTTCTTTGTTATTTCTACAATCTGACAGGCAACCTGCGCAGTGTGAATGTGGAATACCGGTGTATATCCGATTGTGATAACGCTTGGGTGGTTTAGCACAACAATCTGCGCTGTAAATTCAGACGCAACTGTTGGAGGGTTTGTTTCATGCCCTAGCACGTCTCCTCTTGCGATGTCTTTCTTTCCGATTCCCCTTACGTTGAATCCTATGTTGTCTCCAGGCTCAGCCTGCTGCTCCTGCTCGTGGTGCATCTCTATTGTCTTAACTTCTCCTCTTACACCTTTTCCTTCTCTTCCTGGAACAACTATGATCTTGTCTCCGACTTTCATTACTCCTGTTTCAACTCTTCCAACAGGAACAACTCCAATTCCTGTGATGTTGTAAACATCCTGGATTGGAAGCCTTAGCGGAAGCTGTGTTGGCTTTTCAGGCTGTTTCAAATTATCAATTGCTTCCACCAATGTTGGGCCTGTGTACCATGACATATTAGCTGACTTCTTTACAATGTTGTCCCCTTTGAAAGCAGCTGCTGGAACAAACTGTATCTCGTCAGGCTTGTATCCAACTGTTTTGATAAGCTGTGAGACCTGAGCCTTTGTTTCTTCAAAAGCTTTCTTGTCGTAGCCTTTCATATCCATCTTATTTACAAGAACAATCAGCTGATTAACTCCAAGTGTTTTTGACAGGAATACGTGCTCTTTTGTCTGAGCCATTACTCCGTCTGTGGCTGCTACAACCAAAACACCTGCATCAGCCTGTGAAGCTCCTGTAATCATATTTTTGATAAAGTCTTTGTGCCCAGGAGCATCGATAATTGTAAAGTAATACTTTGGAGTTTCGAACTTTCTATGTGACAAGTCGATTGTAACTCCTCTTTCCCTTTCTTCTTTTAAGTTGTCCATAACGAAAGCAAATTCAAATCCAGCCTTTCCAAGCTCTTTTGCCTTTTCCTCCAGCTTTTTCATTGAAGCTACATCTATATTTCCAGAGTCAAACATAAGCCTACCTACAGAAGTGGACTTACCATGATCAACGTGTCCAATAAATACAAGGTTTATGTGTGGTTTGGTTCTAGCCATTTTAATCCTCCTAATCTTTCATGAATATAAGCTTTATAACGCTGAAATTCAAAGGTTTCAGCACTTCTATTGAAAAAAGGGGTTATTTATATAGTTTTCTATTGGTTCTCACTCAGGCCTTTCCTGCTTCTGATCTGTTTGATTACCTTCTGCTGTATCTCTTCAGGCAGCTTTTCATAGCCCTGGTCTATCAAAGAAGAGTTTCCTCTTCCTCCTGTTCCTGACCTTAGCTGTGAAGTCATTCCAAACATCTCTGCAACAGGAAGCTTTCCCTTAACAACAACCTGCGCGTTCTCTGTCTGCATATCTAATAGCTGCCCTCTTTTGTTTGAAATTAATTTTGAAATCTCACCCATATATTCTTCAGGAGCCTCAAACTGAAGTATCTGAACAGGCTCAAACAGAAATGGATTAGATGCGCGCATCGCTTCCCTTATGCCTTCCCTTACTGCAGGATACAACTGTGCTGGCCCTCTGTGGATGGCGTCTTCGTGCAGCTTGCAATCAATAAGGCTGACTTTTATATTAAGGCAGGGCTCTCTTGCCAATGGCCCTGCATTCATCACATCTTCAAACATATCCAAAAGCATTTCCATAATCTCCCCTATATGCACAATTCCCCTTGTCTCGTCGATAAAAATATTTCCATTAAACACATCTTTAACCTTGTCAGCAACTTTTGTATCCCATCCTGACTTTGTGAACTTATCCCTTAATTCAAGCGTCATTTTCTTTATTCTTCCTTCAGGAATCTCCCCTTCCTTGATCAACTTTGATATTGCAGGCTCAAGCGGCTCAACAACAAAGTACAATTTGTTGTGCTTATTTGGAGATTTTCCTTCAGCAGAGCCAGGGGTTTTCTTTGTAATTGTTTCCCTGTAAACAACAATTGGAGGGGAAGTAGAAACTTCTACGCCTTTTTCTGTTTTTATCCTGTTCTCAATAACTTCCAAATGCAGCTCTCCCATTCCTGAAATCAAGTGCTCACCCGTTTCTTCGTTAATCTCAACCTTGATTGTAGGGTCTTCTTTCTGCACAATTCTAAGGACTTCAATAAGCTTCGGAAGGTCAGCAGGCTTTTTTGCCTCAATTGATTTTGTGATAACAGGGTCAAAAATATATGTGATTTCTTCAAAAGGAGTTGTCGGCTGCAATGTTACAGTTTCACCAGGCATTGCCTTTAGGCCTGCAACACCAACGATATTTCCTGAAGGGGCTTCATCGATTATCTCTCTCTTTGCTCCATTGTAAATAAAAACCTGCTGCACCCTTAAGTCTCTCTTATACCTGTTTAAATGAACATTCAACCCCTTTTTAACTGTTCCTGAGAACAGCCTTCCAGCGGATATCTCTCCTGCCTGAGGGTCTACAACAATTTTTGTAATTACAAAAAACAAAGGCCCGTTTGGATTGCAATCAAGAAGGGCTTTTCCCTCTTCGCTTTCCAGTTCCCCTTTCCACAGCTTAGGGATTCTGTATTTCTGCGCCTGTACAGGGTTGGGAAGGTGCGCAATAACAGCATCAAGTATGACTTCATGGATTGGAGCTTTCTTTTTCAGCTCTTTGTAATCCTCTCCTCCTCCTTTGTAAGCATCAATGATTTCCTTGAATGAAATGCCTTTCTTCTTCATAGATTTTATAGACATTGCCCAGTTATGGAAAGCTGATCCAAAACAAACGCTTCCGTTCTGCACATTAACCTGCCATTTTCTTCCGTATTCTTCTCCTGCTATGTTTAAAATCAGCTGATTTACACTATCGATGATTCTTACAAACCTTTCCTGCATCTGCTCCGGAGTAAGCTGCAGCTCTTTTATCAGCCTGTCTACTTTGTTGATGAAAAGTATCGGCTTAACCCTTTCTTTCAGGGCCTGCCTCAAAACTGTTTCTGTCTGCGGCATAATCCCTTCTACAGCGCAGCACAAAACTATGCATCCGTCTACAGCCCTCATTGCTCTTGTTACGTCTCCTCCAAAGTCAACGTGCCCTGGAGTGTCGATAAGGTTGATTAAGAACTCTTTTCCTTCAACATTATGAACCATTGATACGTTTGCAGCATCAATTGTAATTCCCCTTGCTTTCTCGTCTTCGTGGAAGTCAAGGACACAAGCCTTTCCTGCAAGCTCCTCGCTCATCATTCCTGCTCCGGAAAGAAGGTTGTCAGAGAAAGTTGTTTTTCCGTGGTCGATATGGGCGCAGATGGCAATATTTCTTATGTTATCAGGCACTCTCATAAGCCTTGTTACCTTATCAACCATCTTTTCTGCCATGTTATCACTCTGTTATATGGATGTCATGAACTGTTTTGTAAGAATGAAGCTCTTTTTCATTAAACCATAATTTAATTTCCTTTTTTGCATTGCTAATGGAGTCAGAAGCATGTATGAGGTTCTTTATTCCAATGCCTTTCTTATCAGCATAAGCATAGCCTACATGCGCAAAGTCCCCTCTTATTGTTCCAGGGGCTGCTGTCTTTGGCTCTGTTGCGCCAACCATCTTTCTTACAACATCAATGCATTCAGGCCCTTCAAGCACAATTGCAATAACAGGCCCAAGTGTAAGCAAAGCTTCAAGCCCAGGGTAAAAAGGCTTTGCAATATGCTCTACATAGTGCTTTTTTGCAAACTTTTCATCAACCCAGATCATTTTCATAGCTACTATCTTCAGCCCTGCATCTTCAAACCTGCTTATGATCCTTCCTGAAACCTGCCTTTGAACAGCATCAGGCTTTAGCAGTACTAATGTCTGCTGCATCATTTTTCAGCACCTTTCCGCTTTTTTTGGCTTTTTGATATTCTCTTGTCCATGTTGTTGTTCTTGGCTTTCTTTTCAGCTTTATCATATTCTTTTCGCATTTTCTTGAGCAGAAGTTCAGTATTTTTCCATCATTCTGCACAAATATCATTCCTGTTCCCTTTGTTATTCCATTTCCGCAAAAATCACACATTGCCATTTACGTACGACCTTTTCCTTTCCTGCCTAAAGGCCTTGCTTCAAACTCTGTTTCCCTAAGCATCAGTATGTCTCCTATCCTTACAGGGCCTTTTACATTTCTTCTTAATGTCTTGTCCTTATCCCTTCCATCCAATACCTTGCATCTTACTTGAGTAGCTTCTCCCCTTGCTCCTGTCCTTTCAACAAGCTCTTCCACTCTTGCAGGCACTGCTTCTGTAAACCCAACTCCCTTTACTTCTTTCACTTCTGCAGGTCTTTCATGCTTTTCCTGCCTTTTTTCTGCTTTTTGTTCTGCCATTTTGCCTGTTTACTTGCCTAGGTTGGCTATTGCTTTTTTAGCATCCCCTTCCTGAACTATAGCAACAGCTGTTGTTGCCTTGTTTATTCCGGATGCTGCACCAAGCTCTTCTTTAGAAGCCACTTCTACGCATTTAATTCCTTTTTCCTTTGCCAGGATAGGAAGGTGCATTATAACTTCAGGGGGGCTTACATCTTTGGCTATAACAATAAGCTTAGCCTCTCCCTTCTCTACAGATTTAGTAACTTCATTACTACCCCTTCTTACTTTTCCTGTTGCATTAGCAACTTCAACAACCTTATATACATCATCATCTGTCATTTTAATCCTCCATATATATAGTAAGGTAAGAAAAGCTTACCTCCTTCAGGCTTTCGCCTTCATCATTCATTGGTATATTGCCGAAAAAGCAGGTGGTTTATAAAGGTTTGGGTAAGGGGAATTAGCCTTGTTTTTCTTTATAGTTATGTTTTTTTTATCGTTTTGCCAACCCGCTGTTCTTGCCGGTGCTGAACTTATGCCAAACTATTGGTAATCATTGTTCTATAAAACAATCTTTATAAAACATACTTCATAGAACAATAAACAGTTTTCACAAAAACCATCAGCAGTATACAAAAGATATGCAGCTTCAAAGTTTTGCAAACTTTTTTCAGAAATTTCATAAATCAAAAGGTTTAAATATTTTCACTCATTCTTTTTTGTAGGTTTTTGCATTATTTTTTGCACGGAAAAATTAAGAAAAAAGTAGGGTAAATTCAAATTTTTTGCACTAAAATATGAAAACGGTGATAGTGTTACTGGGCATTGTTCTTTTGCTAATTTTAGCAAGCTGCCAGACATGTATCCCTGATGATGCGAAATGCGGCGAAAACTCAGTTCAGCTGTGCTCTTTTGACTCAACCGGAAGGACGTTCTGGAAAACAATCGATTCCTGCGGCAAAGATGAGCAGTGTTCGCAGTTAAACAGCAAGTTTGCTTTCTGTGAAGATATAGCCAAAAATGGCGTTATATATAACTCTGCACCTATAAATGAAGAGCTTGGCCAGGAAAACGATGTTTTGCTTGACACTTTCCTTAGCGCTAACGATATGTTTACCATGTTCAGCTCTGAAAACCAAGGATGGGTGTGCGTAGGGAATAAAAGAAGGTACCTATTGGCTGACAACACCTTTGGAAAGACAGAGTACTGCGCAAACGGTTGCAGAAACGGGGAATGCATAGAAGAGCCTTCTTTTGTCTATGACTCATGCCAGGATTCTGACAACGGAAAGAATTACTATGAAGCAGGCAAGGTCACTTATACTGATGAAACAGGCGAGCAGGTAGTTGTAAGCGACTCATGCTCTACAGCCAGGGAAAGCTTCCTTAACGAGCAGTTCTGCTCAAGGCTGGACGGCAGACACTCTACTTTTGAGGTATATTGCAGGAGTGGATGCAGGAATGGGGCATGTCTTCTGCAGGCAGCTGCTGCAAGTGAAATAGAGGATCTGGAAAAGGAGATCGAGACTCTAAAACAAAATACAGAATCACTCCAAAATAAGCATATATCAACAAAATGCTCAGGCACTTATAAAGGAGATGTACAATATGATAAGGACAATGCCTTATGCAAGAAGCATGATGTCTATAGTGATGTAGGCCTTAACTACCTTACTCCTGAGAGCTGCTGCAGGAAGTTCTATGGAATAATAACATGCACAGAAGACAAAGGCTCTGCAAGAAGGACATTCAAC
This sequence comes from uncultured Methanosarcinales archaeon, assembly GCA_964459835.1. GTDB lineage: Archaea > Nanobdellota > Nanobdellia > Woesearchaeales > UBA12501 > CAYWPA01. Next base: position 15,651 of record CAYWPA010000016.1, read on the forward strand.
AGGTATGAGTGTTACGAATGGTAGGAGCTATTTGACTTTATTATAATCCCTTATTGCATCCATTAGATCCTGCTTATTAAAGTCAAGCCATAACTTGCCAGAGAAATAAATATGGCTTTCACAGCTGTCCCAAAGCAAAAATCCTCCAAGAACCCTGTTTTTGCCTGTTTTAACAATCAAGTTCGGCGGAACAAAGGCAGATGCGTAAATATTCTCTTTTATATCCTCCTTTGTGATGGAGTCAGCCTCAAGCTTCCCTGACTCGATTTTCTTTGCAATTATCCTGCATGCATCCACTATTTCCTCCTGCCCGTCATAATTTACGCAGATATTGAAGAAAAACTTATCATATTCCATTGTCTCTTCTAAAGTTTCTTTAATCTCTTCAACAGCCTTTCCTGCAAGGTCATACCACTTTCCAAGCACAGATATCTTGATATTGTTGCTGTGCACAACATCGCTCTTCTTCAGCTCCTTAAAGAAATCAGCCATAGCATCAACTATTGCATTATACTGCTCATGGCCTCTTATTTTTGAAGTGATAAGAAAAATTGTTACAATCGGTATCTTAAGGTCAGCCTGCATATCAATAATTTCATCTATCTTTTTGACCATTCTTTTATAAACAGTCTCTAGATTCATAGAATGAACCCTTGCATATTCCTTGTGCCCCCCTGCTGTTATAGCTACATGTATGGGGTATTGCGGACGCATAAGGATGCAATCTCCATAAGCTTTATATATTTTTGGCATATTGGCTTGGTATGGCTTTAGAGAGTATATTCCTTATTGTTGCATTTGCAGGCCTTTGCATAGGCACTGCTTTTGATGTTAAAACAAGAGAAGTCCCTGACTGGCTTAATTTTTCTTTAATTGCAGTAGGTCTTGGCTTTAGGCTGATATACTCTTTTGCAGCATTTGACTGGAGCTATATCATAGAAGGCCTTGCTGGTTTTGGAGCGTTCTTTTTGTTTGCACTGGTGATGTTCTATACAGGGCAATGGGGAGGGGGAGATGCAAAGATGCTTATGGGCTTTGGAGCCCTGCTTGGTATAAGGCCTGAGCTTGCGTATTTTTCCATAGCATTCATTGTCAATACATTTATTATCGGAGCTTTTTACGGATTATTTGCCAGCTCTTTCCTTGCATTAAGGAATAAAGCAGCCTTTGTAAATGAGCTAAAAAAATTAAGGGAGCAGAAGAAGGTTTCAAGGAACAGGAAGATAATGCTTTCTGCAACAGCATTATTGCTGCTTGGGATATTCTTAACTGATGATATTACATTAAAAATGCTATTGGCTGCTTTGATATTTTTATCTGTCATATCATTCTACCTTTCAATATTTGTTGTTGCTGTTGAAAAATCATGCATGCTTAAGGAAGTAAGACCGGAGAAATTAACAGAAGGCGACTGGATTGCAGAGAATGTTTTTGTCGGAAAAAAATTAATAGCAAGCCCAAAGGATTTAGGCGTTTCAAAAAAGCAGATTTCTCTTCTTAAGAAGCTGCACAGCCAGAGAAAAATCAAAACTGTCCTGATAAAAGAAGGCCTTCCTTTCACGCCGTCATTTCTTATTGCATTTTTAATAACTTATTTCGCAGGCAATCTTATCCTGCTTTTTGTCTGAATCATTTTTATGGAATCCTTCTTAGGTGCTTTACCCTATAATCCTCTTTCTTAACCTCTTCTCTTTTGCTTTCTATTTCCACAGGAATTTTTTCTTCTGACTCAAACATCCCTATCTCCTTTGTGAATTCCTTCAATTGCAGCGCTGCATTTGACATGTCTTCCTGGCTCAATTGCTTTGCAGGCCATACAAAGTTCAGCCCGTCTCCTTCCCTTCTCGGTATGACATGTACCATAAAATGCGGTTCATCCTGCCCTGCCTCTATGCCATTGTTGACCATGATGTTTGTCCCTGTAACCCCTAATGCTTCAAATATTGCTATAGAAATCTTGTTGGCAACTGAAAATGCCTTTCCGACAATAAAGTCAGGAACCTGCTCTAATATCGGATAATGCTCTTTTGGCATTACGATAATGTGGCCAAAGGCAGAAGGCTCTTCTGCCAGAACTGCAAATACTTTATTGTCTTCATAAATTATGCTTTCCTTATTGCTTCCAACCAATTGGCATCTCTGGCAGTTAGGATTCATCTTTCTTGAATAGCCTTGATATGTCATCAAGGCTTATTTCCTCCTCCTCTTTTTCTGCTTCTGCAAAAACTTTTTCCTCAGGCTTTTTCTTCTCCTCTTCTTTTTTTGTTTTTTCAGTTTCCTTCTTCCTCAGCTTATCCAGATCAAGAACTTCTTCCTTTAATCCAAAAACAGAGCTTATCTTCGGCTTTATCCTTGCCTTGATATCCCTTAGCTCATCTTCTCCAACCCTTGCCTTTGGAATATTGAATGCAACAATATTATCTCCCTGTTTTCTTGGGATGATGTGAACCATGAAGTGCTGCGCTTTCTGTCCAGAGCTTCCTCCATTCGCAACAAAAATATTTGTTCCTTCTGCATGGAATGCCTTAAGCAGTGCTTTTGACATTCCCTTTGCAACCATGAACATATGCGAGAGAATCTCATCAGGAATCTGCGGCATTATTGCATAATGGTCTTTGGGCAATAATAAAACATGCCCCGGGTTTGCAGGGTTGATATCAAGAACAGCAATAACTTTATTGTCTTCATAAACCTTTTTGGCATCAGCCCTTCCTCCTATGATATGGCAGAACAGGCAGTTCTGCCTCTGCATCTCTGCAATCTGCTCAGGCGACATACTGTCAATTTCTTCTTGGCCCATTTCCATAATATTGTTACATTGTTTCTGCTTTATTAAGTTTTCTTGTTACTGGCTAAATCAAATTAAATGCCAATGCTGCGCTCTGTTCGCTTATGGAGCAGGATTGAACGCAGTGAAATCCTGCACTAATCTCGGTGTCAACGGACGAAACCGTTGCTTGGCAGCATTGGCATTGTTCATGCTGCTTGGTCCATATATTGCCACCGCGTATTGGTCACCCTGTGGATGTCAATCCTATCCGTTAAGTGGCGGATGTTCTAGCAGTGGGGGTCTAACTGACAAAATTGGCTTTTTCTTGAAGTCTAACAGTCAAGTTTAACTGAAAAGTGAGTGAGTGCTCTTTCTCTGTTCTTTGGTCCTAACTGAGATTCTAACTGTGGCATTTTGAAGCTAACCGAGAAACTAACCGCCTAGATTGGTTTGGAAAATAATGCCCGTAGTCAAGCCAGTAGTCAAGAGAGTAGGGGGTATATAAGCGATTTTCGAAATTGTTTTTTGGTGTAAACAGTCTTTCTAATAGGCTAAAACGGGGAGTGGATAATTTGAAGCCAACACACCCGCCAACCCTCTAAATTTGACAGTAGCCAAATTGAAACGCAGTCTCAGACGCCGTCTCTGAAAATGAGAATGGACACCTAAAAAATGATTCCAAAAATTGAAGCCAGTAGTGAAGCCTGTAGTGATAAATCACGTTTTGAAGCTAACCGTCAAACTAACCGCCTGAATTAAAACCAGTAGGCAAACCTGTAGGCAAGAAATCAAAACAAACAGTGAGACCAACAGTGAAAAATAGGAAATATACAAAAAAGAATTACTGAATAAGTCCAGTGTTAAAATTTATGATAAAATACTTTGTCCACTGTAATATTTTGAGAATTTGCTTGTCAAGTCCGACTAGTTTTCAAACGTAAAGTGTGTCATAGACTTGACATGAGTCTAGTGATTTACACTAGTCTTGTTTGATTTTTTGGCACTGGACTTTGCATTGCTTTAGTTAGAAGTTCTTTCCAATCTGCTTTTTGATCTATCTTTGCTTTTTGTGCAGGAGTCATTCCAATCTTTGAATGCTTTCGTACAAAGTTGTAGTATGTTTGAAAGTTTTCTGCGTATTGCTTTTGATTTCCTTTGAATCCGCGCATTACTTTATCTCTTTGCCTGAATGTTTCATGGAATCGTTCAATCTTATTGTTGTTTCCAGATTTCTGTCTTAATGAAACATAACGCTTGTGTGGTTTAGGATTTTGATATGTAGCAAATTCTTTTCTTACTGCTTTTGAATAGTTGAATGAGCCATCTGTGACCACTGTCTTAGCTTTCTTGCCTGCAACTTTCTTGGCTCTTTTGAATGTTCTTCTTGCATCTTCATAGTTTCTTGTTTTACTTGCATTGCTTGCTAGTAAAAATCTTGTTTTGTTGTCAAGTACATTCCAGACATATTGTTGGTTGCCTTTTACTTTGATGAATTGTTCATCTGCAAGCCAGTAATCTCCGACTTGAGGTTGCATGGACTTGACATACTCTGTAATTTTTGTCAAATAGGTATTGACCCAGTTCAAAACTGTAATGTGACTTACTTCAAGTCCGTAGATTTGTTTTAAGTGGTTTGCAATTGAGCGATAGCTCACTCCTTTCATGTACAAATCCATCACAGTAACTACTGTTTTAGGATCTCCCTTGATGTTTCTTATTGGAGAATTAACCCATCGCTTTCCGCAGGCTTTGCAGAACCATCTTTGTTTGTCGCAAAGCAAGGTTTTTCTTACACTGTCCTTTCTTGTTTTACTGCTGTTGCAGACTGGACAGTTTGGTCGTTTTTCGTCTTGAGTTTCCATTTTTATAACCTTTTAATTACTTGTATAAGTATAACTTTAGAAAGGCTATTTTGTATATAAATCTTGTCGTTTCTTACGTATGAAAGTATTACTTTTATGAGAAGTTTTATATAAGAGAGATACTTTCGGTGTTCTATGGCAAGAATAACTGTTAAAGTTCCAGGATTTCGCTGTGAACGATGCAAACACGAATGGATACCAAGAATAAAAATAAAAGAAGATCCAATCATCTGTCCAACATGCAAAAGTCCATACTGGAACATACCAAAGAAAAAGAAGAATTAGTCAAGCGGACTTTTTATTCTTGAGATATCTTTGTTTGAAACTTTAGTGTAGATTAAAGTTGTGCTAATATCTGAATGACCTAGCAAATCCCTTATGTATCTTATGTCTGTCCCGTTTTCTAATAGATGTGTTGCAAAAGAATGCCTTAATGTATGTGGTGTAATCTTTTTTCTGATGCCAGCTTTACTTGCAGCATTTTCCATAATCTTTTGTATAGTTCTTTGAGTATATTTTCCATTTCTATTAGTCTGAAAGACATAACCTGATTTTTCTTAGACTATTGTTTGTTCTGTGAAGTAATTCTGATTTTCCAGTAGCATCCTAACCTTCAAAACTAACAAGATAACCTCTATTCATTATTCTCCCCAGAATGAGCCTAATACTTGCCTTACGCTATCTGTAACTGGATATTGCTGTAATTGATCCTTATTAGCCCATGTATAATTATCATGCTCTTGTAGTTTAATCTCAAGAGGTTCGCCAATAGTTACTGCAAAATTAAATTGTCTAGTTTTTCTTCCACTTTTGGATTCGTAATCAAAGTGACCCAAATATCTCTTTATTTCTCTTATTTTCAGACCTGTTTCCTCTTCAACTTCTCGATGGAGAGCTATATCAAGTGACTCGCCATCTTCAACCCTTCCGCTTGGTAGCTCATAAATTCCACCCATAAAATCATCTTTAGGCCGTTCTAATAGAAGAACAGAGGAATCTCTTTGAATCACTGCTCCAACAACATATCTATTAATTCCGTTATCTTGGGCTTCTCTCATCAGATTTTCATAAAAACTTTTATCCATTTTATAACACCTCATGATAATTTTCTATTACTTTTTTAAATGCACTAATATAACTTCTCACTATCTCCTCATCCTTTGCATCATGCCAAACGGGTAGTTTTAATGAATGTTCATGGAATCTTTCA
>CAYWPA010000017.1:0-19684 GCA_964459835.1 uncultured Methanosarcinales archaeon
CAGCATTGGCACTCAACTTGACAGTGCTTAAAATAAGAAAGCTTTAAATACTATATGTTATAAAGAATAACCATGTTTAAAGAGGATAAAGATAGCAAAGATTACATAACTATAAGCAAGAAAAACCTTGAAAGGCTTGCATTTGTCATCGCGATTCTGGCACTGGTATTTATTTTTCTATGGCTGCCAAAGATATGCAAAGAAAAGTACAGTTCTTCAGCTATGCCTATACAAGAATCAGCTTCAGAAGTAAAGGAAGAGCCTGTTATGGTAGAGGCCAAGATAGCAGAAGCTGTAGAGAAGCAGAAACAGGAGTATAAGGCGATGCTTGAGGAATCCCTAAAGGAACAGAGGGTGGAAATGGGCAAGAAGCATCTGGAGGAAATTGCAACCCTTAAAAAAGAATTCCAAAATGAGATAGATTATTTAAAGCAGCAGCTTGAAGAAAAAGAAGATGAGCTGCAGGGATATACATCACTTTCTATAGGGGAAGTCACGATTGAGGATAAGGGAAATGATATTGGTTTGGTAAAAAGCATTGTTGTTGAAATTAACAACCAAAAAGCTGCTTTTAAGCCAAAGGTTACTGTGTTTGTTTATGATGATAACGATACAAGTGCTGAGCAGAATCTGGCGGATGCAAATATATTTCTTGTTGACATGCCTGTAGGAAAGGCAGTAAAAACAATGGCTGTTGATATAAGCGTGAATGACCTTGATCTGGAAAAAACAATTAAAGTTAAGCTTTATGATGCGGATACAGACGAGCTGCTGGCCACTGCAGAGAAGGCTGTTATATTTATATGAAGACATTTTTTATATCAAAACATTTATAAACAAAAGAAGCTAGATTTCAGTAAAGAGGCATTTTGATGGCAGGAAAGAAAAAAAATATAATAGGCTCATTTTTGGACGGGCTTTTTGGAGGAAGCTTGTTGAGCGGCATAACTAATGCAACTGATGGCGTTCTTGCAAAGACACAGGAAAAGATATACGAAACAAAAAGAAAGATCCTTAAAGACTTATCTGTTTATTCAATAATTTTTATAGCAACGATATTCTTGCTGATAGGAGTTTCAAAATATGTTGAAAGCTATTACCAAACCTTCCCTGGCGGAGGAATGGTTATAGTTGCTGGTGGCTTATACCTGCTGGCTTTGGTATACAGGGCATTTTCAAAATGAGGTTATAAAATGGCAAAAAGAAGAGCAAAGAAAGCAACAAAGAAAAAATCTTCCAGGAAGAAGCCTTCTGCAGCAGCAAGCGCAAAAAGAGAAGCTAAGAGAATAGTGAAAAAAGCAGTGAGCAGGGGAAAGAGAGAAGCAAAGAAGGCAGCGAAGAAAGCATTGGCAAGGGGAAGACTAGAGGCAAAAAAGGCAGCAAAAAAAACTATTAGAAAGGCAAAAGCTCACGCTAGAAAAAGAGTCAGGCAGGCAGAAGATTACACAAGAAAGAATCCAAGAAAGGCTCTGAAAATAGCTGCTGGAGCAGGCCTTGTTGCAGGAGCATTGCTTGCCAGAAAGCTGTACAGGAAAAGCAAATAATTGCAAATTTTTTATTTTGATTTTATTTGGAAAACCCTTAATTCTTTTGTTTTAAAGCTGGAAAACCTGATACAAGATTCTTGCCTTTTTTATTATTTATTTTCCATATAGAAAATAAATAGAACTAGTTGTTTCTTTCTTATTCTCTATGTAAAAGAATAGCCCCGCTCGGATTTGAACCGAGGTCACAAGGTCCAGAGCCTTGTATGCTTGGCCGCTACACTACGGGGCTTTAGGAGAAGAAGTTTCTATAAGTAGTTTTTAAAGCTTACTGAGAATAAATAGCCCCGCTCGGATTTGAACCGAGGTCACAAGGTCCAAAGCCTTGTATGCTTGGCCGCTACACCACGGGGCTGCTAGTAAAGGTTTTAATGCCGTTATTTTTAAAGCTATGGCTAGAACAATCCTTTAAACCATTCAATAACTTTTGTAATAATGCTTTTTTCTTCTTGCTCAGGCTGTTCTGGGATTTGTTCTGCTGGCTGTTCAGGAGCTGGTTGTTGTTCAGGCACAGTCTGCTCTGGCTGCGGCTCTGATATTATCTTAGGCGTTGGCTGTTCTGCTTCTTCAACAACTTCTTTTTTATCCTCAACAAAAAGCTTTTTGTTGTTTACAAAATATGAAACAGAAATAAATGGGTCGGAATGAGAAAAGTTTGAAAGCACAAGCTTTTTTTCTTCATATGCATTAACAACATCCAATGTGCCTGATTTTGACTCATTCTCGCTGTCAACTATTGCTGTAATATGCCTGAAAACAACATTCTTGTTTTCATTTTTTATATAAACAGCAAAATCATTTCCTTCCTGCTTTCCCCTATGCACCAGCTTTTTAAAATTAACATCTACAGGATATTGCTTTTCATACCTTTCTGTCGGCGCATCTATATTGCCAATTTCCCTCCCAGTAACATCAACAGTTATATTTTCTGTCGGCGGAGCCTCTGCTTTAAGATAAATCTCATACTCTTTTTCCTCTCCTGCCTCAACCCTTTCCTTTATCTCAACTCTTCCAAGCTTGTTGACAGTATACTTGGAGCGTGAGAATTCTATTCCTTCAGGAAATATAACATAAGTGGTAAAGCTCATTGCTGTTGGCCTTGGGTTTTCAACTTTGACAGTAAGCAAAAACTCCTCACCAAGCTCAATTCCTGTCTTATTTATTACCCCTTCAAAATCAAACAAGTGCTCTGTGGAAATTTTTACAGTGTTAGAATCAATCAGCACTTCTTTCTGCAAATCCCCTGTAAGAATCCTTGCTGTTAATTCTCCATCAAAAGGCGAAACAACTTTTAGGGTGTAATTGAATTTTTCTTCCTCTCCTGCTCCCAGAAGCATCCTTTTCGTGTATTTGTTGCCAATGGCATAATTGCTTTCAAATTCAGTTGTCTTTTTTATGATTATTTCAGGCGGAATTTCCTCCTCGTAAACAACATTGACAGCAGCCTTTCCGCCTGTGTTCTTTATGCTTACCGTAGCAACAAACTCCTCGCCAAGCAGCAGCTTTGTGCTTGAAAAGCTCCTTGTGAAGCTAAGCTCAACAGTAGGCTTTTTTACTTCTATGTATACCTGCGGAATCTCATATTCCCTGTTTGCGCTTAAGGTTCCGTATCCTTTCTTTAAATCAAGCCTTTTGTCAGTGAAGCAGAAATCATAGTTACCCTTCCTTTCGCATTCACCATAAAGCAAAATTACTCCTGTTCTGTTTGACTTAACCTTAACAGAGTTCTGCTTTACATTATATGTTACAGCAAAGCTTTCATTTTCCAGAGCAAATCCTTCTCCATTGTTGAGCCATCCTACAAAGCTGTCTTTTCCTATTATTCCTGTTTCAACCTTTGCTGTTTCCTTTACTAAGCTTAGCTTTACTTCATTGTTTACTATTTCTTCAAAGCAAACCTTATATTTATCTTCAAGATCTTTGCATCCTGCTTTTTCAAGGGTGAAGTTTGTTGCATTTTCTTTCAATGGAGAAATTGTAATTTTTCCCGGAAAGCTGCTGCCAGCCTGTGTATAAGGGGCAATAACTGAGATGATTTTGTACTCTTTGGAGCCTGCTGTGAACTTATCATCCTGCCTGAAGAACTTCTCAAAAACCTCTTCTGTAAATCCAAAAGCAAGCGGAACTAATAATAAAGAAAATGATACAGAAATGCATAATGCCAGCACAAGCCCTTTTTTCATATATTCCATGTATTGTTTTTTGCTATTTTAGTTTAAAAATGTTTCCTCGATATTTCTCTCTATTCTGCCTTATTTGCGTCAAAACCTTTATAAATGCGGTTTCCAATATTATGTAAAAATGGGTGATAGAGCAGAAGTTAAGACAGATGTAGATAGGCTGATTTCTTTAGTGGCTGAAAGAAAAGAGATTTCTGTGGAAGAGGCAGCCAAATCCCTTGATATTCCTGTTGACACAATTGAGTCATTGTCCAGTCTGATGGAAGAGGAAGGCATGGTCGAGCTTAAGTACAAATTCACAACTCCGTATTTATGTGTTCCTAAGCATGCTGAAAGGGCAGAAAAAGCAGTTGTAAAAAAAGAGGATATTCTTGAAGAGGCTCCTGCAGAAGTTGCTGAAAAGTATATTGAACTGCCTGAAATAGAAGAAAAGGCTGAAAAAGAAGCAAAAAAAGAAATAAAGCCAAGAAAGGAAAAAATAGAGCTGCCTAAAAAAGAAGACGAGCTTTTAAGATTGGCAGAAGAATATCTTCAGAAAGGCGATATAGAAAAGGCAAGGGAAGTTTATCTTGAAATAAAAAAGATTAGGCACGTTCTTCCTGATGAATATGCAAAAAGGGAAGAAAGTCTTGGCAAAGACATAATAAAGCTGAATGAAGAGATAACATCTGCAGTAGACAGGCAGCTTTCATCAAGCTTTAACGAAAAGTACAATCAAATTGAAGATCTTCTTGTAAAGGCAAACTCTGCGATTATTGGCGGAAAGATAGCAACACAAAAAGATCTGGAAATGATAGAGGGATATTACAAGGCAATCAGAAATATCTATATGGAGCTGCCACAAGGCTTCATGGAAAAAAAGCTTTCTGCTCAGGAAAGGATGCTTAACCTGTACAAGACAATCATACTAAACAGGAAAAATATACTTACAGAGGAATTCAAAAGAAACTCGCAGAAAATAACAGAATTAATGAAAGATATTGCAGGAAAGATACAGGAAAAAGACATCGACAGGGCGCATGAAATCTTTGAAAAAATATCTGTGATGTACAAAACCCTTCCCGAAGGCTTTCTCAAGGAAAAGACAAGCCTGCAGAACGATATTCTTGAAATCTACCAGAGGCTGATATTGACAAAGGAAAAGGAGATGACTGCTTCTTTGATGGAAAAGAGAAGCGAAATCAACTCCCTATTCAGCCAGGCAAAAGAGGCATTGGCAAGGCAGGACATCAAAACAGCAGAGCAATTATACGACAGGATTTCAGGGCTGTATTCAAAGCTTCCGAAAGGGGATTTAGATGTGAGGGCAGAGATAGAGGAAATGCTTGTGGACTTAAGAAGGAATCTTTCAGCTTCTTTAAGGTCTGCTGCAAAGCAGGAAATGTCAAAAGAGCTTGACGAAATTGAAAGGCTTATTACAACAGTAGAAGAGTACCTTGCTAAAGATGAGCCGGACTTTGCAAAAGAGGCTTATGAAGAAGTTATACGCGCATACAACAAGCTTCCTGAAGGATACCTGGAGCAGCACATGCAGCTGCAGAACAAGCTGATACAGCTTTACAAGAAAATTATAGAAGCTGTGCCTGCTTCATTTGAAGAAGATGGCGCAAGAAAAAAATATGATGAGCTTCTTGATATCTTGGTTGACATCCACACCCATATAAAGAAGAAAGAATTTGGCCATATCAAAAGCAAATACTTAATGGCATACAAAATCTATCATGAGCTTCCGCTTGGCGTAATTGAAAAAAAATCAGACCTGCACAAGGAGCTGGCAAAAACATACCATGAGCTTAACCTTTACATGAAGGTGAAAAGGCTTGATGACTTTGCGCAGAGAAGGGACTTTGAAGGCCTTAATAATGCTTTGCATGATATAAACTCAGATTATATGGACTTGATCAAGAAATATCCAGAGGATATTGAAATTTTCAGGTATATAAGGGACAGGTATATGGTATACCTTAGCGTGATAAAAAGCCCTGAAATACCGTCTAAGGAAAGAATAAAGACATCGATTAAAGAGATAAGCAGGGCTTCTGACATGCCAAGGCCTGACGAGATACTTGTCAGGGGATTTATGGGAGAAGAGCAGTACCAGAAAGCTTTGCAGAAGCTTCAGGAAGTTAACAGAAAATAAAAAGAGGTGAATGATGCCGGAAGGAAAGGTTATCGATAGCTATGATCTTGTTATTGGGAACTTAGCTGTTAAAGTGAATATCTTCTTTGAAGAAGGGGAATTTGTTCCAAAGTACTTCATCTCTATTACAAATATTTCTCCGACAACAAAAGTCATCCTGGAGAAGATAAGAAAAGAGTTTGTATCAAGGATTGCGCTTACAGAGGAAGAGGAAAAGTCAGAGGCAGAAGGAGTAGATAAGATAAGGGATAAGTTTGAAAAGGAAATAAACATACTTATAAAAAAATATTTTACCAATCTTGATAAGCAAACATCTGATCTCTTAGTCAATTATATAATAAGGCAGAACCTTGGGTTGGGCGACATAGAAATTCTGCTCAAGGATGTTAATCTGGAAGAGATTGTTGTTAACAATGCAAAGGACCCGATATGGGTCTACCACAGGAAGCACGGCTGGCTGAAGACAAACATCACCCTGCCTTCAGAAGACAGGATAAGGCATTATGCGACAATGATCGGAAGGGACATCGGAAAAGACATAACATTATTGAATCCGTTAATGGATGCTCACCTTAAGACAGGGGACAGGGTAAACGCAACATTGTCTCCAATCTCTAATTTTGGAAACACGATAACAATAAGAAAGTTCGCAGAAAAGCCGTGGACTATAACTGATTTTATCAATTCAAATACGATTTCTACTGACGCAGCAGCTTTGATGTGGCTGGCTGTGCAGAACGAGCTTTCAACATTGATAGCAGGAGGAACCGGCTCAGGTAAAACATCTACTCTAAACGTTGTTGCAAACTTTTTCCCTCCAAACCAGAGGATAATATCTATAGAAGATACAAGAGAGCTGACTCTTCCAAGGTCTTTGCACTGGGTTCCTATGGAAACAAGGCTGCCTAATCCGGAAGGAAAAGGAGAGGTAACAATGCTGGACTTGGTTGTTAATGCTTTAAGGCAGAGGCCTGACAGGATCCTGGTAGGAGAGATAAGAAGGCAGAGGGAGGCAGAAGTTCTGTTTGAGGCAATGCACACAGGGCATTCTGTTTATGCTACAATCCACGCAAACTCTGCAAAGGAAACTGTTGACAGGCTTACAAACCCTCCTATAAATGTTCCGAAGCAGGTTGTTTCCGCATTAAACTTATTGCTTGTCCAGTACAGGAACAGGAGGACAGGATTAAGGAGAACGCTGCAGCTTGCAGAGATAACTGATGACGGCTCTCCAAATGTCTTCATGCAGATGGATGTGCAGAAGGATATTCTGAAAAAGATAGCTGACTTCCCAAAGATAAAAGGAACACTGCAGCTTTACACAGGAATGTCTTCCCAGGAAGTTGACAAAAACCTTGCAGAAAAGGCAAATATACTAAAAACACTGGTCAAGTACAAAATAAATGATGTTCATGATATTGGAATTATAATAGCTGACTATTATCTTGGAAGATTAAAAGCAAGCAGGTTTGCAGAATTAGGGAAGAGGTGATTTAGTGAAGGCTTTGACAAATTTTTTTCGTCTGTATCTGCAGAAAAACCCTATGATAAAGCATAGGCTTAAGGAAGCAGGCATGAGGATAAAGCCAGAGGACTTCATCAAGAAGTCATTCCAGATGGCAATGATGCTTACTATCACTTTAACCGTTATGCTTTTCTTCTATCTTTCAATGAGCAAAAAATCTTTGCTTGTTTTGCTGCCAGGCTTTGTTGTTTTCACGCTTGTTTCATGGTTTTTTATGGTAAACAGGCCGTCTGTTTATATTAAAAGAAGAAAGAAAGAGATTGAAAGGGAAGTGCTGTTTGCAGGGAGGTTTATTCTCGTAAAGATAGAGTCAGGCCAGCCGTTTTTCAACGCTCTAGAAGATGCTGCTCGCGCACACGGGGTTGCAGGAAAATACTTTCAGGAGATTGTTGATAACATCGCTTTAGGAACGCCGATGGAGGATGCCCTGGATACTGCAATTGAGTACACCCCTTCTGACAAGTTCAGGAGAATCTTATGGCAGATCACAAATTCATTAAAGACAGGAATAGATGTCGCAAGCACTCTGCGCGCAACACTGCACCAGATCACAGAGGAACAAATAATTGAGATAAAAGAATACGGAAGAAAGCTTAATGCGATGGCAATGTTTTACATGCTGTTGGGAGTAGTAGTTCCTGCCTTAGGCATAACAATGTTTATCATTGTCGGAAGCTTTTTAGAATTACAGATCAGCAAGCCTTACTTAATTGTTGCTTTGGTTGTTCTTGCTTTCCTTCAGTTCATGTTCATGTCAATGTTCAGGACAATCAGGCCTATAGCTGAGATATAAGCTACATAAAAAATATATCAAATAAAAATACACAAAATGCAAAGAGTAATATTTTTAGAGGAATGGGGAAAAGCGCTGATACCTGAGAAAATCAGGCCGCATCTTCGCGATTATTTGTTAAAGGCAGGTATAGGAGAGGTAAACTACAAATTTTTCGGGGCTTTGTTCTACATAAGCCTTGCTCTTTCACTCATTTTTTACTTCTACCTGCCTTATTCTTATTTAAGGGACAAGTCAATTGGAATTATCAGCACTTTGATCTACCTTGGATTAGGGTCTTTCATTGTCGTTGCAGCTGCTTTGTTTTTATTGGCTGGATTGGTCATGCTTTGTGTTTATTTCTACCTTGACCTTAAGATATACAAAAGAACCAAAGAAATTGAAGAGATACTTCCTGATTTCCTGCAGTTTGTTTCAGGAAACTTAAAAGGAGGAATGTCTTTTGACAGGGCTTTATGGGGGGCGATAAAGCCTAGGTTTGGCGTTCTTGCTGCTGAGATTGAGATTGCCGCCAAAAAGGTAATGACTGGCGAAGATGTTGATGATGCATTAAAGGCATTTACAAAACAATATGATTCTTCTATGCTTAGGAGAAGCTTTGATTTGGTTGTTGAAGGAATGAAAGGAGGAGCAGAGATAGCTCCATTGATGGATAAGGTAATTGAAAACATAAAGGAAACGCAGACTTTGAGGAAGGAAATGGCGGCTTCTGTAACTGCATACACTATTTTTATCACATTTATAGTTGTTATTGTCGCTCCCGGCCTGTTTGGATTAAGCTTTCAGCTATTGACTATAGTAAGCTCATTTGCCACAAAGCTTGGAGCTGCAGGGGGAGGAGGAGGGCAGTTGCCTATAAGGTTTGCAGAAGTTGCTATTAATCCTGATGATTTTAAGATGTTTTCACGCGGTTCTCTTGCAGTAATTGCTGTGTTTTCCTCAATGATAATCTCTGTTATTAAACGAGGAGACATCAAAGGCGGAATAAAATACATTCCAGTCTTCCTTATTGCTTCCCTTGCCGCATATGAGATATTCTTCAGGGCATTGGCAAGCATGTTTTCATTCATAGGTTAGATTTATATAGTGTTTTTGCTATTTTTTGTTTTATACAATGAAAAATAAAAAAATAATAAAAAAGAAAAAAAACAACAAAAAAAAGTTCAACAAAGCCCTTTTTCTAAAATACAGCATCACTAATCTTATCATCTTCACTGTTGCTGTCATAATCTACAAGCTTATTATTGATTATTTGGCAAATTCAGCAACCCTCTACCCAATACAGCTTTTTGAGGCAAATATTGTTTATTTCCTGCAGAACTTATTGGGTGTTTCTGTTGAAAAGCTAGGAATAATGCTATTATACCCTGGATTTAATATTTCTGTAGAATCAGTCTGCATAGGCGCTAAACAAGCACTGTTTCTGGTTGTTTTATTGCTGAGTTATTATCCAGTTTCATTTATAACAAGACTAAAAGGAATCTCTTTTGTTTTAATTATTTTTGCAGAAAACATTCTGCGCTTGTCTTTTGTTTATCCTTTATTCCTGCTCTTTGGCGCAGAAACAGCAAATGCTTTGCATGAATTCCTTTACACTTACGGGCAGGGCTTTTTTATGATTGCCTTGTTTATTCTATGGCACTTTATCTTTGTGCAGCCTGAGTATAGGCAAAGAAAACGCTCAAAGAAAGGACAATAACCGCAAGCATCAGCAAATTAGGGTCAAAATCCGGTGCAGGGGATGGTGTTGTTGTAATGACATTTGCATCATCTTCAAACTCTACTATATTTTCATCTATTGTGATTATTATTTCCTTTATTTCCCCCGCAGACATGGCAAAAGGGCCGTAGGAAGCAAATGCAAACTGCCCTTGGAATTTTGCGACAATGACGTTATATTCCCCTTCTGACAAATCAAAAATAGCAGGATTGGAAGAGGATGTTGCTACATCATCAAACTCATATCTCCCAATCTCATCTGCTCTTCTTATCTGGGTGAATATATTGAAGCTTGTAGGCTCGCCATTCTGATTTACTATCCTTACAACAGCAGCAGCGCCTCCGCATTTTATCAGTATGTTTTTGCTGCTGTCCTGAAGAATAATATCTTTGACACGATGCAGATTGCCAGGGCACTCTGCAAAAGCCACATATTTGCCGTTGTATAATTTTATTTCCCCTTCTCCAGAGCTGTTTGTCGTTATTATACCTACTCCTTCGCCCAATGAAAAAGCGTAACCAGATCCTTCAATGCTGGTCTGGTTTATTATTTTTATCTTAACGCCTTGCATTGCGTTGTTGTTTTCGTCAACAAGTTTTACTGATAATGTGTTTAATGGTACAGGCCAGTCAAAAGTTGCTGATGTTTCTGCGGGGATGTTGACAATTTTTGTTATGAAATATCCTTTGTGGTAAGCGCTGACCTCATATTTTCCATAAGACAACGGCACAACAAAATTTCCGCTTTCATCTGTTTCAAAGTTAAGCGTATAGTATTTTTTACCGTTGGAATCAATGTAATATATCGCATATCCTTCCTTTATGCCCTGTCCTGCCTCTTTTGTTTGTATATTTAAGTCACCCTTATCCTCGCAATCTATATTCAGGGTGTTTTGTCCAGTGGCAAAATAACTTTCAACAAAATAATAGTTGCTAAGATCAACATACCTGCATTGAAGCTTTACTACATAATCCCCCTGCTCTACGAATTTTGTTCCCAGGCCATTAAAATTTGTATATAATATGCCATATATTCTTCCATCTTTGTAGAAATCCACTCTTGTCATGCTTAAAGGCCCGTACAACCAGTTTGCTTGTATGTTAACCGTTGCATCAAGAGGAGGAACTGGTAATGTAATATCTCCCTGTACATCAATACCTTCCAATATTTCTGAATGGCCTGAATATGTTACATAGAAATCATGCAGCCCTTTGTTTGTTAAAACAGTTTTTATTCCGTCAAAATTACTGCCATAGACAGCATCTGTAGGCCCAAAAGGCCAGTCCTTCCAGTATGAGTTAACTTGATTTATTGCTACTGGCTGACCATTTGTGTATTCAACACTTATCTTTGAGTCAATTAAATCATTATCTGCCTGGCAGCTTACTGCTACTGGAGAATCGCTTATTAAGAATTCCTTGTAAACCCAGCTTCCTACGCTTGCAGGGTTTCCCTGGCACCAATAGTCAACATAAACACTCCCGCCAGCGACATCAACAAAGGTTGCCTGCCCTGCCCCATCTGTTGTTTTTTTTGTCCAGTCCCCATCATAAAGCCAGACATCTTGGTTTGGCTGGAAATTAACAGTAAAATCAGCAGCAAAAGCATTTCCTGTAAGAACTATCAGCAAAATTAAATAAAGAAAATATTTCATCCTTGCTCCCTCATTCTTCTTACAATCTCTTTCCCAACATCTTCAGGAGGAACTGAAGGATCATTCAACACTTCCTGCCTTATCCTTTCCCTTTCTGCAAAGGCTTCAGCAGCTTTCTGCTGCTCTTCTCTTGTCTCTTCAAATGTTTTTACAGGCTCTTCTTTTATAACAACAACTTTTTGGGCGGTTTTTGCAGCCTGCAGTTTCGGCGAGTAAAGCAGAATTGATACAACTCCGAATATTACTATCAATGCAACAACAACATATACTATTTTCTGGGTTGTTGTCATTGCTTTGCTTTTTTTGCTTTCAAAGAACATAAATGCTTCTGCAACATCTTCTTCTTTCCATCCTGCATTAAGAAGCATTGCCTTTATCTCTTCTTTTGTGTAGTCTTCCTTTAACTTCTTCCTGATATACTTAGAAAGCTCCTCTTTTTTCTCCATTTTCCTCTAAAAGAGCTTATTTTCTTTATAAATATTTACCTGTGCTAAAATAGAAACATTTATATATTGAAATTCATAGGGAATAGATATTATACTTTTGAGGTGATAATATATGTTTAAAAAGAAAGCACAAGCTGCTATGGAGTTCTTGATGACTTATGGATGGGCTATTCTAGTTGTCCTTATAGTTATCGGAGCTTTGTCTTACTTTGGTGTGCTGAACCCAGCAAACTTGCTACCAGATAAATGCTTGTTTGGAGCTGGAATCGGAACATGCGAAGCGTCAATAACCCCAGGAACAAGTGCAAATACAGCTAAACTACAAATTTCCTTTACCAATGGTTTTGGAAAGACAATGAACGTTGACCCTGTAAATGTCATTATTCCAAGTGGAGATCTTTCAGGATGTGGTCCTGCAACAGTGGATGGTTTAAGTACAGTTGCTTCAATACCACCAGGTCAATCATCAGTTATAGCATTTGATAACTGTGCAGGTTACAACTCAGGACAGAAAACCAGAGCAACAGTAGAAATAACATACGCGCTTGCTGGCGGAGCTTTTGACCACAAGATCAGTGGAGACGTTTCCATAACAGCACAGTAAACCTAAACTTTTATTTTTCTTTTTATTTCTCTTTTTCTAATGGAAAGCTTTAAATATCTTAATAAGTTATTTAGCTTTATGAAGACTTTAACTGCTATTATCCAAAAAGAAGAGGATATGTATGTTGCTACATGCCCTGAAGTAGGCACTTCTAGCCAGGGCACTACTGTAGAAGAAGCTCTTGCTAATCTTAAAGAAGCCACCGAGCTGTACCTTGAAGAATTTCCATCAAAGGCAAAGTCTCGCTCAATTATGACTACTTTTGAGGTGGCAGAGGTTGCCAAAGCTTAAGAAGCTTTTTGGCAAAGACTGCGTAAAAATTCTGTGCAATAAATTTGGCTTTAAAGTTGCAAGGCAGAAAGGAAGCCATATTGTCCTTAAAAAAGAAACAGAAAACGGCATCGTCGGAACTGTTGTACCAAATCATAAAGAGCTTAAAATACCAACGCTTAAGAATATTCTAAAACTTGCTAAGGTTGAAGAAGAATATTTTGCACAACACCAATAATTTCTAATGGAAAGCTTTATAATGAAAAAACCCAATATTCCTCTAAAAAGAGGCATATTATGAAGATTCTGAAGAAAGCCCAGGCAGCAATGGAGTTCTTGATAAACTACGGCTGGAGCATCTTGGTAGTGTTGGTTGTCTTTGGAGCAATGACTTATTTTGGAGTGTTAAACCCAAGCAAAATGCTTCCAGATACGTGCACAATGCCAGCAGGATTTTCCTGCTCTGATCAGACTTCTTTTGCAGTAACAGATATGGTTCATGTTACTATAATCAACAGGCAGGGCAGCTCCATAACTTCTGCAATAGTTGAGCCTTTAGTGCAGTGTGAATCAGGTTTTGTTGATAATGGAAAACAGAATATTTATTCACTTGGCTTTACACCAGGGCAGAATCCAGTTTCACAATCAAACCCATGGAAGCATGAAGATACAGCAACAATAACTTTTACAAACTGCGACCTTGATCCAGGAACAAGGGCAACTTTTAACTTTAACCTTAACTATGCAATCTCAGGAGGATTGACAAGGCAGGCAGCAGGCAGTTTGGGTGTAGCAGTAAGATGAGAAAAGCACAGGCAGCAATGGAATATCTGATGATAACTGCAGTAGCTTTGGTTATTATTATTCCTACGGTTTACTTAATTTATGATTATGCAACTTCTGCAGGAAAAGAAGTTACAACTGCCCAGGTTGGCAAGATAGGAAATACTATATCGCAGGAAGCAGAAAAGGTTTATTATTTGGGAAAGCCTTCAAAGACAACGATTAAAGTCAACATGCCTGCAAATGTTTTCAACATTACAGTGGTTGGAAATACTGAGCTTGTTTTCTTTGTAGGAGACCCGTATAGCTACGAGGAAATTGTCATACCGCTGAATATCAATATTGTATCTTACTTGAACCCTCTTGATTTTTCGCCTGGAGTAAAATACTTTAGAATGGAGGCAGAGGAAGACTATGTTGCTCTGTACACAGGAGATTACGCAGAAGCAATTATTTTAAAGCAGGTTTATGATACAGGCGCTGCATTTATAGCAGGGGCAGCAGAGTTGAAAACTCCTTTAATCTCTGGAAATATGATAACAGAGTCAGCAGCAACAGATGTTGCTTTCCTAAGGTCAACTTCTTCAGTTTCCTCACTACAGGCTTCTGTTTCTGCAGCTTATACAACTTTATTAGATAATACTTACATCTGGATAGATGATGCCCCTAATGCTGCAATGCCATCAGCAAGCTTTGACCCTATTGCTGCGTTTGAAATAAGCCCATCAGGAGCAGTTTCTTATGGCTATCCAGGCAATTTCAACAATCTTGTAACAGTAGCCCTTACGGATGCAAATAATTTTGAAATTTTAAGCACAGCTTCTGGTTCTGGCACATATGAATTTACTGTAACAACTCCAACTGACACTTACACAGGAATTTTAGACAGAAGCACTCTGCCTCGTGACGCAGATTCATTATACTGGCATTTTGGAGATCCTTTTAATGATGCTACGCAGATAAGCGTAAACTATGCAAATCCTGTAGGCATTTCTACAACTCCAATTTCACAAAGATCTGCAGGCCTGCAGAAAGACATAACTATTCCTGATAGTGTTTTTGCCATTTCAATAGACAATGATAATATCAAATTCATAGTTGACATGTCTGACACAAGCACAAGAACAGTAGCAGTTGATTCTTACATTGGGTTGGAAGACAAAGAAGACCTGAGCATTGGAGTCTGCTACGACTTTTCATCTCCAACAGGAGATGTACGGATACAGCCTTGTTAAAATGAGAAAAGCACAATCTGCACTGGAATTCATCATCCTTGCTGCCTTTATGCTAGGCGTTTTCCTGCTTTTCTTTGCAGGCTTATCCAGCCAAATAGTTGATGTTCAGGTACAAAGGGATGAGGAGGTTGTTGTTGACCTTTCAACAACTGTTGTCAATGAATTAATGCTGGCCAGGAACTCTTTAAGCGGCTATCAAAGAAGCTTTTTCTTGCCTCAAACAATTGGAAGAGAGAATTATACATTAACAGTTCTTAACCAATCAGAATTAATAATAAGATACAAGGAAAACAATTATGTTACTACGCTTCCTTTTGCAATTAACGGAAGCGTGTATAAAGGAGAAAATATCGTCTACAAGATAAACCAGACAGTAAAAATCTTCAGCTCTGACCCTTGTGTTGATTCTGTAACAGGAGAAAGAAACATCACAGGAAATAATAGTTTCTGCATTGGCGGGGAATGCAGGTGTGAAGCAAACCATTACGACAGGATGTGCGGCTATGAGGATGATTTTGTTGTTGCCCAATGCGGCTATATATACGACAACGGAGAGGCAATAGAACAGTACAACTGCACTAACTTTGACTACTGCAACGTGCCTCCTTATCTTGTTGAAGGCAGCTTAATCAAAGATACGACAGACACAACTGCAACTATTCAATTCAAGACAACTGAAAAGGCAAGGGCAAGGATTGACTACAGCAAAGCTTCTGAAGCAGAATTGCTTAACTCTGTATTTGATAACAGGCTAATACAGAATTTTAAGATGGTTATTCCAGGCCTAAGCCCTTTGACAAGCTATAATTTCAGGATTAACCTAAGCGATTTGAAGAATGCAAGGAGCGAGTATCCTCAAAGGCCTGCTGTTGAGAGCTTTGTTACATTATCTGATATCAGTGCTCCTGTTATAGACAGCTCTTCATTGGCAAAGGAAGGAAATATTGTTTACTTATGGCTGAATATGACAGAATGGACAGGATTTGGAGAAGCTCAGGCAGTAGTAAAAAGAACAGACGGCTCAAATGTTTCTGTTTATGGCTTGTCTGAAGTTGTTTCCAGCAGCCCATATTATAATTATTCAACAACAATAACTATTGACAATACATTTGACAATCAGTCTTCATACGGCTTTGTTTCAGGAACATTGCTTTACTCAAGCTTCAACAACGGAACAGACGGAACAAGGCCAGCAGCAAGCGCTGATTCTTCTGGCGTAGATTTAGTTGATGCAAAGTTTTCAAAAGGGGTTGAATTAAAAGATGTTAACGATAAGCTGCTTTACGATTCAACTTATTTCAACAAAGATGAAGGTACAATAGAAATGTGGGTTAAGCCTAACTGGGGATGGTCTTTGACAAAGCACGTATTCTTTGATCTCGCGGCAACAGAAACAGCAAACAGATATGTTCTCAGGCAGGACAGCGGCTGGCTTATTTTTTCTGTTTTCAATAAAGACGGAGCAGAGTTTATTGTGAAAAAGAACATAAACTGGAATGCAGGAGAGTGGCACTTTATTGCAGCTACTTGGGATTTAAGCGATGAAAACAGCTTTAATTCATTGTCTTTGTTTTTGGACGGCTTTGCTGTTGAAGACACAAGCTGCATCATATCAGGAACCTTTTTTCCAACATGCACTTCCGGCATTGTGATTGATAATCTGGATAATTCTTACAGTATTGGCAACTCCAAAGCCTTGGATTTGCCGGCAGACGCTGTCGTAGACCAGCTGAGGGTATTAAACTATAAGAAAACATATGAAGAAATGTATTTGGATTATGTGATAACAAGAAATTATGATATAGATTTCTATTTAAAGGATTCTAATAACTACGGCAAATATTATAAAGGGGTTGAAGAGTTTAGTTATGTATTTAGTTAGTAACCACCAGCATGAACTCTTTCATAAGGCTTTACTTTACCAAGCTCTTTTGGTGTTGGAGTTTTAATATAACTTAAGAGATTTTGATGAACTTGTTCTTGAACATCACAAGGCTGTTTTTAGCAGTGTGTTTTTGTTATTTATTAATTTTATCTATTTTAATGTTATAGTGGTAACTAGAACAATATTTAAAAATAAAAACACCTTTCTTATTTAAAAATGCCAAGAAAAAAGAAAGAAAGTACTGAAGAAACAAAAGATAGAATTATTGACTTAACACAAGAAGGAAGATTAAAATTTACAGAATTTGAACAAACTATGCTCGCTTTAACTTCTTCAAACGAAACACAAGCTTTACTTAGTAATGTTGTAAAGGAAATGATTAATTACTTTAATCAAATCGATAGTAATACTTTAACATTGTTTGAGAAAGCCATTACAGATGATGTAACTAACTTAAAAAGAAGAGGTTATTTCATGGATGTTCTTCGTAGGGAAATAAAACAAAAACAAAATATAGGATATATAATAACAGACATTGATAACTTCAAAAACTATAGTACTATTTATGGATATCTACAAGGAGATAGAACACTGATAACAGTTGCGGATGTAGTATCAAGAGCCGTCGGAAAAGATGATGTGGTTGGACGATATGGTGGAGAAGAATTCGGAGTTGTGCTGCTTATCGAGCACAATAATAACAACAACGATGTTACAAAACTTGCTGAAAAAATAAGAAAAAGAGTGGAAGATAAAGTTGCAAGACCTTTTTCAGTAAAAATCATGGCTGAAAAATGTTTGATATATGCCTCTGAAGAATGTGATGTTGAATTATCTGATAATGTTGAAAGCAGACTTTTAGACATATTGTTTGGTTTTTATAATGATAAGAAAACTTATCATACATCCCAATATGAAGATAAATTTCAATATTTTTTTGGAAAAAATGGTTTGGTTATTGGAACTTATAGGAATGGGGGCTTTTGTGATCTCATGGCAGAATTCAACAGAGGCTTTCAAAAAGTTACAATAAGCTTAGGGGCAGCTACACATAAAGAAGGAGAAACAATTGAAGAGTTAATATATAGGACAGGAGTGGCACTGCAACAAGCAAAAGATAAAGGCAGGAATAGGGTTGAGACTGCTTTATAAGGAAAACTATTTATACTTTAAATCCCTATATATAACATACGATGGGATACAGCTCATTTATTCCAAGGGACAGGGCAAAGGTTGGAGCTTATGGAGAGCTTCAGATAATGCTTGATGTAGCTAGAAGTAAGCATGGCTCTATCGCTCTTGCATCTACTGAATATGACAGAAATACATATAGGAGGCTTGTAAGGCATTATGGGGAAGAAAATGTTTTAAGGTTAAATGGTCATGTTGATGTTGTTTTAGACGCCTCTCAAGGCCAATTAGAAGATATTGCAAATGCATTATATAAAGTTGCAAGAAAACCAATAGGTGTTGTAATCAATCCTCCTGAAGAATTCTATAAAGCCCAATTTGAAGCAAGAAAAGCTTTGATACAATCTAAAAAGCATGATGGGCCATTTTATATTCATTAATTCTTTACTTCCTAAACTTCGAGAAATAGATTATTATTCCAGCTAAAATCGGAATAGCCAAAACACCTAATATAACTGGCAGATAGCTTTTCTTTTCAACATCCTTTCCGATTAATTTTGCTATTAATAACGCTGTTACTTTGTCTTCGCATTCCTTCTCTATCCATCCCCTTACATTGTAGCTTAGGTCTATGTCTGTCTCAATCTTTTCAATTAATTAAACAATAACTTCCATCTGTGTTTTTTCTTCTAAGATTAGAAAATCAACCTCATCAATATGGTTTGCCATGCATTTCGGGATCTCTAAGTATAGCTTAGTGTCTTCTAAAACTTTATCTGTCTCTATTGTTGTAACAGCCTCTGTTACCTTCTCTCCGTTAATGTCTTTCTTCTTGAACTTTGTAATCACATTTGCAACTTTCTCTGTCTCTGCCATTCTTCTTAAGTTTTCCACTATTTCCTCCTCTGTCAATTTCTCTATTTCAAATATTTCCCTTACTTTTTCTTCTTTTGTCTTCTCTGCAACGCTTATGTCTGCCCGAGGGACAGGCACTTCCTCTTTAGGCAAAGGCTCAGCAGCGAATTGATTTTCCCACACAAAAGATTCTTTTGCTTCACACTGGCAGTCTGTTGGGGTTGCTGTTATTGCTACACTATGGCTATTTGTGTCTGTGAAAGTGTATGCAAAAGAAGCTTCATTGCCTAATAAAGAAACATTTATTGTTTTGTTCCCGATTAGATTTCCATCAACAAAGAATTTAACTTCAGTCTCCATTTCATAATGCTCTTCATAGCCAGAAGGGATGAAGTTGTAAGGTTCAATTATGCTGTGAGAAAATCCTTTAAGGTTAACATTGAAGGTAGAAGGTTCATTATAATTAATTATTGTTTCTACTGTTGCGTTTGGAGAGCATGATGGGAATTGTTGTAATGGGACATCATAAGGTCCTCCTGTAAAATATCCTATATCTCTAACGAAAGTTTCAGGTCTTTTACAAGTAAGATATTCAAACACTAAATTATTATCTTTAATGTCACCTGATATACTAATTGTATTACCTTCTGTTATTTGCTCAAACCACTTGTCTCTTATTTGTAAACATCCTAAGTCTTCACATTCATAAATTACAACACTACCACCATCTTCTGGAAAAATAAAATTTTTTGATTGGGCATGCACAGATTTAGCTAAAAGAATTAATAATATAAAAAATATTAAATGTCTTTTTTTAAGCATTAACTTAAAATTAGCTTAATAATTTATAAAGCTTTATGCTTTAATTAGATATGTTTATAAAAAGAAGTTTAGAAGTTTTTCCGCCTTCATTATCTGT
>CAYWPA010000018.1:0-17140 GCA_964459835.1 uncultured Methanosarcinales archaeon
AAAGTTACACATAGATGGCATTATATCAATGATACAATAAGGTCAATAAAAGAACTTAAAGACCTTGGCTTTAAGCTTAACTTCCATTATATGCCTGGCCTGCCTAAAACAACAAAGGAAATGGACATTAAAGGGATAAAAGAGCTTGTTTACAATGACAATTACAAGCCAGACATGGTCAAGATATATCCATGCATGGTTATGAAAGGCACTCCGCTTTATCATGCATGGAAATCCGGAAATTTTACGCCGATAACAACAAAAGAAGCTGCAGATATCATTGTTGAGTTTAAGAAGATTGTTCCAAAATACTGCAGAATAATGAGAGTACAGAGAGATATTCCGACATATGTTACAACAGCAGGTGTTGACAGGACAAACCTGCGGCAGTATGTTGAAGAGATTGCAAGGAAAAAAAATATCGTATGTAGATGTATAAGATGCAGGGAAGTTGGAAGGGTTGATGAAAAGGCAAAGCCTGAGTTAACAGTTGAAGAATTTTATGCATCTGGAGGAAAAGAATTCTTTATTGCTTTTGAAACAGAAAAAGCATTATTTGGATACTGCAAGATGAGATATCCATCTTCTTTCCTGAGAAAAGAGATTACAAAAGATTCTGCTTTAATCAGAGAGCTTCATGTTCTTGGAAAGGCCGTTAGTGTTGGGGAAAAGGAAGAAGAAAGTGCGCAGCATAAAGGCCTTGGAAAAAAATTATTGAAAGAGGCAGAAGAGATTGCAAAGAAGGACGGCAGGAAAAAGATTGTTGTTATCTCTGGTGTTGGTGTCAGAGGCTATTACAGAAAATTAGGATACAAGAAAGAAGGGCCGTATATGGTTAAGAATATTTAGGCTTTTAATCTTTCTTGATGATATGGATTTATGACATTAAATTCGTCTCTAAACCTAACAGAATCTGTTTTATAGAAAACTATCCTATAAGAATCTCCGCCAAATTTTGTAGGTTGCTGAAAGAAAGTTGGGGTAAACCCAAGCTTTCTTGCCAATATTATGGTATTACATAAAATAACACAATTAGAGGCATTGGAACGAAGATTAATATTCATATTGATTGTATTTTAGGGCCTCCTTTTGTTACTACTGCTTTCGCTGCCATTAAACCTTCAAAATAGTATTTAAGGCCAATATCGTCTAATTCAAAGTTCAGAAGATTTTTTGAATGAGTATATGTATACCGATGATAAATCTTCTGCAAATGTTCTTCAAGTCCAGGACGAAACTCGCCTTCTGGAAAGGGAAAGCAAAGATAATCAGAAATATTATATATGCCATATCCAGCAATTTTATCTAAAGTTTCTTGATCTCTTATAAAAGCAATTGGCCTTGTTGATTTTGATTTTATGCTAATTCCATTTTTATGGCCGTTATTTTTATTTTTTCCATTCCCATGTTCTGTTATTTCAAGCTCAAGGCCAAAAACATCACTCACTAAATCAGTTAAAGTCCCATGATAAAATGCAAAATCATTTTTTGAGCCATGGATTACAAGAGAGTTATTGCTGGAATAACTGCTTTGCAAAAAAGACGAGTCTAAGCTTAGTATCCCTAACAAAGTGATTAAATCCTTTCTTTCCTCTGCCATACGGGCAATTTTTTTGCCAGCTATATAAATATTACCATTGTATAGTGATTATAGCATATATTTTAACAAATAAGCTAAGCCAAACAAAATAGGCAGATGAAGAATGTAAAGCAGCAGAGTGTGTTTTCCAAGAAAGCTTATTGGATTGGCTATTTTGGTTATTTTTTTATTTATTTTTTGGGTGGTAAATCTTCTTTTCCCATTATGATAAAAATAATTGCCTAAAAATAATCCAACAAAAACAATGCCTAGCCACGGAATTAAAGGATAATAATCTAAAGTTGCAAAGCTTGGATATTTTAAGCCAAGCCATATCAAGTATTTTGTTTTGACTAGTGTAGTTTCTGCTATGTTTTTTAATAAAAACAAAATGCCGGCAAGTACCAAATTAACGTATTTGTACTGTGCAAAGAACATTGCTATTAATATTGAAATGCCGATGAAATGCAGAATACCGAAGTAAACTGTTTGCTCTGGAAAAAGTAAGTATGATACTAATGTAATAACTAAGCCAGAGCCAAAAATCTGCGCTGCCCTTTTTGCTGACTTTTTGTAGAAGTCTTTTTTTGGCCTTATTTTTGAGAATGCCAGTGAAAGTGAAACTCCGACAAGACCGATGAATAAGAAGGCTATTGTTCTTTGGAAAACAAGCCAAAAACCTGAATAAAAACTAACAAATACTAAGTTAAAATAGTTCAAATCCCATGCAAAGTGGAAGATGAACATCATCAGCAGGGCTATCCCCCTTAGAAAGTCTATCTCCCAGAGCCTTTTTATTGCCATTTAAGTAAAGATGGTTTAGTGTCTTTTAAATATTTTGATGAAAAAATTTTTAAAATAGTCTAATGTAGTATATATCATGGTGGAAAGAAAATTTGTTAAAGGCATTCTTGAAGTATATAAAGACGCATGGACAAAACAAGACCCTGATAAAATCATAACAATATTTACAAAAGATGCAAGTTACCATGAAAAATTATTAGAAAAGCCATATATAGGCCACAAGCAAATAAAGCAGTACTGGCAAAACAAAGTTGTTGAAGAGCAGTCAGATATTAAGTTTAAGCTTCTTAATGTTTATGTTGATGGAAATACTGCTATTGCTGAATGGGATGCAAGCTTCTTCAGCAAAAAGGAAAACAAAAAAATCCATATTATTGAAATTGCTGTTGTTGAATTTAGAGGAAGCAAAATAAAGTCAATAAGAGAATACTGGCATTCAGAAAGAATTTAACAGAAACCCTTTTAAACCCTTGTTAAACTATATTTCTTATGCTAGAGCCTATACCTGATGTAAAGTATGAATTCAAAGAAAAGTTTGTAGAAAGGTACAGCAAGCTTACAGACTGGAAGGAATTTGAGAAGTATTCTTTGTCTTTTTTGAGGAAATCTATTCGTGTTAATACTTTAAAAACAACAGTAAAAGAGATAAAGCAAAGGCTTGAGAAAGACTGGCACTTAAAACAGGTTCCGTGGTGTAAAGAAGGGTTCTGGATTGAGCACAAAGGAGAGAAAAAAAGAAGGGATATTGGAAACTTGATAGAGCATGCTTTGGGATATATTTATGTTCAGGAAGCTGCATCAATGATTCCTCCAGTAGTTCTGCAGCCAAAAAAGCATGAGATTATTTTGGATATGTGTGCAAGCCCTGGCAGCAAAACTACGCAGATAGCACAATATATGGAAAACACAGGTATGCTGATTGCAAATGACATTGATTCAAAAAGATTGTCTTCATTGGGAATAAACGTACAGAGATGTGGGTTGTCAAACCACATTATAACAATGATGAAAGGCCATACTTTTAGCGATTTGGAGTTTGACAGGATTTTAGTGGATGCTCCTTGTTCCGGAACAGGAACAATAAGAAAATCACTAAAGACAATTGAAATGTGGAATCCGAATATGATAAAAAGGCTGGCAAACCAGCAGAAAGTCCTTATTAAAAGGGCTTTTACCTTGCTGAAGGAAGAAGGGACAATGGTCTACTCAACATGCTCTGTAGAGCCAGAGGAGAATGAAGGGGTTGTTGACAGCTTGCTTGAAAAGTATGATAATGCAAAGATAGAGAAAATTGATCTGGATATAAAAAGATCTGAGCCAATATTAAACTTTGAAGGCAAAGAATACAGCAAGGAAATAAAGAAAACTTTAAGAATATGGCCGCAGGATAATGATACAGAAGGGTTTTTCATCGCCAAAATAAGGAAAAAATGATACACTATAAAAAATACAAGCTTGGGCCTTTTACTTCTTCAGAGATAGAGATAAGAGATATAATAAAAGGATGGGGAGCAATATCAATAGCTTTTGGAATTTTATTAGGAGGTGGCCTGCATTTTAATGCTGAATTTTTATCCAGCCTTTTGCTTGCAGCATTTACAGTAGGCATTGGATTTTTGTTCCATGAGCTGGGACATAAAGTTGTTGCACAAAGATATGGATTATGGGCGGAATTCAGAAGCTTTGACCAGATGCTGATTTTAGCAATAATAATGTCTTTCTTTGGCTTTGTTTTGGCAGCTCCTGGAGCTGTAATGATTTCAGGAAATAATGTTGATATAAAAAAGAACGGAAGGATATCTGTTGCAGGGCCTTTAGTGAACATAATCATTGCCCTGGCTTTTTTAGGGCTGCATTATGCAATCCCATCAAGAATGACAACCATTGGATTTATGGTTAATTCATGGCTTGCATTGTTTAATTTGCTTCCATTTGGAAATTTTGACGGAAAAAAGGTTTTTGTTTACAGTAAAAAGATATGGGGAAGCATGGCTGTAGTATCTGCTGTACTGGTTTTCTCTGCAGGATATTTATTTACTTTATAATCCTTCTTTTTTCAGGCACTCGCTTGGCAGCATTCGCCTGCCAACCAAAGCGCCAATGCTGCGCTCTGTTCGCTTGTGTTTTTTGTTTTCGCAAACTAGATGCTCTCGCAATCGCTTCTCTATCTGCACACGGCGCTTGGCAGCATTGGCGCTTTTTATCTGCTTTATACTTTTTTACGCTTTATTTATAACAGAATTCTGTATTTTGCCTGAGTAAAAGCCCTGTATATTATCAATCGTTGTGTCTAAAATCCTCAGCAATGCTTCCTGGCTGTTGAAGGCATTATGTGGAGTTATAAGGACTCTTGGATTTCTCAGCAGCATATGGTCAAGCATCATTGTCTTTAGATCGCACTCCTGCTTAAATCCTGAGGATAAAAGCTGCTTTTCCTCTTTGATAAAACATTCCTCTTCCAGAACATCCAAAGCAGCGCCTGCTAAGGT
The DNA here is from genome assembly GCA_964459835.1 of uncultured Methanosarcinales archaeon. Lineage (GTDB taxonomy): Archaea > Nanobdellota > Nanobdellia > Woesearchaeales > UBA12501 > CAYWPA01. The sequence continues at coordinate 4,873 of CAYWPA010000018.1, forward strand.
TCCATCTTCCAAAGCCTTAACCAAGGCTTCTGTTTCTATTAATCCTCCTCTTGCCGTATTAACGAGGTAAGCTCCTTTTTTGAAATGCCTGAAAGTTTCACTGTTTATCATATGATGGGTTTGCTTGGTATAAGGCGCATGCAGAGTTACGATATCTGATTTTTCTATTAATTCATTGAAGTCGGCATACTTAAAGCCCATAATATTTTCAAGTTTTTTATCTGTATGAACATCAAAAACCAAAACGTTCATTTCAAAAGCTTTTGCCATCTTAACAACATGCATTCCGATATGGCCTCCGCCGACAACCCCTAATGTTTTTCCTTTTAAGTCAAATCCTCTTAATCCTCCCAAAGAAAAATCGCCTTCTCTTGTCCTATCAACGCTGTCCACAATTTTTCTTGATAATGCAAGAATCAAGGCAAATGTATGTTCCGCAACAGTGTTCTCTCCATAAAACGGTACGTTGCAGACTTGGATGCTTCTTTCTTTGCATGCTTCTAAGTCAATATGGTCAAAGCCAGTAGACATTGTTGTCAGAAATTTAACAGTAGAAAGCTTTGCCAATAACTCCCTGTTCATTTTAGTGTAAATAAAGAATGCTATTGCTTCGCAGCCCTTTGCCTGCTCTGCGTTTTGCTCGTCTAGCATGTCTTCAAAGAACAATAGCTCGTGCTCTTTCAGCTTTTTCCTTATATAATCTTTCTCCCACTCTTCTATTTCAAAGAAGGCTATTTTAGCCATGCTTCACCTCTTTTAGCTAATTCTGGTAAAGAGGGTTTTTAAAGGTTTTGACTGTTAAATTTATAAAATAATTATAATAACCAAATCTGCATGAAAGATACTCTGAAAAGAATATACCCGATATATGCTGCTTATACAGGCGCAGACAAGATAGCATGGGCTTTGGGAATGCTTTACCTTTACTCCCAGGGGTTCTCTTTCCAGGAGCTGCTTTTTTATAGCATTATTGCCTTTGCCATATTTCCTATATATGTCCTTTTCCAGAATACATTGCACACCAAAAAAATGTTTAATCTGTTTCCAATAATAAGAATCCTCAGTTTTATCACCGTGTTCAGATTCTATCATAAGTTTCAGCTATGGATTTTTGCAATTTTAGCAGGATTGGCTCTTGTTTATTTCTGGGTACCATTCAATATGAGATATTTTACTTTAGTCCATAATAAAAAGAAAGCATACATGAGCGCTATTTATTTGGCAGTCGGGCCGATAAGTAGTGTCATCATTCCAGGATTGGCAGGATTTATTGCAGCGGGGCTTACTTTCCAGGCAAACCTAATAATTGGCTCTGTATTGATGCTTGTTCCTTACTTATTCATCAGGAAAATCGATGAAAAGATAATAAAATATGATATAAAAAAGCTAATTAAAAAACATAAAGGCGTAAGAACGCTGATTGTGCTGGAAGGGCTTTACGTTACAATCCCTTATTCTCTTATCGCGCTGTTCACCTTATACTTTATTGAGTCTGAATTAAAATACGGCCTGTTTTTCTCTTACCTTGGGCTAGTGGGATTTTTTGCATCATTGGTTATGACAAAGCTCTCTGACAGGATAAGAAAAAGGACTATTTTTATTACTCCTTTGGTTTTTTGCGCAAGCTCATCCCTAGTTTTGCTTGGGCTGGCAAAAGACCTAGTCTGGTGGAGCATTGCCACAGGGCTGACAGGCTTTTTCCTTGTTTTATTGGAGCCGTTTATGATAACATTGACAATGGATCTAAAGCATTACACCAAAGAGCTTTTCATTTCAAGAGAGATTTTCCTGGCCATAGGAAGAGTCATTTGCATATCTTTATTTGTGGTCTCATTATACTTATTTCAGACGCCAAAATATGCATTCATCTTGGTTGCTCTGATTTTCCTTGCTGTGCCTTTGGTTATAAAGTATAAAAAGCTTTATCAAAACTAGGAATTATCTCCTTCCCCTGTGATGGAAATTCCTTCTTCTTGGGCCTTGCTTAAAGCTTCTCGGCTCCTGCCTAAGCTCTACTTTTTCAACATAAGGCTTTTCCAGGCAAGTGATTGAGAATGAAGGGAATCCTCTTATAATGTTTGAAAAATTGCTGCGGTCATAGCCGCATAGCAGGTTTATTACCTTGCCCTCTTCGCCTGCCCTTGCTGTCCTTCCGATCCTGTGGACATAATCTGTAGGATCATTTGGTATTTCATAATTATAGATATGTGATATGTTCTCAATGTCAAGTCCTCTTGAAGCAACATCTGTGCATACCAATACACTTGCTCTGCCTTCCTTGACCTGCTGGATTGCCTTTGTCCTCTTATTTTGGGAAAATCCGCCGTGCAGGGCTATTGCGTTAACATGGTTCATCTTAAGGTTCTTGACAACAACATCTGTTGTTCTTCTTGTGTTGCAGAAGACCATAATTAGATTAGAAGTTTCATTTTTTATCAGATGCAAAAGCAGCGACAGTTTAGTGCTTCTGTCAACATCGTAATAAAACTGTTTTAGTTTTTCAGGACTGACGTGTTTTACTGCAGAAACCTTGATAGGATTGTGCAGATACTTACCTGACAATTTTTCAATCTGATAAGGTATTGTAGCTGAGAAAAGTAATGTTTGCTTTCTTTTGTGGCATGATTTTATAATCATTTCAATGTCATCGATAAACCCCATGTCCAGCATCCTGTCTGCCTCATCCAATACCAGCATGCTTATTTTTGAAGTGTCTACAGTGCGTCTCTGAAGATGGTCCTTGAATCTCCCCGGAGTTGCTACCACAACGTCTGCCTTTCTGAGCAAATCAATCTGTGGATTTATGGCTACGCCACCATATATTGCAATGATCTTAAGGTGTTTGTTGTGCGCAAGATCGCGAAGCGAATCCTTGACCTGCTCTGCAAGCTCTCTTGTGGGAGTCAATATCAATGCCTGCAATCCTTGTGTTGGAATGGTTTTTTCAACTATTCCGCAGCCAAATGCCAAAGTTTTTCCTGAGCCTGTTGCAGACTCTCCGACTATATCCTTCCCTTCCAGTATCAATGGGATGGATTTTTCCTGTATTTGCGTAGGATTCTGGAATCCTAGCCTGCTTATGGATTTATGCAAATCCTCGCTGAAATTAAACTGTTCAAATGTAATCATTGTTTTACCTCACTATGTGTTGTATTGTTTGTACTATGTCTACCTATTTTATAGCTTAATAGCACTTGTTTCAGAAAAAGCGAAATGATCGTTATGAGCAAGTGCTTTTTCCATTCTATTTTGCAAAATTTTAATAAAAATAAAAAATTTAATTAATACCTTAAGTTAATATCTGCTTACTCTTTATTGACATTAACTGCTTTTGGTCCTCTATCTCCTTTTTCAACATCAAAGGTAACAGAATCATTTTGCTGTAGGCGTACGCCTTCTTTTAATCCTGTTTGATGGACAAAATACTCATTTCCATCTTCTCCGGCAATAAAGCCGAAACCCTTCATGTCGTTGAAGAATTTTACGGTTCCTTTCATTGTGTTTTACTCCTTAAGTTGATTATCTTTGTTTTGCTTCACATGCATTGCAATATATTCTTTTTGCTTCGCCTTTGTGAACAACAAACCTGTCCCTGCATATCCTGCAGTTCTTTATTATTTTGTAATCAACCATTTTGTTTTATCTATATTCTCAGAAACAGCTTAACAATCCTTATGTTATAGCACTTAAGATAATAGTTAAAGTATCTGGTATATAAACTATAATTATAAAAGAAGCTCCCCTTTATAAATCTTTCTGTTTTTGTCACTTTAAGGTTAAAATAAGGCATTTTGTACCAATAGCTCATGGTATGGTTCATTGCCAACGGAAATCTTTATAAAGCTAAATGCCAGTAAAAACATAAAAAGAGGTGAGCAATGGATAAGTCCAAGGCTTTTATTCTGTGGTTTGACCAGTTAGGCAACGAGGATGTCGGCTTAGCTGGAGGAAAAAATGCTTCCCTTGGAGAAATGTACAGGTTTTTGACCCCAAAGGGGGTCAGGATTCCAAATGGGTTTGCGATTACATCAACAGCATATAATTTTCTTATAGAAAAGGCAGGCATCAAGAATGAAATAAAAAAGATCCTTTCTGACCTTGATACAAAAGATATGGATAATCTTTCTGAAAGAGGGCATAAGGTAAGGGAATTGATAAGGCATGCAGAGATTCCGGCAGAATTAAGGCAGGAAATTGAAAAAGCATACAAAGACTTGTGCAATGCATACAAAAAGGGAAATAAAATAACCAATGTTGATGTTGCTGTAAGAAGCTCTGCAACAGCAGAAGATTTGCCTGATGCAAGCTTTGCAGGCCAGCAGGAGACTTACCTTAATGTTAAAGGCATTGAATCATTAATTGATTCATGCAAAAAATGCTTTGCTTCTTTGTTTACGAACAGGGCAATTTCATACAGGGTTGACAAGGGATTTGACCATTTCAAGATTGCTTTGTCAATAGGAGTGCAAAAAATGGTAAGGTCTGATCTTGCATGCTCAGGAGTGATGTTCTCTATTGACACAGAATCCGGCTTCAGGGATGCTGTTCTTATCAATGCTGCATATGGGCTTGGTGAGAACATTGTGCAGGGAGCTGTGAATCCTGACGAGTATTATGTATTTAAGCCGACTCTTAAGCAGGGATTTAAGCCAATAATAGGAAAAACTGCTGGAAAAAAAGAATTAAAAATGATATACGATACGCAGGGCATGAAGTCTACTACAAAAAATATTTCTGTCCCTGAAGAAGACAGGAAAAAGCTTGCGTTAACAGATGAGGAAATACTCGCGCTTTCAAAATGGGCGTGCATAATCGAAGACCATTACAGCGAAAAGGCAGGGCATTTTAAGCCAATGGATATGGAGTGGGCAAAAGATGGGGAATCAGGAGAGCTGTTCATAGTACAGGCAAGGCCTGAAACTGTAATGAGCAGGAAAGATATTACAAAATATTCTGAATATAGATTAAAGGAAAAAGGAAATGTTTTGGTTAAAGGGCATTCTGTTGGAGAAAAAATTGGGCAGGGAAAAGTGCATGTAATAAAAGATGTTTCTGACATCAAAAAGTTCAGGAAAGGAGAAGTTTTAGTTACAGAAATGACAGACCCTGACTGGGAGCCTATCATGAAAATTGCTGCTGCAATCGTTACAAACAGAGGCGGAAGGACATGCCATGCAGCAATAGTATCGAGAGAATTGGGAATTCCGTGTGTAGTTGGAACAGAGAACGGAACTGAAGCTTTGAAGGATGGGCAGAGTGTTACTGTTTCATGCTCAGAGGGGGATATTGGATATATATATGATGGGCTGCTGAAGTTTGAAAAAATTGATATTGATTTGAAAACAATTCCAAAATTAAAAACAAAGATAATGATGAACCTTGCAGACCCTGACCAGGCTTTTGAGCTTAGCTTTTTGCCTAATGATGGAATTGGCCTTGCAAGGGAAGAGTTTATAATCAACAGCGAGATTAAAGTGCATCCAAAAGCCCTGATAAATTTTGACAAGATAAAGGACAAGGATGTAAAATCACAGATAGAAGAATTAACTTATGGATACAAAGACAAGAAAAAGTTTTTTGTTGAGAAATTAGCAGAGGGTGTAGGCAGGATTGCTGCTGCTTTTTATCCTAAAAAAGTTATTTTAAGGTTTTCAGACTTCAAGTCAAATGAATATGCCAATTTAATTGGGGGAAAAGAGTATGAGCCTGTAGAGGACAACCCAATGATAGGGTGGAGAGGGGCTTCGCGTTACTACTCTGATTATAAAGACGGATTTATTTTGGAATTAAAGGCAATCAAAAAAGTTCGCGATGAATTTGGCCTGAAAAATTTAGAAGTCATGATTCCTATTTGCCGCACTGTGGAAGAAGGCAAAAAGATTTTGAAAATAATGGAAGAGAATGGCTTAAAGCAGGGCTATGATGGATTAAAGGTAAATGTTATGTGCGAGGTGCCTGCAAATGTAATTCTTGCAGACGAGTTTTTGGATATTTTTGACGGCTTTTCCATTGGTTCAAATGACTTAACGCAGTTTACACTTGCTGTTGACAGGGATTCAGAATTGGTTGCCGGAATTTTTGATGAAAGAAATGAGGCTGTTAAGAAATTAGTCAAAATTGCAATAGAAGTTGCAAATGAAAAAGGAAAATACATTGGAATCTGCGGCCAGGCACCTTCAGATCATCCAGATTTTGCACAATTTTTGGTTGAATGCGGCATACATTCAATTTCTTTGAACCCGGATACAGTTATCAGGACAATTCTTGCCATAGCTGAGACAGAGAAGAAGATGGGGATAAAAGTAGAGTGAGATTATACTACAACCTTTTGTTTTACAAGCTCTTCTTTCATTAATTTTTGAGATATGGTTTTATCCAAGTCTACAAGCTTCTGCACTAATGGGCTTTTTAAGTTTAGTTTGTAGAGCTCTGCCCTGCCGATCCTTCTGGTTTTTACTACAACACCTAACTTAACTATGTCTTTCCAGAAGCCATGTAGAGTGCTCCAGCCGATATCTGCGTTTTTTGCTATATCTGTTAAGCTGTAGTCAAATTCCCTGTTATCCAGGAAGAAGTCTATGACCTTAACTATCGGAGAATCTCCAAATACCAGCCTAAAAGATGATTTTTCTTCCATCCTATTGTATTATAATATTAACTTGTTTATATATTTTTCCATATTTAAATATTCATTATTATGAATAAAACTATAAATAGAAACCGTGTGTTTGCAGTATTTATGGATTTCAAAAAAATAATTTTAAGGAAATTATACAGACGAAGAGTAATTGGTGGAAAGCACACAGCTGTTGAAAATTTAACAAAAGGGCTTCCAAAACATGCCGTTGGTGAAGCAAAACAGGCAGTCAAGGAGCTGGTAAAAGAAGACCTTGTCTTGGAAAAGCCTACTTCCTATGGCCTGCAGGTTAGCTTAAACCCTGAAAAAATTGATGAGATTTTTAGGATTATTGAGGATTAGAGAGAAAGTAAGCAAATAGTTTTTGTGCGGGCTAAATTAGAACAGCCCATGGTTATCGTTATGGGTGTATTTCAATAGGGCGATAATGATTATTCCTAAAATAAAAGAGCCCCACAGGCTTAGCGCCCTGTCGTTGGGGAAAAAGTAATGATCCAATAATCCCCAGGCGCCTCTCCAGAAAAAAACGATTGCAAAAGCCATGGCCACCGCAGCAATTGCCTTCTTAACAGCTTTGTTTTTGAGTTTTTTTGAGCGTGCCATACCATAGGATTCTGGAAATTACTGGTATAAAAACCTTGCGGCGGCTACCGCAACCTTTATAAACACCCTCAAAATCCGGCTATACAGACAGTATTCCCGCAGACTATCTTAGGATAGGAGGGTAGAAATATGGATAAAGCAACAGTAGAAAAAGCACTTAAAGAGCTTAAGCAAAGTTCTAATAAAAGGAATTTCAAGCAGTCAGTAGACCTTGTTATAAACCTTAAAGACCTTGATTTGAAAAAGCCAGAGCAGCAGGTTGATTATTATATGGCTCTGGAACACATAGGAAGCAAGCCTTTAAAGATATGTGCTTTGGTCGGGCCTGAGCTTATAGATGAAGCAAAGAAATCATGCGATAAGGCAATCCAGCAGTCAGAGTTTGATCACTATTCTAAAGACAAAAAAGCAGCAAAAAAGCTGGCGACAGAATATGATTACTTCATAGCGCAGGCAAACATTATGCCGCAGGTTGCTACAGCATTCGGTAAGGTTTTCGGGCCAAAGCAGAAGATGCCGAACCCAAAGGCAGGATGTGTAGTTCCTCCAAAAGCTAACTTAAAGCCATTGTATGAAAAGCTGCAGAAAACAATAAGACTTAAGGCAAAGGAAAAGCCTATAATGCATATACGGGTTGGAGATGAAGGGATGAATGATGAAGAGCTGACTAGCAACATAATGTCAATTTTCAACAATTTAATACATCATCTTCCAAGTGAAAAAAATAATATTAAGAATATTTTCATAAAGCTTACTATGTCAAAGCCAATGAAGGTAATGTAAAATGGAAGCAAAAGTATCTAAGGCAAAAAAAGCAGTGGTAAAGGAATTTGCTGATTTGTTTAAGCAATACCCTATTGTTGCTGCTGTAAATATGGAAAATCTTCCTGCAAAACAGCTTCAGAGCATGAGAGCGCAGCTAAGGGAAAAAGTAGTCATGAAAATGACAAAAAGAACATTGATGAAGTTTGCCATAGAAGAAGCAAAGAAAAGCAAAAAGGGGATAGAGAAGCTTGAAGAGCACCTGAAAGGAATGCCTGCTTTGATGTTCACAAAAGAAAATCCTTTTTCATTGTACAAAACAATCCAGAAAAACAAGTCAAATGCCCCTGCAAAGGCAGGGCAGATAGCTCCTGAGGATATTATAGTCAAGGCAGGCCCTACATCATTTGCGCCGGGTCCTGTTATTGGAGAATTGGGGGCAATTGGAATAAAAACAACTGTTGAAGGCGGAAAGATTGCAATAAAGCAGGATAGTATTGTTGTAAAAGAAGGGCAAGTGATAAAGCCTAATGTTGCAGCAATGCTGGCAAGGCTTGGCATAGAGCCTATGAAGATAGGGCTTGAGATAACAGCTATATTTGAAAACGGCTCAATTTTTAAGAAAGATGTTCTGGCTGTAGATGAAGAAGCTTATATAAAAAACATCGGCCAGTGCGCATCATGGGCCTTTAACCTGGCAATTGAAGCAGGAATATTCAATCTGGAAACAACAGAGTTCATGGTTCAGAAAGCATTCAGAGAGTCAAAGGCGGTTGCCATGGAAGCCAACTTCCCTGCAGACGCTGTTGTAGGAGAGATGGTTGAAAAAGCAGAAAGGGAAATGCTTGCTTTAAAATCACAATTAAAAATTTAACAACAAGATTGGCAATTAACAAATACGGAGGAAAAGAAAATGGAATATGTGTATGCAGCAATGCTGATCCACAAAGCTGGTGGAAAGGTTAATGAAGCAACAGTCAAGAAAGTTCTTGATGCTGCCGGTGCTGTTCCTGATGAAACAAGAGTCAAAGCTTTAGTAGCTGCTCTTGAAGGAGTTAACATCGAAGAAGCAATCAAGAAAGCTGCTGCTCCAGTAGTTGCCGCTGCTCCCGCAGTTGCAGCACCCGCACACGGTGGAGAAGCTAAGAAGGAAGAGAAGAAAGAAGAGAAGAAAACAGAAGAACAGGCTGCTGCCGGATTGGGAGCATTGTTCGGATAAACATCTTTTGGTGCTTTTAAGCACCTTTTTTGCTTTTACAATGCAAAGTGAAAAATGGAGAACATAAAAAAGGATGAAGCTTTTGCTAATTTGTGGAGTATCCGGAAAGAAGTAGATTTGCTTAGCAAAAGGCTTAATTCTGCAAACCAGAAAAAAGAGGCATTGTTCAAAAACAAGGAAAAGATTTCTAGGCAGATAGGGTCTCTTATCAGAGAGCTGAAAACTTCAAGAAAAACAAGGGATGACCTTACAAAGCAGGTTAAAGAAAACAAGGAGAAGAGAAAAGAGCTTAACAGAAAAATCCTTGAAAGCATAGAAAAGGCAAAGGAATTGAACAAGGAAAGAAAGGCCCTGCTGAATAAGCATAAAATAAATTATGACCCCATAAAGCTTAAGAAAGAAATAGATGGCCTTGAGATGAAGATAGAGACAGAAGTCATGTCTTTTGCAAATGAGCAGAAGTATATGGTGCTGATAAAGGAAAAGAAAAAAATACTGAGCGAAACAAAAATTGTAGGTGATGTTTTTGACAGGCTTTCTGCCTTATCCGGAGAGATTGACAACTTAAAGAAAAAGGCTGATGAAGTTCATAAAAAAGTCCAGACAAAGGCTACAGTGAGCCAGGAAAAGCATGAAGAGATTATTTCTGACTCCAAAGATATTGATGAGCTTAGAAAAAAGGAAAAAGAGGCAAATGAAAAATTTGAGGCTGCAAAAAAAGAATTTGATTATATCAATAAAGAGCTTGAAGAAAAGCTTATTCTGCTTAAGAATTTTAGCGGAGTTGTGCAGGGAGCCAGGACGGCAAGTGAAAAAAAGCGCAGGAATAATGTAGAAGAGATCCTGAAGCAGAAAGAAAGGGAAGTTGAAGAAAAGATAAGGAAGACAGGAAAATTAACGACTGAAGACCTTCTTAAGCTGGCAAGATAGATAAAGATAGATTAATGTTGTGTTTGTGCTAATTCTTCAAGAGTTGATGGCATATTTGATTGTGTTGTTGGTATTATTTCATGCCTATTTCTTTGGATATAATCAAAATAAGCTTCACCAGATTTGAACGGCAAGCCTGATTTCATTGAAAGGGCATAAAAATCTCCTTTGATGTCCATTCCTATTTTTCCTATGACAAGAATTTTATCAGGAACATAATTAATTTGACAGCCTGAATGATAAACAAGATAGCCTTTCTTAACCAAACCAGAGACTAATGATGTTGTTGCTTCAACTGTATTTGCAGACGGCATCATATGTAATCTGCTGATAATATTAGAAATAAAAAAGCCATTTAGCTTATCTTCTACCAGATCAAAGCTTTGTATTACTGTTGGCATTTCTTCTTTTGTCATTTTAAAGTTAGAAAGGGTATATTATTTATAAAGCTTGCTATTATTCCATTATTACGACTTAAAAGAACTCTAGGCCTTAGCAAATTCTGTGTAATGGCACTGGCCGCAGACTGTTCTGTTCTTGTGCTGCGCCATGAAAACATGATGGCCGCATTTAGGGCACTGCTTTTTCTGCCTTACTGCCTTATCCCCTTCTACTTTGTAGTTTTGATATACTTTGTTAGGGTGACTTTTTCCTTTTGCTTTTTTTGACATTTTTATTCAGCCTTTTTTCCCGCAGGAGCTGCAGCTGTTCCAGCTTTTGCTTCTGCTCCTTCAGCCTCTCCTTCTTTTTTCTTAGGGCTGTGCTTCTCGATTAATTTGCTGTGCTCAAGCTTTTTCATATCTTTCTCATTCTGGTAAATATGGGCTATAATTTTGGCGGAGTTTTTTCCAAACCTTGTGTAGATGTGCTTCAGGACAACCAGCTTTTCATCTGATTTTATCTTGTTGGCTACAAGCTTCTTCAGCTCAAGCCTTGAAGGCGTTGCTCCTTCGTATTCAGCCTTTAAAGTAACCCTTGTCCTTGACAAAAGCGGTGTTTCCCTTTCCTTTATGATTTCAAGCTTCATTTTAAACCTTTATTGCATACTCGCCTTCTTTTGTAAGCCCTACTTTTTTTGCAATTTCTGACTTCTGCACATTTATGACTGCAATCCTTCCTTTCCAGTTTGTGCTTGACAAAGTTGACTTGCAGCTAGGGCATTCGCTTCCATCGTAAAATATCTTGCACGATTTGCATGCTTTTCTTTTTGCCATTATTTATTCTCCTCTTATTTTTTTTCCTCTTTAGCTTGTTTTGGCTTGGATCTTCCGGCATCTTCCTCAATCCAGTCATACTTTCCAAGGAACTTCTGCCTCATTGTCAAGCCTAGTTTTGGATTTGCAGCATCTTTATAGCTTATTGCAACAATTTTTGCCTTGCATTTGTCATTAACTTTCAAAGTCCTTTTTGTTTCCTTTCCTGTCAGGACTTTTTCTTTTGAGAATGAAACAAAATCATCCATTGACTGACCTATATGGACCATTCCTTCAACCGGACCTATGTTGATAAAAGCTCCGAAATCTGCTATGTCCCTTATATTCCCAAGAACAACTTCCTGCATCTCAGGCTTGAATGTGTAAAGCTCAAATGTCGTGTTGTAGTAAGAAGCCCCGTCTCCAGGGATAATCACTCCTTCTTTGATATCCTCAACATCGCATACATCAACAACAATTCCAAACTCCTTAGAAATAAACCCTTCGTATTTCTTCTTTATCCTCTGAATAACAGCCTGCTTAGTGCCTAGGTTGAATACCTTTGGCGGCACCCTTATATGATCGTTTAATTTTACCTTGTAAAACATTTATTTCATCTCCGTTATTTCATTTCCAAGTATTTTTTTTGCCTTAAAGTTATGATCTTAAACCCCTTCTCCTTGAGCTTAGCCTTAAGCCCAAAATCCTGTGTGGCTATTATATAGCCTTTTGGAAGGCCGAGAACGGCCTTGTCAACGTATGCTGAATCAGCAGGTATTATATTAATATTTTTATTTTTTATAAGCAAAAGTGTTATTTTGGCAGCCTCTTTTTGCTTTCCTTTCTGCTTTTCCCCTATATTTTCCAATTCTTTCAGAGTTGAATCGAAAATATTTAGCTTATACCTGAAATCACAGATTCTTT
>CAYWPA010000019.1:0-10895 GCA_964459835.1 uncultured Methanosarcinales archaeon
AAGTTGAGTGCCAATGCTGCCAAGCGCCGTGCCCAGCCAATGAAGCGGTTGCGAAAGAACCTTGATTGCGAAAAAGAAAAGCAGAAGCGAACAGAGCGCAGCATTGGCACGAACTCTACTTGAATTTATCCTTATTTTACCTTTACTTCTGTACCGCTTAAATGATAGCTTGAATAGTCAGCAAGAACTTCTGCTGCCCTTTTTGTGTCTATAGGTGTCCTTCCTGCAACAAGCAAGGCAACTGTGTTAGAAGATGTTGCATAGAGCTTTATTATTGCTTCTCCAGCTGCAAAAACATCGCATCCTTCATTTTCAATGACTTCTTTTTTCATAAGCTCTGCTGCAAGAGGGTTATCGCATGGGTTTCCTATAACCAAGTAATTGGCAGTACGGATATCTGCTACTTCGCTTGAAAGCTTGTTTTCAGAAAGGAATATGTCTTCGCTGTTTAAAGCCCTTACAATAATATCCAGATTCTGTACATCTCTGGAGGGCGCTTTGTTTCCTACAACAGATTTCATTCCATTGGTGATTTCAGGATAATCGCTTAGGTCAATGCCTATGTTGATCATGCTGCAGCAGTCCTGGAAACATGAATTGCAGGTTTCCCCATTCTCACACACTCCATTTCCGCAATATTCTTGCTTTTTCTTTTCAACGCAAACATTATTCTCGCATGCGAAATATGTTGCATCTGTCTCTCCTCCGCATGTGCCGCAGTCAGATGGGCAGGTACATTTGTCCTCTTCGCTGCTGCATACAGAATCACCGCATGACTCAAGTTCGCCTTCAAACTTGTCGCACTCCTTGTCATTGTTTTCGTCCAGGCAGCATCGTTCTCCCAGAAGAACAAAAGGCTCTGCACATAACCCTTCATCTGTTTTTTCCTTTTTAAAATTAAGAATGTCTTTAGGCCCGAAAAACAGAATGCCTAAAATAAAAGAAAGCAAAACAATTGCTGATATTGTTGTTGCAATAACCGCTTTTTTCATTTTGTTAAAAAAAGAATTAAAGGTTTATAAATTTACTTGCGCTTTTTGTATAATACATAAGCAACCAGTGCTATTACAGCCAATACAAGCACTAAAACAGCTATCTGTGCCTGCTCTGAAAGGCCTACTGCTGCTTTTTCTGTTTCCTTTTCCTCAGCAGCCTCCTCTGCTCCTTCCTCTATAATTTCTTCTTCTGTAGCTTCTTTTTCAATAACTTCTTCAGCTTCTTCCTCTTTTATAGGCTCTTCCGTAGGCGTAGGCATTTCCTTTGCCTCTTCTGCCAGCCTGTGGGCTTCTGCTGTTTTTGATAGTGTTTCTGAAGATATTTGGGATGTTCCGCAGTTTACAATTCCAGGAAGCTGTGACGTTATCTTTTCTTCCATAAGCTTGCACTTCTCTGCCCTTATAATCATGGCTTCAATCTGCTCCTCAGGCTGAAGAGGAAGCTCCATCGTGTAAGTATCTGTTCCTACGGCAGTTATTTTCATGCTTGGAAGCTTTTTAATGCCTAGGAAAGTCCTTTTGTTGCTGAATAAGTAATAGAATACATCATTGTTTGGATCAATATTTTCTTTCTGGTCTTTGTTTATGCCTGAGAAAGTTGCCCTGAATACATTGTCATCTCCTGTATCGCAGCTATTGACTTGTATATTTTTGTTTGAAATCTCACAGGTGTATTTGAAGCCAGGACAAAGCAAAAGCCCAAATTCCTCTTGACATTTTGGGTCAAGCCTGCTTGATGATTTGCAGCCAGGGTATGATAATGTTACATAATAAGACCCCTCATTCGCCAACTGGCCGAAATCAGAAGTGTATGTAGAATACCTTGCATCGCTTTTTGTTGTTGAAAAAAATATTGAATCCTTATCCCATGCTCCTTCTGGCTCAAAGGTATAAGCATCCGGCTTTTCTGTTGCAGTTCTTCCCGAAGGGGTATAGTCAATGCTTATTTTTATATCATCCATTGAAAGAGGGGGTTTTTCATTGTTATATACTTTAAAAGACAGCTTTCCGTCATCCCCGCATTTCTGAGATCCACTTACAAGAAAAAGTGAAGTGTATTGAGGAGCAGCAATTGCTATGCCTGAGCAAAGAACAAGTAAAACCAATGCCGATAATGCTATTGATGCTCTCATTTTTCTCTTTTTTGTTGAGTAAATATAATTAATTTATAATTTCTTAAGGAAAGGTAATATATAAATGTTATGATATACTACGATATTCATGATATCCTCAGGCATGTTGCCCTTGCACTGTCTTTGGCTCCCCCTGCACCTTTTATCAGCTTTTCAGTTTCTTCCAGCTCTTTTTCCATATTGTAAAGATTTTCTCTCAGATAATCTTCCTTTTCTTTTTTTACAGAAGGTGCTAAGTTCATTTCTGCTGCTTTTGCATTAAAAGCTTCTGTTTCTTCTTTTATTTCCTTTATCTTGTCTTCCATGTCTTCTTTCTCCATAACATACGATGCATAAATACTATTTATAATTTCCTGAGTCTCCTCACAGTTTTCCGGTGTTAATTCTTTAAGGTTGACAAAGCTTGCATATTTTTGCTCTCTTTCAAACTCATCTTTAGGCTCCTCTGCCATTGCTTCTGTAGCAGGAGTTTCTTGAGATATGTTTTCTTCAACAGTGGCTTCCTGCTCCACAACTTCTGCTGCTTCCTCTTCTTTAGATTCTTCAACAATTTCTTCCGTTTCATCCTCTCCAATAATAAACAGCAATGCTGCAAGTATTATTATTACAAATAATAAAGTCATCAGGATCTTGTCCGAGAATATGTTTTTCAAGTTTCTTATCCTTTGTTTCATCTTGATACTGTCTTAAGCCTCTTGCACTCTTCTTCCAGCTCATCAACCGTCTTGCTAATTTCCCTCAGCTTTCGCTCAAGGTCTTTGATGCTGCTTTCCTTTTTGCTTATGTAGTCCCTGCTGTCGTCAACATTGCGCTCAAGCCTCTCTATATCATCTTCATCTGAAGATGAGTTTGCAAGCAATTCATTTAATTTCACTTCTGCCTCTTTTAAATTTTGCGCTTCTTTTTTAAGCTCAATCTCATCATCACTCAGGTCCCTTGCCAGCTTTCTTTGCTCTGACTTGAAATCCTCAAGAATGCCTTCACAGTTAGAAGCATTAATTTTTGTAAGGTCAATCAAAGTCCCATACTGCCTCTCCCTTGAGTATTCTGTTTTTCCTCCGGGTCCTATTATGCCTTCTTCATTATGCACTTCAATCCTCTTTGGCTCTACTACTATAAACCCCTCTTCATCCTCTCCAGCCTGATCTTGAGCAGTTTCTTTGATGGCTCTTATGACCCTTGCATCGCTTGAGCATGATGCAGCCATGATTATGGCAATAGCAGAAAATACAGCTATAGAAAATATTGTCAGCTTATGCATTCTACTTATTTGATGTTTTTGAAACAACATAAATAATTATAACAATGAATATTGCTAAAATCGCCAAAGCTGCTACAAGAAGCGCAACAGGAACTTTCTTGCCTTGTTTTTTTACAGGCTCTGCTTCGCCCATGCTCTCCGCAGCTTCTTCTGCTTCAGGCTCTTCTGTTGGCTGTGTTGCAACTTTTGTTGTTGTCTTTATCCCTTTCTCCTCCTCTTCCTGCTCTTTTGTTTCTGTTACAACCTCTTTCTTTGGCTTGCAGCTTATGATTTTTTCCTTTCTTTCTCTTTCAGAAAATGAGTCAAGAGGGCATTTTGAAGCTGTTATGCCAAAGCTTTCAATCTGTTCTGCCTCCTGCAAGTCAAATTTAAGGATATACTTATCTCCTCCTAAAGAGCTTACTGTTAATTCTGGAGCAGAGCTGATTCCCCAGAAGTGCGATCTTTTGTTGCTTTGTATGTAGAACAGCAAATCCTTGTTTGGATTAAGCATCTCGTGCTGGTTTTTATTCAGGTTTGCAAATACTGCTATCATCTGGTTATCTTTGATATCGCATGAAACTACTTCAAGCTCTGACAGCTTGCAGCTGTAAGGAAACCCAGGGCACTGCTTTAAGGTTATTGAAGATTCGCACGGAGGATTTCTGCATCCTTGGTATGTTAACACAACATCATAGTCCCATGAATTGTTCATATTTCCTTTTGATGAAGTAAAAGTTGCCTGCTTTTCATCTGCATATATCCCATATGTTACTTCTTCTTTATCCCAGCTTCCTATTGCTTCTGCTTTGTATTTGTAATAATCATTCCTTACACTGACAGACATTTCAGAGGTTTTTGCTGAGCCTCCTGTGGCTGTTGCCTGAAAAGTAAATGAGCCGTCGTCAAGGCATTTTCCATAGCCTGCCCTTACGCTTGTCTCTGCATTTGCTGCTGCCAAAGATATCAATAATACTGTTGCTGCAAGCAATAATGTTCTTGTTTTTGCCATATTTTGCAGGTAGTCTGCTGTTTTTTATAAATATTGTCTACACTACACCATAATCCAAAAGCTTTATAAACACCCTGAAAATCCTGAGATTATTCAAAAGATAAGCTGGTTTAGGCTCGCTTATGCTGGAGATAGGGTTTCTATCTCGTTTATACATTAACAATGGCACGAATGCACTCAAGAAGGAAAGGAAAAGCCGGAAGCAATAGGCCGGTGAAGAAGACAAGGCCAGCATGGACTCCCGTAAAGCAGAAGGAAATAGAGCTTTTGGTTGTTAAGCTGGCAAAGGAAGGAAAAACTGCTTCGCAGATTGGCATAACACTTAGGGACAGCTACGGAGTTCCAGATGCAAGGGTCTTCTTGGGAAAAAGGGTTACTAAAGTCTTGAAAGAAAAGGGCGTGGCAAAAGATCTGCCTGAAAGCCTGATGGCCTTGATTAGAAAATCAGTTAAGATAAGAAAACATTTAGAAGAGAATCATAAAGACATGCCTGCTTTGCGCGGATTGCAGCTAACTGAATCAAAAATCAAAAGGCTTGTCAAATATTACAAAGAGCAGAAAGTTCTTCCTTTAGACTGGAAGTACGATGCAAAGTCAATCAGATTGTACATAGAATAAATAACAAATTTTATTTTTGGAATTTTTCAGAATTTCTTCTATTTGAAGGCACTTCTTGTTGCTGCATCCATGCGTGGCCCAAGAATCTTTAATCCTTCTCTTACATAGCTTAGGTCTGCATTTATTGCTGCTCTCATATCCAAAGCGTCTCTTGCCAGATTAATTGAAGATAAACTTGCTTGATACATAAGAAGCCGGATACTGCTATGTATATCTTGGAATCCATTTGCTACATGCATAAGGTCTTTCCTGCCTTGATTTTCCAGAGTATCTCTAACTTCCTGAGTAAGCTGTTCAAAAAATAATTCAGGGATCTCTAAATTTTTTGCAATATTCCTATAGCTCTTTAACTCTCTTGCCTTATAATTACCAATAGCATCCCGAAATCCTTCTCTTGCTTCATGCAAAATAATGTCGGTTCCGCCTTCAACAACTATATTCTCTATTGTTCTTTTACCATCGGCTTCAATTGGAACTGATATGATATATTTGTTTGTTGGGATATACATTTCAGCTTGTGAATCAGTATACATAGTAACATAGCCAACTTGCACTGAGGGAGATTTTCTACTGTTAAACGCCGGGTACATCATGTTTTCTTGTCTAGCAAATAAATCATGCGCTGAAGATTTTGCTTTAGCAATGTTGTTTCTTACAGAAACCAGTATCCCATCTTTTGCTATTTCCGCAGAAAGATTGACTGATCTTTGATTTATAGAGTTTTTTTCACCTTCACTGTATAAAAACCTATCAACTTCATTAGTTATAAAAGCAATTATATCACCTGGAAAATCTCTTCCATGCTCCTCAAAATGAAGTTTGGAAAATCTATAAAAAGTTAGAAATGCTTTTTCATAAAGAAAAATAAAACTATGCTGCACATCTGGCCTTCCTTCTAATTGAGCATCTGTAACATATTTTAGTTCAAAAGTTAGTTTAGTAACATCTTTAGATGGCTTTTCAAATGAGCATTCTTGATCTCCTACTTTGAATATTTTTTTTCCTTTTTCAACCCGTGCTTCAATTTTGATAGGGCCTGCATTGCTTCTTAATTCTTCCTCAAAGAATCTATACTCAAGGCTGGTATCAAGATAGTGTCTTAGATATTGCTGTCGAGCGACATCGTTAGATACTGCTGTTTCTACGTGAGCTCTAAAACCAGCTGGATCAGTTATCGGGTCAGGAACAGTTGCTAAAAATGCTTCTTCTATGCTTGTAGTTTCTTGGGGTGCCATTTTGCTATATTGTTATACTATTTTAGGTATATACTTTCCTAACTTTACCCTTTTTAAAGCTTGTTATTTAAAGAAAAAACAAGAAAAAAAAGCCAAAATCAGTGTAAAGTGACACTAGAAGACCTATAAAGCGGTTTTTCAGGCATCTTAAGTGTTTCAGACTTTTCAGGCATCCTGGCTATTTGATATGCTGCCTGAATTAATGGCACCAATCCTGCCTGTTCATGAACAGCAAGCCCAAGAAGATCATGGCCAAGATACCGTTTTCCTTCTCCGCTCATATCACTTGCGCGGCCGTTGTAGAATAGGCCTATTTTTTCAAAGCCTTTTCTCGCGACCTCATTATGGCCAGAAACTATTCCTTCTTCGTTTGCGCTTGCAAGGAAAAAATAAGGAATAGAAAAATTAAGCATTCTTCCCATATAGTGTAATGTTTCTGCATCTGCATCAGAAGCAACATATGCCAATATTTTTTCTCCTGCCTCATATGTTTTTTCAACCATGGCTTTTGCTTCTTCTGGCAAAGCTTTTGCAACATCATCAGAAATTTCCCTTAAAAGGTGATTTGCAAGAGAAGCATAAGTCCTGTATGCATGCATTACTCCTTTTACATCTAGATTTTCTGCAGCATCTTTAAATTTCTGTTCTTTCTGCCTGTTTATAGCATCTGCTACAACAGGAATGAATAGTTTGTCCAAACTCATTCTTCCACCCTTATGTTTATTACAGGCCTTTTCTTCAGCCTCATGAAGTACATGTTATTTTTCAGCTCAATCTGCTTGTGCAGAAAGTAGCCTTTCTCTATCTTCATGAAATTCAGCTTTTCATTTTCCAATACTTGTATCATTTTACTGCAGCCCCCAATTTAGTATTCCCCATGAATGGTTGAAATATGACAATGCAAATGATGCAACTACAACAAATGTATATAGCCTTGCATCAAAAGTTTCCAAAATGAACTTGAAGCAAACAAGCCAGTAGAAGGGCATCGAGGTAATGAAAAATGCCCTCCTGCTGATCAAGGAAAAAATTGAGCATAATTTTTTTGCAAAAGTTGGCTTTTCTGCCTCCTTATCTTCATTTTCCACAGCTTCTTCTGTAGCTTTTTTGGAAAATTCTTCTTCTACTGCTTTTTCTATAAGCTCTTCCTTCCTTTCTACGTCCATTAATTCCTGTTCCTGTGACATTTTTACCCCCAAGTTTAGTTGTAAGGCTGGCCCGCCACCCCAACGAAGCAGGCTCAGCCCCACAATAATGAGTCAACCACCCCAAAAAGTTTCAAATCAAGCGGCTTTCTTTATTGCTGTGTAGCCCCCTTTGTCTTTTCCGAATAGGGTGTAAACTATTTTCAGATGTTTGCCATATACATCGTCTGGAGAAGCTTCAGGCGAAAAGTTAAGCAATCCGCCAACTCTCCTGTTTACACCATGAATTTCTGATGTTATCGCTGCCCAAGGATTTTCAATTATTTTCCTGTAAGGCCTTGCGCCTATGACCATTGCATCTGTTATGTCTGCAACCAAAACTGCAGCAACCAATGGATCAATGGCTTCAGTAATCTTTCCATTGACTGGCTTTTTATGATGGTCTCTTGCAACTGCAATGGTAAGGTTATCTTCGCCGTTTTCTTTCAGCAATAGTGCGCCGTATTCTGCGTGCCTCTTCATCAGTCTCCTTTCTTCATCAGTCAACTCCCTTGGAGCTGAGTGCAGGTACTTTACACTTTCATGGGCTTTGCCCAAGTCATGAAGAAACGCGGCCCTGATGCCGTGACTAATATCAGCAGTTGTATGCTTTAAACCATTTCCTTTTTCAACGGCCAAATAATTTTCTGCAAGCAGCTCTAAGCCTGTTATTAAACCAACCCTGAAAGAATGGTGCATTAGTGCATTTTCTGGGATTCTTGTTCCGTGAGCTTTATGATGCCTGTATGCTTCTGCATCTGCTGTTTCTATAATGCCTGTATACCCTTTAACTGATTCTGTTTCAAATAAGACTTCCATGATAGAGCAAAGGTAATTTTTAACCTGCTTAATCAAATTGCCTGAAACATCAACATTAAGATCAATATATTTTGAAAAACCTTTTCCAACAAGCATATCTGTCTCTAAATTAGCGATTGCCTGCGCAATTGAATTAACTTGATTTTCATGCTCTGTTGCATACAGGCATTCGTTCATCAATCTTGAAACTTTTATCTGCCTTGGTCTTCCCTTATTTGCCAAATGCGGCCTTGTTGCTGTTGTTGTGATTACTTCCAATGATTGACTCATTTTCCTCCACCTCTTTTTCCCCCGATTTGTTCTCTTTTTTATTCTCTTTTTTTCTTCGTAGCTTTCGCTAATTCAAACTATTCTAAAAGAAGAGAGAGCAGCTTTTCAGCTCCTCGCCTCTTTTTTAGCGTACCCCCAAATGATTATGATTGATTACAAATTATCCCTTAGCAGCTTGATGGCTTTGCTCTTGACAACAGTGTCAAGGTTCACCTCAACCTTCCTTGTTTTTTTCCTTGCGTCAGCAAGCCAGCCGACTTCTGAATTTATCAGGCCAAGCTCAGTAAGGCTTATCAGGAATGACCTGCACCTTCTTTCTGACAAAGGCTCTAAGTTGTATGACTTGCATGTTTCCATATAGTGCTTGTATATGTCAGAGCCTGCTTGTATGTTTTCCTCATTCTTTAATATTGACAGGTAGACAAGCTTCTGCTGCTGCGTAAGTGTTGAGATCATTGCAAGTATCTCATCCTTCTCTAGGTTGTTCACTGCCTCATCTACCAAGTCAAGCGTTACTTTTCCCTGCTTTTTTGCTATGGCTATCTTGGCGCATGAATCCAAAAGCTCCATGGCCCTTCTTGCATCGCCATTGTGCTGTCCTTCAATCTCTGCTACCTTCCTTATCACTGCGTCTGAAACAGCACCTGGCTTGAATGCCAGATTCGACCTTTCCTTCAGTATGTCAAACAGCTCGTCTGCGGTGTAAGGCTGAAAAATAACCCTTACCCTGCCAAGCGTTGACTGTGTTCTCGGCTTGATGTAGTCTCCTACTTTTACATCGTTTGATATAACTAATGTTGAAATATTTGATTTTGTTTTTGAGTTTATCCTGCTAAGCCTGTATAATATATCATCTCCCTCTTCCTTCAGCACATAATCAACCTCGTCAAGTATTATCAATATCTGCTGCTCTTTGTCGTTGCACACTTTTGCAAACTCATCCAATACCTTTGCCCTTGTCCATCCCATTTTAGGATATTCCTTTTCAGGATTAAGCTGGCTCAGTATCTCCAATAGTATCACTGTTTCTGTCCTGTTCTCTGAGCAATTGACATATGTGATTGCTAAGTTAATATCATTCTTCTTTGCCTCTTCCTCCAGCTGCTTTTGCAATTCCAATATCAACCCTGTTTTTCCTGTGCCCGGGTTTCCAAAAACAAACACGCATGACACAGCGCTCTTCATCAATATCGGAGCAAGCTCCATTATCAGCTCGTTCTTCTGCTCTGTCCTATGCAAAAAGCCAGTTGGTGGGGTTAGTGCGTAAAGCACGTCCCTTTTGTTGTATATCTGGCTTTTCAGCACAGACGCAAATGTCATCTCCTTCGCCATCGATTGTTCACCTATTTTCTCAAACCACTCCCATGGAAAACCTTGTTTTCCGATAACTCTTTCCTATGGTGTAACTTATATTTAAAGGTTCCGCTTTTTCTTTTGTTTCCGATGTTTCCGATAGTTCCAATATAGCCATATACGCCTCTCTATGTGCTTTTCAAAGCCAACAATCTTTAAATAGCTAAATTACAGAAGAAACAGCATGAGAATCTATGATCTGCTAACTGATAAGGGTGCTATAAACATATTAAAGCTGCTTTATGTGCAGGAAGTAGAAAAACAAGGCTCTTTTACAATGAAATTAAGCCAGATAAAGGCAGAATTGCCTTTTTCTTTTGAAAGCAAAGAATCTTTGTTTAAGCTTGTTGAAACACGCTTAATAGTCTTAGATGAAGTGCCAGAGGATAAATTGCTTTCTATTACTGAAAAAGGAAAGGAATTTATCGGTATTTTTGACCAGCTGAAGGATGTGTTTGAAGAAAAAAAGAGGCAGGAAAGCAGGATTTCGCTAAAATATGAGCTTACGCCTTTAGAAAGGCGAATTTTGGTAATATGCCTTAAAGTAAGCAAGGAAGTTGGAAGCAAATATGTTTCCCTGAAAAGCCTGTCTGAAGAGGTTTACCCTAAGAATGCCAATAGCTCTGCTGTCTCAAGGTATGCCAATAGGCTATGTGAGCTTAATTTGCTAGAGAAAAAGAAGGAAGGCAGAAATTCATATTACAGGGTTACAGAACAGGGCAAAAAAACAGTTAAGGAGCAGTTCCTGCATGAGCTTCTTGTTTAAGTTTTAACATATCCCACACTATAAATTTCGCATTTTGTGACATATTCCAGCATTAAGCGTAGTTTTATTACGCTTAATACATGTTTCAGTCAATTTTTGCGAACATTTTTTAACAAACTTATTTTGTCTCGCTCTGCTCGGAATTTATTGGTTCGCAAAAACTTTGCGGACGCAATCTGTCAGGACTTACGTAACTGACAGAAACAGGAATTTAACGGTTCGGAACGACCGCTTCGCTATTTTGCCAAGCAAAATTCGTTCCTCTCCCAA
>CAYWPA010000020.1:0-7724 GCA_964459835.1 uncultured Methanosarcinales archaeon
GAAGAGGCAAACGGGGATATTGCAGAGGCAATAATGAATCTGCAGCAGGAATAAGAAAGCTTTAAATATACAAAAAGCGTTGTTTCTATGATGGAAACCTTTAAACAAGAAAGGGAAAATGCCTTCAAAAACATAAAGCTCGCAGACCATATGCTTACCCAAACCTATAATTTGGTTGGGGATGCAAAGCTTTTGCTTGTAGTTCTGGATAATGTCCATAAAGCTCTGGATAATATAGTAAGCATGGTTGTGTATTACGGAAGGGAAAACAAGGAAATACCTCCTTTCCACAACAGTTCAGAAGAAAAATTCAATGTTTTCAAGCTCAAGATGGCAGAAAAATACAATATTCAGCCGGATTTCATTAAATTCGTTTCAAGCATAAGGGAGCTTCTTAGGCTGCGCAAAGAAAGCCCTGTTGAATTCTCAAAAAAAGATGTTTTTGTAATATGTTCAGATAAATTTGATCTGAAAAAGCTTTCTGCGCAGGACATGAAAAAAATTGTTGAAAAAGCGAAGTTTTATATTAAAGATATTGACGAGAAAATTTCAAATGCGAGAATCAATAGATAGCGCTAAAGAAGAGCTAAAGAGAGTCGATCACCTTATATTCGTTAGCTTGAAGTATACAAGAACGTGCGACATTTTCAAAAGCATAATCGAAAGGATGACAAATGCTATTGACTTTGGCTTTGAGGCTCTGCTGAAAAAGCTTGAAAAGGAAAACAGGATTTTTGAAATCCCGGAGCAGCCGGGGAAAAGGGCTGCTGCGATAAAGGAAAACTTTGCAAGCGACAGCAAGCTGTACGAGATTGCTGATTTCTTCCTCAATCTAAGGCAGGTAAACAGAGCTCCTTTTGAAAGGGCAAGGGAATTCAGAAGGCACGTAACAATGACCGTTGATTTAGACGGCAAAAAGGTTGAGGTAACTATAGACTCTGTGACAGAAGATTATAAAAAAATAAAAGAATATATAGAGTATATCGAATCATTGGTTAAAAATGACTAAATTTATTGCAATAGTCTCCGGAAAAGGGGGAACAGGAAAAACAACAACAGCAATAAACCTCGGAACAGCCCTGACAAACTTCGGCGTTGATTGCGTTGTTCTTGATGCAAATCTGAATACTCCTCATATAGCCATCCATCTCGGGCAGACAAGGATTGACATAGCTTTGCAGAACGTCCTGACAGGAGAAAAAAATATAACAGAAGCAGCATACATGCACCCGACAGGCCTGAAGATAATACCTTCCCATATTTCACATAAGGCGGCAAAAACAGACCTGAAAAAATTCAGGCAAATCATAGCAGATCTAATCGGCACGACAAAAATCGTGCTTATCGATACTCCTCCTGGAATAACTGATGACTTGATACATATAATAAAATCAGTCGACAGCGTTTTAGTTGTTACAAATCCAGACCTGCCTTCTGTAAGCGAAGCATTAAAAGTCATACATATTGCAAAAGAGCACAACAAAGTAATCTTGGGTGTTGTTGTCAACAGGGTAACAAAAGACAAGTTTGAAATGGAAAGCAGAAACATAGAAGCTTTCGTCGAAGCAAAGGTTATCGCAGAGATTCCCGAAGACATTAAGGTCAAAAGGTCTATTGCAATGAAGCACCCTGTTGTTTACACTCATCCTGATGCTCCTTCATCTGAAGCCTTCAAAAAGCTTGCAGCAGCAATCATAGGGCAGAAGTACAAGGCAAGGCTGAGCGAAAAGCCCGGTAAAATTAATAAACTCTTGGGCAAATTAGGTGTATAGTATTAGGAGTTATAATGGAAGATGCAGATGCCTTGAGATCAAGGCTGTTAAAAAAAGGGTGGACAAGGGAAGAGATAGACAAAACTATCAATATGCTTCACGGTGAAGGAAAGCAAGAAAAGCATATTTTTTTTAAGAAAGAATTAAACATCACATTGTACTGGACAACACTTCTTTTGCTTACTGTCTGCAATTTCTTAATTTCAATTGTTTTGATACCATTTTTAATTGTTACAAACCCTTTCCAGCTTGACATTACTGTAGCTGTTCTTGGAGTAATATTTGGCTTGTTCTTCAACCATATTATAAGGGACATAGAGCATATTGAAGCAAAGCACCATCTGATAGCGGCTATTTTCATACCTGCTGTTGCCCTTATCAATGTTTTTCTGATGGTAAGCGTCGCAAACTCTTTTGCAGAGAAGTTTGAGTTCGCAAAGCAGCACAACCCTGTATTTACAAGCATTATATATGTTGCCGCCTTCCTTGCGCCATATATAATAGGCATTCTTAGGCAGGCAAGGGAGAAGTAAAAATATGCTTATTAACAACGTGCTTTTTATATACTTTTAAATAGCAACAAACTATATAAAGTACTTATTTATCCATTGTTTTGGTGTTATTTGTATGGGGGATTTGCGTCACAATTGCGGTTTTTGTGTTACTCATACATTGCACGATGCTTATAATTTCTTAAAATCCCTGCAGCATAGGGGGAGGGAAGCAGTTGGAATAGCAGGGATTGGCGAAACAATTGATACTGTAAAATGGGCAGGCGCTGTAACCGATTTTAAGCTTGAAACCCTGGAAGAAATTCTTGACAGACAGTATCACACTTATTTAGGGCATGTGAGGTATGCAACAAGCGGAAGAAAAGAAATTGACCAGCTTTTACAGGATGCACATCCAATAGCCCTAGGAGGATATGTTGATAAAAGAATAGGCCATATCATAATAACAGGCAGCAGCCTTGCAATAGTGCATAATGGCCAGGTAAATGACTGTTATTTTGACGGCGTTGATTTAGGAAAATTAGAAACAGGAACAGATACCGAGAAGCTGCTACGCCTTTATGATCAGATTAAAGAAAAAGAACTTCTTAGAAGAGTCCCCGGATCATATACAATGGCAATTGCCGAAAAAGGAAACAATGGGGTTATGGTCATACGAGATAGGACAGGAATAAAGCCAGGTATTTTAGGAATAAAAGATACAAAGTATGTTGTGGCTTCTGAAGATATTGCTTTCATGGAAAATGGCGCAAAGGCTATTGAAGAGCTTGATTCTGGAACAATTTATTATATTGATCCGGATGGACATGATTATACACCTGAACTTATTGTAAGTCCTTCACACCGTTATTGTTTTTTTGAGCAAAATTACATTGCCCATGTTGAATCAACACTAAGCGGCATCAAAGTAAGGGTACTAAGGCAGGAATTAGGAAAAAAACTTGCCAAAGAATCTGCAAAACGAATAGATCTCAAAACCATTGATTATGTTACGTTCCTGCCAAGCTGCCCAGAAGTAGCTGCAAGAAGCTTTGCCAAGGAATTAGGCATACCTTTTCTTGATGTGTTCTATAAGAAAACCAGGGAGAGGGCATTTCAGGGCTCAAACCAAAAAGACAGAGAGAACTCAATCAAGCTGAATCTTAATTTAAAACCCGGCATCAAGAGAAAAATAATCGGAAGGAATCTTGTTGTTATCGATGATAGTGCTATAAGAGGAACAAACAGCACATTTGCAAGTCAACTTCTTCGCACGGCAGAGGTGAAAGAAGCGTACTTTGAAAATTATACGCCTCAAATCGGAATTATTGGAAAAGATGGGAAAGCAAGGGGCTGTGAGTTTGGTGTTGACATGCCGACTGGAGATAACTTTCTTGCAAGAAACAGAACGCTTGACGAAATGGCATCTATGATTGGCTCGCCAATAAACTTCCTTTCTGTAGATGGCATGCTTGAGGTATTTGAAAGGGCAGGCATTAAGCCAAAAAAACTATGCCACTATTGCATCGGCGGCCCGCATCCTTTTGAAGGTCCACAGCAACCTTTATAAATAAAATTCGAGTTCTTTAATATCATGGCGGTTGTCGTATAACGGTCAGTATGCAGGTCTGTGGAATCTGAGGACGGGGTTCAACTCCCCGCTACCGCCCCTTCTTCAATCCAAAACCTTTATAAACACCCTATTTTTCCAGCATTATAAAGCCCGAGTTCAATGTTTCGAGCGCTTATTAGGGCGTATAAAGCGTATTCTCGAGACTCTCTCGGCTATTTTAAAATGGCAGAACATAAAGTGCAGGAAACGGAAAACTTCAGACATCTAGTTAGAGTAGTCAACACTGACCTAGACGGCTCTAAGCCGTTGTACCATGCATTGCTGAAGATAAGAGGAGTAGGCCCAATGTTTTCTAATATGATTTGCAATCTTGTAGGAATTGACAAAAATACAAAAACAGGAAACTTGACAGATGCACAGGCGCAAAAGCTTGAAGCAGCCATCACAAATCCATTATCTGTAAATGCACCATCATGGATGTTAAACAGGAGAAATGATTATGAAACAGGAGAGGACAAGCATCTTGTAGTGAGCGATATAAAGTTTGTCCAGGAGAATGATATCAAAAGAATGAGGATGATTAAATCATATAAGGGAATCAGGCACGGCCTAAAGCTTCCTGTAAGGGGACAAAGTACAAAGTCAAACTTCAGGAAAAACAAAGGAAAGGTAATGGGTGTAAAAAAAGTAAAGTCAGGAAAGTCAGGTAAGTAAACATGGGAGATCCAAGAAAAATAAGGAGAAAGTACAATACACCTAGTCACCCGTGGGAAAAGGAAAGGATTGAGGAAGAAAGGATTCTGAAAAAAGAATATAGCTTCAAAAACAAAAAAGAGATTTGGAAAATGAAGTCTGAGCTAAAGACATATCTTGACCAGGCAAAAAAGCTTGTTGCTACAAAAACAGATCAGGCTGAAAAGGAAAAAAAGCAGATGTTCGGAAAGCTGCAAAGGCTTGGCCTGCTTAAAGACAAGCAAACAATCGATGACGTGCTGAGCTTAACTTTAAGGGACATTCTTGAAAGAAGGCTTCAGACAGTTATTTACAAGAAGGGCCTTGCAAGGTCAACTAAGCAGGCAAGGCAGTTTATTACACACCAGCACATCATGATAGGAGATAAAAAAATATCCTCACCTTCTTATTTGGTTTCAGTTTCAGAAGAGCCGCTGATTTCTTTCCACAGCGGATCCACTTTGTCTGATCCTGAGCATCCTGAAAGGCAGATACAGTCAGAATCAGCTGTAAAAAAGAAAAAGGCAAAGGAAGCAGAAGAATCTGCTGAAGAAGCAGGAGAAAAAGCTATGGGGAAAGAAGAAACAGTAGCTGAAGCAAAAGAGAAGGTAGAAAAAGCAGCAGAAGAGCTGGAGAAGAGTGAAGCATAATGGCAGCCACAAGAGAAGAAAAGGAATTGCAGGAAAAGGCAGCATCAGTAAAAAAAGTCAGCTTTGACAGGTCAAGGCCAATCAGATGGGGAACTGCGCATATATTTGCTTCATATAACAATACAATAATCACAATAACAGATATTACAGGAAGGGAAAATATATCAAGATCTTCAGGAGGGCAGGTTGTAAAAGCACACAGGCTTGAAAGCTCACCAACTGCAGCAATGATGGCTGCAAAAAAAGCAGCTGAAATAGCTATGGAAAAAGGCATCTCAGGATTGCATGTAAAGATAAGGGCACCAGGCGGCCACAACGGCCCGATGAACCCAGGGCCTGGAGCACAGGCTGCTGTAAGGGCTTTGTCAAGGATGGGAATGAGAATAGGCACAATTGAGGATGTAACTCCGATTCCACACGACAGCTGCAGGAAAAAAGGAGGAAAAAGAGGGAGGAGAGTATAATGGAAGTTAAACTCTTGAACAAGGACAAGAAAACAGGGCAGACAATGTTTTTGATTAAAGACGCAACTGTATCAAATATAAACGCATTGAGAAGGGTAATAATAAACGATGTTCCGACAATTGCGATTGAAGAAGTAGAGTTAAGAAAAAACAACTCAGTGCTTTATGATGAGATTCTGGCACACAGGCTTGGATCGATACCTATGAAAACAGATTTGAAAAGCTACGAATTAATAAAAGAAGGAGAAGCTTTGAGCGCAAAGAACTCTGTAAAGATGACTTTAAAATTTTCAGCAAGAAGCGACCAGATGGTTTTGGCTTCGGAGATAAAGTCAGCAGACCCTAAAGTTGTTCCTGTTTATCCCGAAATGCCTATCGTCAAGCTTCTGAAAGGCCAGCAGCTTGAGTTTGAGGCAACAGCAGTTATGGGAAGAGGAAGAGATCACATGAAATGGTCCCCAGGTGTTGTTTGGTTTTCATACTATCCTGAATTAACAGTAAACAACAAAAGCCCGAAGCTAAAAGAGTTCAAGGATAAGTATCCTCCTCAGGCCTTCAACAAGAAAGGAGAGCTTGACAAGGAATTGATTTTGCAGAACAATGTATTTGATGCATGCGACGGCGTTTGCGACGATATTGTAAAGGTTGATTACAAAGATACTGATTTCATATTTTATATAGAGCCTTTCGGGCAGCTGACAGCAAAGCAGATGGTTGAAAAGGCTGCTGAAATACTGGATGAAAAATACACAGAGCTTGAGGAGCAGCTGAGCAAGTAAAATGGAAACGCAAGTTGAAACCGGCATAAGACCTATTATTAATGTAGGGTTTATCTCGCTTCATAATGTATTAACAGCAGGTGATCATAACACTTTAGTAAGAGACCTTGAGCGTGAAATCTATGCTACTATCCAGGAAGCAGGCAATTCAGGTATAAGCCGTGCAAAGCTACATCAAACTATTTTGGGAAGTGAAATTAAAATGTATAGAAAGCATGAAGATATGCTAAGGCGCGCATACATGGAAGCTTTTGATATACTTAAAAATACAGGAGAAATAATTCAAAAAGACAAAGGACCATACACAATAATAACACTAGCATAAAAATGGCAACTACAAACATACAATTGGAAGGATTGATCCAGATGCTGAAGAAGCAGTCTAGTGAGCAGAATGTCAATATCTGGAAAAGAATAGCTGAGGATCTGGAAAAGCCAAGAAGGCAGAGAAGGGTTGTCAATCTTTACAAACTAGACAAATATACAAAAGACAATGAAACAGTGATAGTGCCTGGAAAAGTGCTGGCAACAGGCGATATAAAACATAAGATAAACATTGCTGCATGGGATTTTTCAGACGGAGCAATAAGGAAAATAGTAGGCGCAAACGGAAAGTGCCTTTCAATTCCTGAAATGCTTGAAAAAAACCCGAAAGGGCAGAAGATGAGGATACTAGGATGATAATAGACGCAAAAGACTTAATATTGGGAAGGCTGGCAAGCTTTGCTGCAAAGCACGCTTTGCTTGGGGAAACAATAGAGATTGTAAATTGTGAAGAGGTTTATGTAACAGGCACAAAGAAAAGAGTGCTGGCAGACTACAACAGAAAAAAAGCTATGGGAGCTCCATTGCAGGGGCCTTATTTTCCAAAAATGCCTGACAGGATTGTAAGAAGATCAATAAGAGGCATGCTTCCATATAAGCAGGAAAAAGGGGAAAAGGCTTTCAAAAAGGTTATGTGCTACATAGGCGTTCCAAAAGAGCTGGAAGGAAAAGCCACACATACAATCAAAGAGGCAAACATTTCAAAAGTCCCGAATCTTAGGTATGTAAAGATAGGAGAAATATCAAAACTAATGGGTGCCAGATTATGAAGAAGCCAATAAATACATCAGGAAGCAGGAAGCTTTCAATAGCCAGGGTTACCTTAAAGCCAGGAAAGGGTGTAGTAAGAGTGAACAAGATACTTCTTGATGCATACTCTCCACAGGTTGCAATAATGCGGATAGAGGAGCCATTGATTTTGGCTGGTGTTGTTGCAAA
>CAYWPA010000021.1:0-1838 GCA_964459835.1 uncultured Methanosarcinales archaeon
GCTTTCAACAATAGACTCAGACATCAGCTTTGAGCTCAACCCTGCAAAGCTTGAAGTTTTTGTGCCTGAAGGCCAAAACGACAGCTCTGCACAAGACAGCACACTTGTGTTCAAGGCAACATACGGCGATGTTTCAGTGCTTATGCTTGGCGACTGCTCAGACAAATGCCTTGATAGCTTAAGCAGCAAGAACCTGAAAGCAGAAGTTGTCAGGGCAGCAAGCTTCAGCCAGAAAATGCTTGAAGCATCAAACCCAAGAATAATTGTGCTTGACAAGCCCGACAATACGATTAACATAAGCTCAAAGATTTATTCAACAAGCAATTCCACAATCGAGATAGAGATAGACGGAACTGATGTGAAGGTAGTTGAGCTTGCAGAGATTGGCTAAAATTATTTAAACAGCAAACGCTTTCTTTTTTAATGGTTGAGCTTCTTAAAAAAGCCCTGAAATCAGTTCTTGATGGAAAAGTGGATATCTTCAAGGAAAAATTTGACTTGACTGATTACAGGGAAAAAAGAGCAGAGTATTACAAGAAAACAATAGAAAATTCCCTGAAAGAATTGAAAGAGTCTGACCTGAGCAATGAGGAAAAAAAGGCTGTTTCAGGGCTTTATGCAAAATACGCTGAAAAGGATATTGAAGGTATGATTCAATCGCTTAGCACACTATCTGCAAAGAAAACTGCGCCAAAAATAACTATGCCAAGAATGCCTTTTGAGATAAGGGATGAAGTGATGGCAGACTATTCAGAAATGCAGAAGTGCTTTGAAATGGGAGCCTACCGCTCTGCAGTAATATTGTGCGGAAGGATTCTTGAAACTTGTTTGCACAGGAAATACTTTGATGTTACAGGAAGGGACATTCTTGAAACCCAGCCGGGAATTGGGATTGGAAACTTGATTGCAAAATTAGTTGAAAAAAACGTTGCATTTGAGCCGGGACTGACACAGCAGATACACTTGATAAACAATGTACGAATTCATTCTGTCCACAAGAAAAGCGAAGCATTTTTGCCGACAAAAGACCAATGCCAGGCAATAATGCTGTTCACTGTGGACGCGATCAGGAAGATGTTTTAAAAGCATTGCTCAGAAAGTCTTTCTGCTAGGTTTGTAGCACCACTTTTAAAGTATAATTCTCTTGCCTTTTCTTTTAAACCATTATCTTCAGCAAATCTTGCTCCTTCCGATAAAAATCCGTTTTCTTCATAAAGATTGGCTGCCTTTTCCAGTAAACCTGCTTCTTTAGCAATATCTGCTGCTGTGGCAACTTTTTTCCTTAAGAAAAATCTGTCATTAGATATCACCTTGTCTTCTTTCACAATAATATCCATTGCTTGAAGATATAATTTTTGAGCTCTTTCTTCATATCCGTATTCTCTAGAAATTCTTGCAGCTTCAACATAATTTCCTTCGCCAATATGAAGCTCTATGGCCTTTTCTGGTTTTCCTTCGTCAATATACATGCTTGCCAGCGGATAAACTAAGCCGTGTTCCTTAAAAATTTTCTTTGCCCTTTCCCTTAAACCATAGTTCCTAGCCCAAATTCCTGCATTAATATAATTGCCTGAGTCTTCATAATGGTTAACAATATCTTCTGCAGATTGTACGCCATTCTTTACTTCCATTTGCACCACCATCAGAGAAATAGCAATAATGTGTTGTTTATAAACTTTCTAGTATTTTTCAAAAACTATTTAAACAGCAAACAAATCCATAATTCTGTTGGGCGGATTGCTTTCGGTTAGTGCCCCGTGATTGATTCTAAAAAAGAGGTTGAAGGAGTTAAATGGAACTTGTTTATTCGCCAAAATGGGAAATAGAAGACAAAAGAG
>CAYWPA010000022.1:0-1599 GCA_964459835.1 uncultured Methanosarcinales archaeon
CATTTCTTCGCTAGCTGCCTGAATGCTTTTTTTATCTCGTCCTGCGACGCATCTTTGCTGATTCCAAGAACATCATAGTAATCCCTTTTTGCCATAAGTAACACCCTAGCTCACTATATTTTTAGCTATCTCAAGAACATTCTTAAAATCTTTTTTATATGGCTTATGCTTTGCAAACTCCACCATGCTGCACATGCTAAGGCATTTTTTGACTTCTTCGTAATTCCTGTGATTTTCCTTTTTGAGCATTCTAAGAAGCTCCATGTTTGTTAAGTTTGCCTTCAGATTCAGCTTATATGAAAAGTAGAGCCTTAACGCCTGGGATACATTCTCATATGCGTCCTTTTCCCTTCCTTTATCAAACAGCTGTCTGGATTCATCAAGCAAATCATGAGCCTCTTTTGAATAATCCACGGGCTTCTCCTTCACCATATTTTGTGGAGTTTCAGTTTTCTTTTTCATGAAGAATTTCCTGTAGGCTGCAAAGCCGGCAAGCACACCAATAACTGGTATAAGCAGCAAAAGCAGCATGTTGTCCTGGCTGTCATCAGCATGGTCGAGGTTGACGCTTTCTATAGTGCCGTTTATGTATTTTGCTATAATCTTGCTTTCGTCGCCTGCAAGGTTTTTATACGGAACGCTGACAACCGTATGATTTTGTGATACTTGGCTGAATGCCGGACTTGAGCTGTTAAAACTTTCTCCTGTCAGTTGCTTGTTGTATTGGATGAACTGGCTGTTATTTTGCAGAGCCCTTAGGATTTCCTTCTTATCTTCGTCAGTAAGCGACATTATATTTTTCATAGTCCCGTTGGCAATCTCGCCCTTCAATTCTGCTGTTTCCCCGTTAGGCTTCTGGTAAGAGAGATTAAAACTTCCTGTGTTGCTTGATACAGGATTGAAAGTAGCTCCGCTCAGGTTGTAACCAAGATTCTCTAGCCTTTGATTATTTTGTTGAAATTCCATGCTTTCAGCTATACGCTTTTTAAATTCGCCCTCCATCTGCTTTTGCTGCTGCATCTGCTTTTCCATTTGCTGCTTCAAAGCGCCTGTGTCCTGATTTAGCTGGTTGTTCTGGACAGATCCCTGGATGCTTTGTGTCTGCCCTGAAGATGAGGTGCCTATCTGCACGTTAAAAGAGCTGCCAGAAGACGAATAGGACGATGACTGTATGTTGACCCCGCCGCATCTGTAAATATTCGTTATTCCCTGCGCCTGACCCTGTTGCGCAGTCCCCTTTACAGAAATCTGAAGCGAGTTTGATGTTGCAGATTCCTCTGCTCCTGTGCTAGGGTTTGTGTAAGTCACTTTTGCCGGCTCAAGCATGTATTGACTTGGAGCAAATGGCTTTATTGGTTCGTACGCAATTGTTGTTTCCTTGCTGCCGGGTAGTGTATATTCAAGGCACTGTATGTTTATGCCATTGTTTCCAAACACGTTTTTGTCCGCTATCTTTATTGGCAAATCATTTGGAAACGGGTTTGTGAACTTAAGCAGAATGGTCGCGTCATCGCCTACGTTCACATCTTTATTCTGGATAGATTTCTCCACTTTCAGGCTCTCTGCATGCGCTCCAGATGCCAGAAGCATGATGAAAAT
>CAYWPA010000023.1:0-1556 GCA_964459835.1 uncultured Methanosarcinales archaeon
AACCCTAAAGGGTTGGGTTTGTGACAGGCATGTGTTTTTGGGACTTCAAAATTCAATGAATTTTGATAGCTTTCAAAATCTTAAGATTTTGAAGTGCTCAGAATTGAAACTTCAGAAAGCTCTGCTTTCTGAGAGTGCTCGGAAATCTCTGATTTCCGACAACCCAAGATACTACCACACACTAAAGTGTGTGGTTTTCAATTCTGACATAAAAAATTTCTTTTCTTGATAACTTCCTTTTTTTATTATACTAGGAATTCTTAGAACCTCTTTCTTTACGCCTTCTGGAAAACCAATTTCCCGAAGTTTTCCTACGATTTTTTTTGAGTGCTTTAGAAATTCCCATATTTCCTTGCTATTTTCTGCCCATTTTCTTGAGCTTATCCTTCCCGTGATACCAAACAATTCAAAGAAAAGTCTGGCAAACAGTTGCACAATTTTTGTGTCAGTGTTACAGAATTGTATAGGATAAATCCTATATCTCTTACCATTATGCTTTATGGATAAACATCCATCACCACTCAACATCCCAAGAAAAAGAGCAAGTTTCTCTTTTTGATTCATGTTGCATAAAAGGAGTTTATTAATAAATATCTTGTGTTAGTTGCCGAAAAGTGTGAAAAGTGAGAAGTGAAAATGGGGTGGTCGTCGTTAACACTACAAACGCCAGGCAGAAAGTCCAACTACAATAACTCTTCGGATGGATAATTAAAAAATAAGAAATTATCCGAAGAGTGCAGCTAGGCCTTCTGCTGCTTCTGAAGCTTTTTCTTCTTTTTTCTCTTCTTTCTTTTCAGCTGATGCTGCTGGCGCTGGAGCTGCTGCCATTAAGCTTGCTGATTCAAGCTCTTTGGCGATGTCTACTCCTTGTAATGAGGCGACAAGGCTTTTGACTTGCACCTCATCGATATCAGCACCTGTTGAAGAGATGACCTTCTTCAGGTTTGCTTCGCTGATTTCTTGCCCTACTTTATGCAAAAGCAAGGCACCATAGATGTATTGCATGTTTTCCTCCGAATATGATTTATGATTAGGGTGTTGGCACAGGTCGAGGTGCTGGTTGTACTGCACTCTCTGTTTTTATGAGTTTTATTAAAGCTTTCTCGTGCATTGCTGCTTTTGCTAAAAGATATGAGATAGTCTCTCTGCATGAATATGCAATCGAGACTGCAAATGCAAGTGCTTTTGCATATGCTGCTTTAAAGTCTTGGATGGTTTGGTATTTATCAACTTTTATTCCTTTATACAACTTGTGATCTTTGTTAGAATAGGCTGCAAGAGGCGCGAAACCAATCTTAAAGGGTGTAATGTTCAGCTTGCTCATCAGACTTGCTGCAGCCTCACTTACAGGCTGGCCTTCCTTTACAATGGCTTTTCCTTCTCGAATCGTAATCTTTCCCTCTTCAATTGCAATCTTAAGACCAAGGCTCTGGAGTTCTGTAATCGCAGGGCCAGGTACAAGGTCTGTAGGGCCTGGTTCGACGCTGATATCTGCTGTTGCAATCTGCCCCATTTTCGCTTTTGCTGGGCTCTTATTTTCAGAAAGAATGGCTGCA